>NZ_CP033169.1:2471498-2780436 GCF_003691585.1 Biomaibacter acetigenes | reverse complement strand
CTGGGCGGTTTCCTTATCCTGGGCCGTTGCCCTCATGGCTTGCCCGATTTTGGTTTTCTGTATGAGAAAATGAAGTCCTACCATGAGAAAGACGGATATTATCAGTATTAAAAGCTGCAGGGAAGAAATCTGGATAATACCAAAATTTAAACCTGTGATTTTAAAATTAGCAGGGAATGCTCTTGCCTGAGGCCCCGCAGCAAGCAGCGCAGCATTTTGTAAAAATATGGATACTCCTATGGCACTGATGAGGGGTGCTATACGGTTTGCCTTTCTTAAAGGCTTGTAAGCCACTTTCTCAATGACTACTCCCAGAATACAGGAACCGGCCATTCCCGCCAGCAACGCTATGGCAAAAGGAAGTTTGTAAACAGTGACCATCATCAAGCCCACAAAAGCGCCTGTCATATAAATTTCGCTGTGGGCAAAATTTATAAGTTCCAGGATGCCGTAGACCATGGTGTAACCCAGAGCTATGAGGGCATAAGTGCTTCCCAGTGTCAAACCGTTTATAACCTGCGCGAAAAACTGCGAAAAGAACATGAGGTTATCCATTCCTTTCTAAATGGGAAAGTCAATGGACGCGGGGCGTCCATTGACCCATGTTTTGACGGAATTTTGTTTTTAACGGAGCTTTGTGAATTTGCCGTTTTCAACCTTCAATATGATGATATCCTTTACAGCATCGCCGTTTTCAGCAAAGGATGTGTTTCCGGTGATACCAGGAAAATCCCTGGTCTTGGCCATTTCGGCCTGCAGTGCTTCTCCGCCGGCTCCATTGGCGTTCTTTATGGCGGAAAGCAGGATCTTGGCTGCGTCATAAGCCTGGGCGGCGAACATGTCGGGCTCGGCGTTATATTTTTCTTTGTAGGCTTTTACAAAGTTTTGCACGGCTTCGGCTGGGTCATCTGCAAAAAATCCTGCGGTGAAGATGGCTCCTTCCACGGCTTTGCCGCCGAGCTCTACCAGCTTGGGAGAGTAGAATCCGTCGGCTCCCAGGATCTGGACCTTTAATCCCTGTTCCTGAGCCTGCTGGGCAATTTTCGCTGCCTCGGTGTAGTATCCTGCAATATAAAGGGCATCGGGATTGAATCCTTTTATCTTGGTGAGCTGAGCTCTGAAATCACTTTCGCCGTCGTTGTATGTTTCTATGTCCACCACCTGCGCTACTTCTTTGGCTTTCTTCTCAAAGGCGTTTTTGAGCGAAAGGCCATAGTCATTGTTTGTGAACATTATGGCGAATTTCTTAAGCCCCAGGTCTTTGGCAGCATATTCGGCAAGCTGTGTGGCCTGTACATCGTCAGAAAGACAGTTTCTGAAGATATAGTCTCCTATATCCGGGATTCCTGAAGCCGTTGAAGAAGAAGAAATCATTACGACTTTAGCATCGTTGGCTATTGGTCCGGCGGTCATGGTCTCGGAGCTCAACACACCACCTACAATGGCTATGACCTTATCCTGTTCGATGAGTTTTGTGGCTGCATTGGCGGCTTCGGTCTGGTCTCCGCGGGTATCTTCGGAAAATAGTTTTACCTGTTTTCCGTTGATGCCACCGGCTTTATTTACCTCATCCACGGCCACCTCTACGCCGTTTTTGGTGCTTATACCATAGGTGGCGGTATTTCCCGTAAGAGGTCCGAGTGTACCGATTTTGATTACATCATCACTTTTTGCCTGCTGGGAAGAATCCGAACTTGAAGAACTGGAAGAACCGGTGGATTGTGTTTGCCCGCATCCGGCCAGCGCCAGGATTGTCAACGCAATTACGATGGTTAAAGCCAGGGTTTTTGAAAGTTTAAACATAAAGATCCCCCTTTTAATGTAAAATAATTAAAATATTACCACATTAAAGGATATTGAAAACAATAATAATACTTTAATCACCACCTCCCGGAAAAATAAAAACGGCAGTTTCACCCATGACAAAATACAGGTGGAACCTACCGCTGGGGTCTTTTATACCCACGGTGTACAATTTCTTGCTGTACCGCTTGGACCTGCCGCTTATTGCCGGAACCCTAGGTACACTCCCACCGAAAAGATTTAAGTATAAATTTTATTTTTTATTATAATCCAGTTTTCATAAATTGTCACTAACAAAGTGAGGTATTTTTATAATTTTTTTTGTATGATATCTGGTTCCTTTATGGTAAACGACAGTATAAAGCCGGTAAAGACAATGGCGAAAGTCATTATAAATAAAAATGTGTAATTAAAATTATTTATCACAAGCCCCCCTATTATTGGAAGAAATGTAGTGGGGGCGGTCACTGTGTTCAAGAGACCTATGTATAATGGCCTTTTTTCTTCGGGGGCGATTTTTAAAAGATAATTGAATATACCCACCCAGACTCCGCTGTAAGTTATTCCAATAGATGCAAAGATGGCGGTGTAAAGCAGGATAAAAGGATAGCCCTTCAAATGCAGCCAGTAACTGGCGAGAGCCAGAACAGGCTGAAGCGTTGTTGCAAAACCGGTTATCAAGATAACCATCCTGCTTCCACTGTAGTCGTTGATTCTACCGAGAACCACTCCGGCCAGCACATATCCCAGCATCTGGGAAGATACGAAAAACCCCACCACGTCATTGGAGAGCCCCAGGTTTTCCCTGGCGAAAATGACATAAAAGGGCAGAGGCAGGAAAAAAAACCTCACCAGGGTATTAATCAGAATGAGTTTCCTCAGGGTCATGTCGCTTTTTAATAAAACCGGGATTTTGCTTAAAAAAACCCTTAAATCCTCCTGACCCGGCTTTGTTTCGGATATGTTTTCCCTTACCCGGATAAAAGAAATAAAAGACATGGCGGCAAGGATAAAACCCATCATAAAAATGATAAAATAATTGTTAGGAAAGACAAAGTCTTTACTGTCCAGGATATTTTTTATAAGGAAACCGGCTCCAAAAGCCAGGCTTCCGCCCAACAACTGGGTCAGGGCATAGTACCTGCCCCTGCTACTGGGAGGGATGGATTTCGCGAAAATGTCAATCCACGGCACTCCCGTTATGCCATCAGAAAAGGACAGTATGACAAAAAACAGGTAAAATAAGCTCAAGGCAAGGCCCGGATTTCTGGCTGCCAGCAGCGCTGAAAACGCCATGATGCCGATGGAGAGCCGGAGGCTACCGCCGGCCCAGAGTACCACGGGCTTTTTGTAGGGAAGGCTTTCCACCCGGTGGGCTACCAGCAGTTGTGGTAAAAACCATCCGCAGTTCCTGATGGTGGTGGTAAGTCCGATCAATATGGGGGAATTTGTCAGCATGCTCACAAAAGACGGTATCACCGTGCCCGGGTCCAGAAAGGCCGAGGAAATGTTGAAAAAGATAGCATCAAAACTGATGGCATAAAAATTGATGGCAAGCTTTCTTTTTTCATCCATGCTTTTTTCCTGATGCTGTAACAATATAAAACCTCCATTTTTGGTCCGTTTTCATCCGGCTTGATAAATTGATTCGACACAATTAATATTATTCCTTCATACGAAATAAAAGAAGGATAATATTAAAAATTGTAGAATATATATTTCAACTGTATTTTGCGGGCAGGTTACGCCTTATCACGAAAGGAATGAATCCATTGGCTTTATTCAGTGCTGTCACCGTAGAACAGGTGAAAGAGATTTTGAAAAAACATCTGGAGGGCTATAAGCCCGAAATTGAGGAAGCGAACTTACTCCAGGCTTACAACAGGGTGCTGGCGGAGGACATTGTTTCACCGGAAGACATCCCTGCCTTTAACCGCTCCACCGTAGATGGTTTTGCGGTGAGGGCCAGGGACACCTTCGGGGCTAGCGAATCCATGCCCGCACTCCTGACCCTCGTGGGCGAAATCAGGATGGGTGAGCAAACAGAAATCAAACTTTCAACCGGTGAGGCAGCAAAAATACCCACCGGCGGCATGCTGCCCGAGTGTTCTGACGCCGTCGTTATGCTGGAATATACACAACTAATGGATGACACCATCCTCTGCGCCGAAAAGCCGGTGGCGCCGAAAGAAAACGTGGTGGAAAAGGGGGAAGATATAAAAAAGGGCAGTGTGGTGCTAAAAAAAGGTCATACGTTGAGGCCCCAGGATTTGGGAGCACTGGCGGCGGTGGGTATTGACCGCATAAAATTAGTAAAGCCCCCTGCAGTATCGGTTATTTCCACCGGTGATGAAATAAAGCCTCCTGCATCATCTGTTAAGCCCGGGGAAGTGAGAGATATAAACACCTATGCCATTTGCGGAGAAGTGATGAAATGGGGAGGTTTGCCCCTACCGCAGGGCATAGTGAGGGATAATTTCGAGGATTTATATGATGCCGTAAAAGCCGCCCTGGAAAAGAGCCATATGGTGCTCCTGTCCGGCGGAAGTTCGGTGGGTGCCAGGGACCACACCGTGAAGGTTATCGAAAGCCTGGGAAAACCCGGTGTGCTGGCCCACGGCCTTCCGGTAAAACCCGGCAAGCCCACGGTGGTGGCAGTGGTGGATGGCAAGCCCATCATCGGTCTTCCCGGTCACCCGGTCTCGGCCATGGTGATATTTGAAATACTCGTAAGGCCCATTATATCCACGATGCTGGGAAGGCCCGAAGATTTCGGGGGAACGAGAGTCTATGCCAGGATGTCCAGGAATATAGCATCCGCCGCAGGAAGACAGGATTTTATAAGGGTTAAGCTGGAGCAAAGGGGAGAAGAGCTCTGGGCGGTGCCGGTTCTGGGAAAATCGGGGCTCATTTCCAATATGGTAGAGTCCCACGGATTAGCCCGTATCCCGTCCGAAAAGCAGGGAGTGGCAGAAGGCGAACTGGTGGAGGTAGAAATATATTAAGGGAAAAGACACAGGGACGGTTCTGTCTTTTTAACGAAGCTTAAATAGAATATATATAAATAGAATATATATAAGGAGTTTTTATATGAAGAAAAGGGATGTTTATCTGGACAATATGCCTCTGGAAGAAGCAAAGAAGTTATTTTTTGAGGACCTGCAGGAGGCTGGGATTTTAAAGTCCCGGGAGCCGGAGATCCTGGATGTCCGGAAGGCTCTGGGAAGGGTTACGGCAGAGCCAGTTTTTGCTAAAATTTCGTCGCCCCATTACCATGCGGCGGCCATGGATGGCATTGCGGTGGCGGCAAAGGATACCTTCGGAGCCGATGACAGTAATCCCGTCAGGTTAAAAGAAGGAATCCACTTTAAATATGTTGACACCGGGGACCCCCTTCCCCCCGGATGCGACACGGTGATAATGATTGAAGAGGTCCATCCGGTGGGTGATGGAGAAGTGGAGATAATCAAATCCTACTCCCCCTGGGACAACGTGAGGGGGATAGGGGAGGACATAGTGGCCACTGAACTCATCGTGCCGGAAAATCACCGGCTGCGGCCCCAGGATCTGGGAGCCATCCTGGCGGGAGGGCATGTGCAGGTGGCTGTGAGGAAAAAACCGATTGTAGCTATAATCCCCACGGGAACCGAACTGGTATCCCCTGGGACGGTTTTAAAACCCGGGGATATCATAGAATACAATTCTGCTATGCTGGCCGGGTTTGTGGAAGAATGGGGCGGTCAGGCCCTGGTGATGGAAAAGGTTGAAGACGATTATGAAAAAATAAAACAAAAAATTCAGGAAGCCTTGGAAAAAGCTGATGCGGTCATAATTAACGCGGGTTCTTCGGCAGGGTCTGAGGACTATACTTCATCATGTATAGCGGAACTGGGTAAACTGCTGGTTCACGGCGTGGCCATAAGGCCCGGAAAACCCGTGATGCTTGGAAGAATAGGCGAAAAACCTGTTATGGGCATTCCCGGCTATCCGGTATCGGCGGTTCTTACCATGAACCTCTTTGTGAAGCCATTGATTTATTTGATGCAGGGAATCCCGGAACCGGAGCCGGAAAAGATAAATGCCGTCATGTCCCGGCGGGTGGTGTCGTCCATCGGCACCGAGGAATTCCTCAGAGTAAAGCTCGGGCGTATAGGAGAGCGGGTCTGCGCCTCTCCCCTTCCCCGGGGCGCCGGTGTTATCATGTCCATGGTGAGAGCCGACGGCATCGCCAGGATACCGGCATTAAAGGAAGGTCTGGAGGCCGGGGAACAGGTGGAAGTGGAGCTTTTGAGGCCAGGATATGAGATTGAAAACACCGTTGTCATAATAGGAAGCCATGATATAACCCTTGACCTCCTCGCCAATGAAGTCAAAAAATATTACCCGGAGCTCAATATCTCTTCCGCCCACGTGGGGAGCATGGGAGGGATCATGGCATTAAAGCGGGGTGAATGCCACATGGCGGGCATTCACCTTCTGGACCCCGATACCGGGGAATACAACGTGCCCTATATAAAAAGGTATCTTCTGGAAAAGGGAGTAGTCCTGGTAAATCTCATCTACCGGCAGCAGGGCATTATGGTACCGAAAGGCAACCCTAAAGCAATAAAAAGCATCGAGGATTTAAGAAGGCCCGATGTACTTTTCATCAACCGCCAGAGGGGAGCCGGCACCAGGCTGCTTCTGGATTTAAAATTAAAGCAGCTGGGGATATCTCCCGATGAAATCCGGGGATATGACCGGGAGGAATATACCCATATGGCGGTAGCGGCAGCGGTGGCTGGAGGCAGCGCCGATGCGGGCCTGGGGATCCTGGCGGCTGCCAATGCCCTTAACCTGGACTTTATCCCGATATCGCCGGAAGAGTATGACCTTGTTATACCCGAGGAATTTTACCATCTGGATTCGGTAAAGAAGATGCTTCAGGTCATAAACACCGATGAATTCAAGCAAAAGGTGGAAGCCCTGGGAGGCTACGACACCCGCGATACGGGCAAAGTGACTATCGTGCCACGGGGACGGTTCCATTGACACATTTCCATATACACTCCGGCGCGTGGGAAGAACCGTCCGTGACAATGCCTGGGGAATCGAGTTTAAAATGATAGAGAGGAGCGGTTTGATGAAAGATGCCATCGGAAGGGAAATAAACTACCTCAGGATTTCCATAACGGACAGGTGCAATTTCCGCTGCCTTTACTGCATGCCGGAAAAAGGTGTGGAATCTAAAAGTCACATGGACATCCTGAGATTTGAGGAGATTCTGGAGTTTGTCAAGGCCGTAGCCCCCCTGGGTATTTCCAAAGTCAGAGTTACCGGTGGCGAACCGCTGGTGAGAAAGGGTGTGGTGGGTTTTATCCGGGAACTTCGGGCCATAGACGGCATAAGGGATATTTCCATGACCACCAATGGCTCGCTGCTTTCATTCATGGCTCGGGATTTAAAGCAAGCAGGGCTTGATAGGGTAAACATCAGCCTTGACAGCTTAAAGTCCGAAAGGTTTCACAAAATCACAAGATGGGGAAAACTTTCCGATGTGCTCTGCGGCATAGAGTCGGCCCTTGAGACGGGCCTCATCCCTGTTAAGATAAACTGTGTGATGGTGAAGGGCTTTAACGACGACGAGATTGAGGATTTTGTAAATCTTACCATGAATCATCCGATTTATATCAGGTTTATTGAGCTCATGCCCCTGGGGGAAAAGGGATGGGGGCAGGGCAGATATATTTCTGCAGATGAAATAAAAGCCTTGATAAAAGAAAAACTTATACCCACCGGCGCACCTGCTGGAGCGGGGCCTGCGGTATATTACAGGGCACCGGGGGCTGTCGGAGCCGTAGGATTCATAACCCCCATCAGCCGCCATTTCTGTGATGCCTGCAACCGGGTGCGCCTTACCGCCGACGGTAAGCTGAAGCCCTGCCTGGAATCGGACCTGGAGATAGATATAAAAACTGCTCTTCGGGAGAAAAAGGGTGATGAGCACCTCAGACGGTTGTTTAAAGAGGCCCTACTAAAAAAGCCCGTATGTCATCATATGAAGCCTGAGGAAAATGCGGGTCACTTTCGAAAGATGTGGCAGATAGGGGGATAGCACGATGGAATTTACACATTTTGATGAGGAAGGCAGAGCCCGCATGGTAAATGTAGGCGAAAAACCGGATACCGAGCGGGTGGCCGTGGCCCGGGGATTTATTGAGATGAAGCCCGAAACTTTAAAGATGATAGTGGAGGGCCGGGCGAAAAAGGGTGATGTGCTGGCGGTTTCCCAGGTGGCCGGCATCATGGCCGCCAAGGAAACCTCCCGCATCATACCCATGTGCCACAATATATTTCTTACAGGTGTGGATGTAAAGTTTCAGATATATGAAGATAAGAGCGCCATCGGCGTGGAAGCCCGGGTTACCACCGTTGGCAAAACCGGGGTGGAGATGGAAGCCCTCACGGCGGTGTCGGTGGCTTGTCTTACTATATATGACATGTGCAAGGCCGTCGATAGAGGCATGGTGATAAAGGATATCTGCCTTATGGAAAAAAGCGGAGGAAAAAGCGGGGAATATATAAGGAATGAAAACGTTTTTGTAAAATATTGATAAATGCGGTGGAATATCCATCATGTCAGTATTATAAATTTACAAAGGTAATATAGGAGGAAAATACTTATGGGCAAGATTATAGCTGTTTGTAAGAGCGAAAATAAAGGTGAACGCAAGGTAAATGTAAGTTCTGCCCGCCTTGTGGAAAACTTTGGAGTAGAGGGCGATGCCCATGGTGGCAGCTGGCACCGCCAGGTGAGCCTTCTGGCCGCGGAAAGCATAGCTAAAATGATAGATAAGGGTCTGAAAGTCGGTCCCGGGGATTTTGCCGAAAACCTCACCACCGAAGGCATAGACCTGACAGCTCTACCCGTGGGCGCAAAGCTAAGAGCCGGAGATGCACTGCTGGAGGTAACCCAGATAGGCAAGAAATGTCATGCCAGATGTGCCATATACGAGCAGGCCGGCGACTGCATCATGCCCCGGGAGGGGATTTTCGCAAAGGTACTCAGAGGTGGGGTTGTATCCGCCGGAGATAGTATAGATGTGGTGACGGAATAGGATTTAAGGGAAAAAAACTTACAATTTATTCTGGACAAAAATGAGATTGAGGTGATATAGTGATAAAAATAGCTATCCTGACCGCCAGTGATCGGGGAGCTCGAGGAGAGCGGGAAGATGTGAGCGGAAAAGTAATAGAGGAAATGGTAAAGGACATCGGCGGACAGGTGATGGACTACAGAGTAGTGTCCGATGACCTTGATGTATTAAAAGAGACCATGCTTCAGATGTGTGAAAAAGGTGCCGATATTATCCTCACCACCGGAGGCACCGGCTTTTCACCAAGAGACAATACTCCCGAAGCCACCCTGTCAGTGATAGAAAAGGAGGTTCCCGGAATTCCTGAGGCTATGAGGCAAAAGAGCCTGGAAAAGACTCCTCATGCCATGCTCTCTCGAGCCCGGGCCGGAACCCGCGGCAGAACCCTCATCGTGAACCTCCCCGGAAGCCCCAAAGCCGTCCGGGAAAATCTCGACGTAATACTCCCGGCCCTGCCTCACGCAGTGGAAGTATTAAAAGGCCAGGTAAAAGATTGCGGAAAATAAAAAAACCGGTGAGATCTTAATTGTATCTGAAATAGGAAGTCCAGAGCAATCCCACTGCTTCTGAATTTTCCGCTTTAAATTAGTCAAAAAACCGACCCCTGACTCAAAAAACTTGCAAACTTTTTACTATTGCCTTCAATCAATTTATGTGTTATTATTTAAGAAAATTTAATAAGATAGTCTTCAGGGCAAGGTGAGAAGGTAAAACCTTCAATTCCTGACCGGCGGTAAAAAGCGAAAGCTTCAAGCCCGCGAGCCGAAAGGTAGATCCGGTGTGATTCCGGGGCCGACAGTAAAGTCTGGATGGAAGAAGACGAAGTTAGGCGGTATTAATTAGTTATGCCAACACGCCCTGAAGATTTTTCTTCAGGGTTTTTTATTTTGTCATAAGTTAAGAACTTCCGGCTCGGTGGGAGAGGTTGGATTTTCCTTAAGGGATTTTTATTTTATTGCCTGTAGGGAGGTAATTATGGATAGGGACAAATTTTTTATGGAAAGAGCTTTAAGATTGGCCGAAAAAGGGGTGGGTTCCACCAGCCCCAACCCCATGGTGGGAGCGGTGCTGGTAAAGGATGGAGAGATCATCGGTGAAGGTTTCCATAAAAAGGCCGGAGAGCCCCATGCGGAAGTGTTGGCCTTAAAACAGGCCGGCGAAAGGGCTAGAGGTGCTGAACTTTTTGTTACTCTGGAGCCCTGCAGCCATTACGGTAGAACACCACCCTGTGTGCAGGCCATAATAAAAGCCGGAGTGACAGGAGTGGTTGCCGCCATGGAGGATCCCAATCCTCTGGTCTCGGGTCGGGGCATTAAGATGCTGGAAGAAGCAGGGATACAGGTAAGAGTGGGGGTGATGGAGGAAAGAGCCAGGAAGTTAAATGAGGTATTCATAAAATATATCACCACAAAAAAACCTTTTGTGGTGGGGAAAATAGCTCAGTCGCTGGACGGCAAGATTGCATTATCCTCCGGAATATCTCGATGGATAACCGGGGAACCGGCCCGGATTAGAGCCCACGAACTTCGCAGTCGTTATGATGCCGTTATGGTGGGCATCGGCACGGTGCTGGCCGATGATCCGCTCTTGACATGCCGCCTGCCCGGCCGAGAAAAAGATCCTGTGAAAATAGTTGTGGATTCTACCCTGAAAATTCCCGTAAATGCCCGTTTGTTCCAGGACAGCGGCAAAGTTATAATTGCCGCTACTCAAAAGGCAGACAGGCAAAAAATGCGGGTTTTAAAAGAGCTCGGTGCCGATATCATAGAGACAGAAAGCAACGGCGGTGATATGGTAAATCTACCGCAACTTTTTGAAATCCTCGGAACTATGGGCATAACCGGAGTCCTGGTGGAAGGCGGTTCAAGACTTCTGGCGTCGCTTTCAAAGGAAGAACTTCTGGACAAGCTCATAATATTTGTGGCACCAAGGCTGATAGGGGCGGAGGGCTTAAGCTCCGTCGGAAACCTTTTTGTTGATGAATTAAAAAAGACCCCGAGATTTACCATAGGGTCTTTGGAGCAAATAGGTGAAGATATCATGCTGGAAGCTTACAAGGGGTGATCGAAATATGTTTACCGGCATCATTGAAGAAATCGGATGTATTTCACAGATTTTAAAAACGCCATCGGGAGCCGCAATAGAAATTTCCTGCCGCAAAGTTCTAGAGGGGTTAAGAGTTGGGGACAGTGTGGCGGTGAACGGAGTTTGCCTGACCGCCGCAAAAGTCCAAAAAAACGGCTTTACGGCCGATATGATGCCCGAAACTCTAAAGAGCACCAATCTTGGGGAGCTGGTACAGGGTCATTATGTGAATCTGGAGAGAGCCGTGAGTCCCGGCGGCAGGTTTGGAGGCCACATGGTATTGGGCCATGTGGACTGCACCGGCAAAATCATAAAAAAATACCCTGAAGGCAATGCGGTAGCCTTTTTGATAAGTGTTCCGCCAGAATTATCCAGTGAGATAATCCCCAAAGGTTCCATTGCCGTAGACGGCATCAGCCTGACGGTGCAGAAAGTAGAGCAAGCCCGGGGAACAAAAACAAATATGCGTTTTGCTTCCATTGAAGCTAATAAGAGGAATGAAGTGGAAATAAAACAAAGCCCGGGGCCGGTATATCTTACGGCATTTAAAGTTTCCCTTATCCCCCATACCTTAAAATCCACGGTTTTGAATTATAAAGGCCCCGGGGATACCGTCAATATAGAGACGGATATCCTGGGCAAGTATGTGATTAAGTTTTTGACCGGTACCAGATCCTCCGATGATACAGGCAATGATAATTCTGGCAAAGGTTTGACGGAGGACGTTTTAAGATCCTGGGGATTTTAAAAATTAACAAGGAGATGGCAACATTGACGGGATTTAAGTTCAACACCATTGAAGAAGCCATAAAGGATATTAAGCAAGGAAAGATGGTCATAGTTGTGGATGACGAGGACAGGGAAAATGAGGGAGATCTATTGATGGCGGCTGAAAAGGTAACTCCCGAAGCCATCAGCTTCATGGCATCCTACGGCCGGGGGCTCATATGCGCTCCCATAACCGAGGAAAGGGCAAGACAGCTGGATCTGCCGCTCATGGTGCGGCAAAATACGGAGCATATGGGCACGGCTTTTACGGTGACCGTGGATCACATAGAAAATTCCACGGGGATCTCGGCCTATGATAGGGCCCAAACCATAAAAGCCCTAATTGACCCTTCCACCAAACCCGAGGACCTTCGGCGGCCGGGGCACATTTTCCCGCTGATAGCTAAAAGTGGCGGAGTGCTAAGAAGGGCGGGCCACACGGAAGCTGCGGTGGACATTGCCCGGCTTTCGGGGCTTTATCCTGCCGGGGTCATATGTGAGATTATGAAGGACGACGGCACCATGGCAAGGCTACAGGATCTCATGAGCTTTGCCGAAAATCACGGATTAAAGATTATTACCATCGAAGAGCTCATAAGATACAGAAAAACTCGGGAGAAGATGGTAAGAAAAGTCGCCCAGACAAAGTTGCCCACGGAGTACGGCGAATTTGATCTATTATGTTATGAAGATTTAACTTGCGGCGAAACCCACGTGGCACTGGTGAAGGGCCAAATAAACCCCGAGGATGTACCCCTCGTCAGAGTCCACTCCGAATGCCTCACTGGAGATGTCTTTTCATCCAAGAGGTGTGACTGTGGGCCCCAACTGAGAGAAGCTATGAAAATGATACAAAAGGAGAAAAAGGGGGTTGTTTTATACATGCGCCAGGAAGGCCGTGGGATAGGCCTTGCTAATAAGATTAAAGCATATGCTCTTCAAGATGCGGGGTTTGACACAGTGGAAGCCAACTTGAAGCTAGGATTTGAGGCCGATTTGAGGGATTACGGTATTGGGGCCCAGATATTAAAAGACCTGGGTTTACGCAAGATGCGTCTCTTGACCAACAATCCCAAAAAGGTAGTGGGCCTTTCGGGGTATGGCCTGGAGATAACGGAAAGGGTGCCACTTAAAATTCCGCCGACGAAATATGACATAAGATATTTACAGACCAAGAAAGAAAAATTAGGCCACTGGCTATAAGGAGGACTTTGATATGATAAAAAAAATAGAGGCAAAACTTTCGGCTGAAAATCTAAAATTCGGCATTGTTATAAGCCGCTTCAATGAATTTATCACCGGGAAGCTTCTGGAAGGCGCACTGGACTGTCTTGGCCGCCACGGCGCCTGTGATGAAGACATCGAGGTGGTATGGGTGCCGGGGAGCTTCGAGATACCCCTTGCAGCAAAACTTCTGGCCCAAAGCGGCCGCTTTAATGCGGTCATATGCCTGGGAGCCGTCATTCGTGGGGCCACACCGCATTTTGACTATGTAGCGGCGGAGGTCTCCAAAGGTATAGCACTGGTTTCGCTGGAATCAGAAGTGCCCACCATATTTGGGGTTTTAACCACCGACACCATTGAACAGGCTATAGAACGGGCGGGCACAAAAGCAGGAAACAAGGGCTGGGATGCGGCGCTCACCGCCATCGAAATGGCAAATCTAAAAAAGATGCTGGTTTAATCGATATTTGTATTTATAGCATGTTCCTCCAATATACCCACATTGCGGTAAGATGTAAGGTAATATTTAAGGGATTTTAACTCCACAAGTTTTTTATCAGGTATATAATTGATAGTTAGTTTTGCATTATCGGGTAAACCCGTCCATGGGCATACCGAAGAAAACTCTTCGGTATTGTATTCGATGACGGTATCCTTCCCCGGATATTCGTAATAATTTTAAAGTTTTTTTCTCTATTGATAGATTATGAAACTATGATATAATTTATTTGGGCATATGTCAATAATATGCCGCAAAGGATTTAGACGATAAGATCCGGGCTAAAATCCTAACGTCAGCTGGGAAAATTTAATGACAAAAAGGAAAGACTATATGTAGCAGCAAAACTTGCCATAGCCGGAAATATGATAGATTACGGTCCTGCCTTTGAATTTGACCTGGAAAAGACAATCCAAGAAGTATTGGAAAAAAAGCCGTCCATAAATGTGATTTCCAAAGGGCAGGGAAAACTTCGAAGGCTTAAGTGAAAACAAAGGCATTTGTTTTTTACTAATGGCCAAATGACTGATAGTTGCAGGACAACCTGGAGTAAATGCAATGGACACGGTAATCAAGTGTCAATAAAGTTTAATAAATGATAGGAGATGGGTGGTATGCCCAGACCGCCAATTTGGCGTAAAGTGGAATTTCTGCCGGAGATAACATATTTTAAACCCGCAGGAGTCCCTTTGAGGCAGCTGGATGAAGTGGTGCTTACGGTGGAAGAACTTGAGGCTATCAGGTTGAAAGACATGGAGGGCCTGGAGCAGGAAGATTGTGCCGAAAAGATGGGGGTATCCCGGCCTACTTTTTTTAGGATCATAAATTCCGCTCGAAGCAAGGTGGCCGATGCATTAATCAATGCCAAAGCTATACGCATTGAAGGTGGAAATTACAAATATCTACAATCCTTAGAGTGTAGCACGTGCGGCCATGTTTGGCAGGAGGAACATCCGGGAGAACCTGACGAGGATATGGAGTGCCCCAAATGCCATGGCAAGAAATTTTCCCTTACCGGGCATAGAAGAGGATGGTGTCATGGCGGTGATGGAAGGCATTCTGACTAATCTTTGGAGACAGTAAAACCAAAATTAAATCAAATTAAAATTATATGAAGGGATGTTTTTGATGAATCAAAACACAGAAAACAATAATCACGAAGGGCATAGGGTTAATGCCGGGGGCATAGGAAGGCTAGCCCCAAATGAGCTTAACCGCATCAAAAATGTGATAGCTGTCATGAGCGGCAAGGGCGGTGTGGGCAAATCTACCGTTACCGGACTTTTGGCGGTGAGCCTTCAAAGAGAAGGGCATAAAGTGGGCATCCTCGATGCCGATATAACCGGGCCCAGTATACCCCGGATATTCGGCATAAAGAAGCGTCCCGAGGATATGGGATTCGGCCTCATTCCCCCTGAAACTTCCTCTGGAATAAGGATAATGTCATTAAATCTTCTGCTCAACAACGAAGATGAGCCTGTCATATGGAGGGGGCCCCTTATTGCCGGTGCCATAAGACAGTTTTGGACCGATGTCGTATGGGGGGATTTGGATTATCTCCTGGTGGACCTGCCTCCCGGAACCAGTGACGCTCCCCTTACAGTTTTACAGTCTTTGCCCTTAAACGGTCTTATCATAGTGTCTTCACCCCAGGATCTGGTGGTGATGGTGGTAAATAAGGCCATAAAGATGGCCGAGATGATGAATATCCCGATATTGGGCCTGGTGGAAAACTATGCTTATATGATTTGCCCCAAATGCGGTGAAAAAATCGATGTCTTCGGGGAAAGTCGAGGAAAAAAAGCCGCAGAGGATGCAAATATACCGTATCTTGCTTCTCTGCCCATCGACCATAAACTTTCGGAACTCTGCGATAAAGGTGAGATAGAGAAGTACCAAAGTGACAATGTGAAAGATATGGCAAGCTGGGTAAAGATAAATGTACACATGTAGCGGGAACGGCTGCAAGGTAGGTGGTGGAAATTTTGCCGACTTATGGAAGGCCATAGAAAGGCGGGCGGAGGCATGAAGGAAATAGTTGTACTGAGCGGTAAAGGCGGCACAGGAAAGACTACAGTTACGGCCTCTCTTGCGGCTTTAGCAAAAGATGCGGTTTTAACCGACTGTGATGTGGACGCCGCCGACCTGTACCTGCTTTTGAAACCTGAGATTAAAGATACCTTTAAGTAAGTTCTGGGGAAGTCAGAAGGCCCGCATAAATGAACATAAATGCATCAGGTGCAGCAAATGTGAAACAGTATGCCGCTTTGATGCCATCAAAGATTTTAAAGTAAACCCCACTTTTTGCGAGGACTGCGGGGTATGCTACAATATTTGCTCCCAGAAAGCCATTGACATGGTTGACACTCTTTCGGGCCACTGGTTTATCTCCGACACCAGATACGGCCCCATGGTCCATGCCAGGCTGGGAATAGCTGAGAAAAATTCTGGCAAACTGGTTTCGCTGGTAAAAAAGACCGCCCGGAAGTCACGGTACCGGCGTGCAAATAGCCCAATTTGTGGTAGATAAGGGAGCACACGCTCTCATCACGGGGAATGTGGGTCCAAACGCCATCAGGGGATTGAATGAATCAGGGGTCTTTTTCCTTCTATGAACTTTTGGCAAGGATTCGGGCACTTTTGAGAGGACAAGGAGCAAGCCGGGAGACTGTTTTGAAAGTGAAAGATATGACCCTGGATACAAATACACATGTTGTGACACGAGACGGCAAGCCCATAGAACTTACGGCCAAGGAATATGCGGTTTTAGAGTATTTTATGAGAAACAAGGGCAGGCTATTGACAAGGTCCCAGATAGCCGACCATGTTGTGTGAAAAACCATACGTCATAGAAAGAACAGCGTTAAGAAGCCCACCTCCTTTTTGGAGATGGGCTTTTGTCATACCATGGAAATCGCCGCGGCCGGGCAAACCCTGACACACTTTGTACAGCCTATGCACTTTTCCTGATCGACCTTTGCAGGCCCCGCTCCGAAAAGGCCAATTCTATCTTGAATAATGGCAGCTTCAGGGCAAATCCTCTTGGCGGGACAAAAAGGCGACCTGTCACATTTTTTCGGATTGATATATGCTTTTTTCAAACTATACTCCTCCATATATATTAATATATATGGATTATACAATAAATATAACTTCATTTCAAGGGCCACAAAAAAATGGGTTAGGTGCCAGGGCCTTCACTGCCACTAAAGTAACTTTTTATACCGCAACCAAAGTTACTTTATTATTAATGCCATACTGCTCGAAATGATGATCAAAAGTAAAAGCTCTGTCAATATTTAGTCTCTTGATCATAGCAAAACTGGTGGCATCCGTATAAGAAAAGTCTTTGCCTTCATACTTTTCGATGATACTTTTCGCACTTTTTTCGTCGGCATCGGTGACGGACTCCACATTCCATGTATTGGTCAAGAACCACCGACGGGCTAAACTAGGATGAGTTCTTGCCGATAAAAGGTTGTAAGTTTCGGCCACAATAAAATTGGAGATGATTAGTTCAGCACCTTGTTCTGTTAGCCTTTTTAAAATGTCTACAGATAAAAGATGGTTGGAATCATTTTTGATTAGCAGTGCTGCGATGGCGCTGGTATCTACAAAGACTATCAATGTTTATCACTTAAATATTTATGTTTATTTGATGAGATTGTTAATTAAAACTGCAATTGGTAAAATAAACTTTGTTCCGGTGTAAAAAGTCACATTATTGTGTTGTCGGCATTCGCTTGTTGCCTCCGTCGACTTTTTACACCTGAATTAATCCATTGGTTCAAAAAAATCATAAGATAAGTGAGGTGTAAAAATGCAAAGATGTCCCTGGTGCGGCGATGATGAGCTTTATGTGAAGTATCATGACGAGGAATGGGGGGTTCCAGTACACGACGATAGGAAGCACTTTGAATTCCTGGTGCTGGAGTCGGCCCAGGCGGGGTTGAGTTGGATTACCATACTGCGGCGAAGGGAAAACTACAGGAGGGCTTATGCCGGTTTTGACCCCCGGGTAGTTGCAAAGTATGATGAGAAAAAAATAGAGGCCATGATGAAAGATGAGGGGATCATAAGAAACATAAGAAAGATAGAATCTTCCATAAACAATGCCCGGAGGTTCCTGGAAATTCAGGAGGAGTTTGGTAGTTTTGACAACTACATATGGCGATTTGTAGACTATAAGCCCATAGTTAATACATGGCAAAGTATTTCGGAGATACCGCCAAAAACCAGAGTTTCCGATGAAATAAGCAGGGATCTAAAAAACCGGGGTTTTAAATTTATAGGTTCCACCATAATCTACTCCCATATGCAGGCTATGGGTCTGGTAAATGACCATATTGTAAGCTGCTTTAGATACGATGAATTAAAGAAACTCCGCTGATTTTCAGGTTTTTTATGCATATTTTAGTTTATGCTGGAAAAAATATTGAAGTAAGCCCCTGTCAAAAAAATTCTCAAATCACTGCGTTTAAAACCTTAAGATATCTGGTGAAAATTCACGAAATCTACATAAATATCCAGATAAACCGGGAAAAGCAACATTTTTTCTGGGAAAAAACGGATAAAAGGAATTGATTTTGACGGAGGCTTTGTATAAGATATATCTTGTGATTAGCACTCACTGAGTGAGAGTGCTAACAGATGGGAGCCAATAATTAAAAGGAGGGGTATAAATGAACATCAAACCATTAGGTGACCGCATTGTCATCAAAGTTCTGGAGAAAGAGGAAAGGACCAAAGGTGGCATCGTTTTGCCCGATACTGCCAAGGAAAAACCCCAGAAGGGCGAAGTTCTGGCAGTGGGCAGCGGTGAAATCATCGACGGTCAGAAAGTGCCTCTGGAAGTTAAAGTTGGGGATAAAATCATATTCTCCAAGTATGCCGGCACCGAGGTCAAGATCGATGACGAAGAGTACCTCATCTTGAGACAAAGCGATGTTCTTGCCATAATACAGTAATTTGAAAATTTGAGGAGGGATTTTGAAATGGCAAAACAGATCAAATTTGATGAAGATGCCCGCAGGGCATTGCTCAAGGGTATCGATAAATTAGCCGATACCGTAAAGGTTACACTGGGGCCCAAAGGCCGCAATGTTGTATTGGACAAGAAGTTTGGAACACCCACCATCACCAATGACGGTGTTACCATCGCAAGGGAAATTGAACTGGAAGATCCCTTCGAAAACATGGGGGCTCAGCTTATTAAAGAAGTTGCCACCAAGACCCAGGATGTAGCCGGCGATGGAACCACCACCGCTACTCTGCTTGCTCAGGCCATTATCCACGAAGGCATGAGGAACGTGGTGGCCGGTGCCAATCCCATGATTTTGAAGAAGGGTATTGAAAAAGCCGTTAAGGCTGTAGTGGAAGAAATCAAGACCTTCAGTAAACCTGTTGAAACCAGAGAAGCCATTGCCCAGGTGGCATCCATTTCCGCAGCCGATGAAGAAATCGGCCAGCTCATAGCCGATGCCATGGAGAAGGTAGGAAAAGACGGAGTTATCACCGTCGAAGAATCCAAGACCATGGGCACCAACCTGGAAGTTGTGGAAGGTATGGAATTTGACAGGGGTTACATATCCCCCTACATGGTAACAGATACGGAGAAAATGGAAGCCGTTCTGGATGATCCCTATATCCTGATTACCGACAAAAAGATCTCCAATGTGCAGGACCTGCTGCCCATCCTTGAAAAGATTGTACAGCAGGGCAAGAAATTGCTCCTCATCGCCGAAGATGTGGAGGGCGAGGCTCTTGCCACCCTTGTGGTCAACAAATTGCGCGGAACCCTTACCTGCGTGGCCGTAAAAGCTCCGGGCTTTGGCGACAGGAGAAAAGCCATGCTGGAAGATATTGCTATTCTGACCGGCGGCCAGGTAATTTCCGAAGAGCTTGGCATTGACATCAAGAGCGCTACTATCAATATGCTGGGCCAGGCAAGACAGGTCAGGGTTGACAAAGAAAACACCACCATCGTAGATGGCGCCGGTAGCAAGGAGGATATCAAGAAGCGCATCAACGCCATCAAGGCCCAGATTGAGGAGACCACCTCGGACTTTGACCGCGAAAAATTGCAGGAGCGCCTGGCGAAACTAGCCGGCGGCGTAGCCGTAATCCAGGTGGGCGCTGCTACCGAGACAGAGCTCAAAGAAAAGAAACACCGCATCGAGGATGCCCTTTCTGCCACCAGAGCAGCCGTGGAAGAGGGTATAGTTCCCGGCGGCGGTACTGCCTTCATTAATGCCATCCCCGCCCTTGACAGGTTGAACGTGGAAGGCGACGAGAAAGTCGGCGTCGACATTATCAGGAAAGCCCTGGAAGAGCCCGTAAGGCAGATTGCATTCAACGCGGGCCTCGAAGGTTCCATCATCGTCGAAAAGTTGAAAGCCAGCGAAAAAGGCATAGGATTCGACGCCCTGCGTGAAGAATATGGCGATATGATCAAGAAAGGTATCGTCGATCCCACAAAGGTCACCAGGTCTACACTACAGAATGCGGCCAGTGTCGCAGCCATGGTGCTTACCACCGAGGCTGTGGTGGCCGACATTCCCGAAAAGGAAAAGACGCCTCCCATGCCCAATCCGGACATGTATTAATATTAATAAAAGACAAACCCCGGATAAATATGAGAACAAAAGACCCGTCGATCAAAAAAAATCGGCGGGTTTTTTATTGTTGGGCATAAAGTTGCCCCTTTTTAATTTGCCTTTGCAACATTATCGTATTTTGCATTAAACTTTATGGATATTCCCTCTCTCAAAAAATTCTTTACTTACTTATTGACAGCGAAAAAAAATAATAGTATAATAAAATTACCAAAATTGGAGGTGAAGGATTATGGCAATTTTAGGGACCGATGATAAGAAAACACAAGGCCAAAGTCAGCGGAATGACTGGAAAGAAAAAGGTGTGGAAAATGTAAGGGGCCTTGGACATTTCGATGAGATCAGAAAAACTTACAGCGAAAATATTATACTTATATTTTACTCGGATAGGTCGGAAAAAAGCAGAAAAGCATTAGCGACTCTAAATAAATTAAAAATAAAAAATCCACAGATTCCTATATTTTCCGTCAATGTATCCCAAATAAAAGATATCCACCCGAGATACGGTGTAGATGCGGTCCCAGCCGTAATGGTATTTAAGCAAGGTATACCTATGGAGATGGTCTATGGGCTTCAAAGTGAAGACTACTACGAAAGGCTTATATCACCGGGTGCTACAACAAACCCGGCAAAGCCCGGTGCCGAAAGTAAAAGCCACAGGGTGGTAATCTATACATCCAGCTCATGTCCGTGGTGTGCAGCCGCTAAGGCATATCTTTCAAAGAACCGCATACCTTTCAGGGAAATAAATGTATCCCAGAACCCGTCGGCGGCGGCGGAATTGGTTAAAAGGACCGGTCAGACTGGTGTGCCTCAGCTTGACATCGACGGAACTTTTGTTGTAGGTTTTGATCGTCCCAAGATAGATAAATTACTGGGGATAAATTGAAGGAGGAAAATTTAATGAATAAAATTCAGCCTGTCAACAATTATGCTCTTATAAAACTAGAAAGTGAATCGGAAAAGAACATCGGAGGGATCATAATACCCCGGGCTGCTCAGGAAAACGTCACTCAAGGCGAAGTAGTGGCTTTATCCCCAGGTTCCTTCGATGAAGTGGCGGTGGGCGACAGGGTCATATATAAAGAAATGTCCGGCACGAAAATCACCCATGATAAAGTAGAATATCTGCTCATTCCTGTATCAGATATAATCGCAAAATTTGTGGATGTCGATGAAATATAATTCGGCGCAGAGCCGAATTATTTTTTACATATATTATTTATTATTGAATAATGAACGAATGACCAAAACTGGCATACCACCTCAAAGTTATTTCTATTATTTTAACGAAAAAGGTGGTAAAATATATATATATATATAAAGTTTAAAGAAAGGTTTCCATTCTATTCCCCTGATGACGATAATAATAGATAACTGGATGGGGGAGAACTTATGAGAGAGATAAAAGCAGAGATCATAACTACAACTATAAAAGATCTATTTATGCAGGCAAATTATGTGATAGGCTGCGATGTTTTAGATGAACTGAAAAAAGCTCTAGATACCGAAGAGTCCCCGGTAGGAAAGTCCATCTTAGAACAGATCATAAAAAACGACGAGATTGCAAAAAAAGAGCAAATTGCCATGTGCCAGGACACTGGGCTTGCGGTGGTGTTTATAGAGCTGGGGCAGGATGTAAGGATAATCGGTGGGGATCTTCAGGAAGCTGTAGACCGGGGCGTAAGACTGGCTTATCAGGAAGGCTACCTTCGAAAATCGGTGGTATCGGATCCCCTCTTTGAGCGAAAAAATACAGGCGACAACACGCCGGCAGTTATATATATAGATATTGTTCCCGGAGACGGCATAAGAATTATAGCCGCCCCGAAAGGTGCCGGAAGCGAGAACATGAGCGCCGTAAAGATGTTAAAGCCCGCCGACGGAGTGGAAGGCGTTAAAAAATTTGTGGTAGACACGGTGAAACAGGCAGGGCCGAATCCGTGCCCTCCTACAATTATAGGTGTGGGTATAGGGGGCACCATGGAAAAGGCAGCACTGCTTTCCAAAAAAGCATTGCTACGGCCGCTGGATCAGCAAAATTCGGATGAAAGATATGCAAAATTAGAAAAAGAAATCCTGCAGGAGATCAATAAATCCGGCATCGGCCCCGGGGGATTGGGGGGAAGGATTACGTCCCTTGCGGTGCACATCGAGCATTTCCCCACCCACATTGCATGCCTTCCGGTGGCCGTCAACATTTGCTGTCATGCATGCCGTCATGCGGAAGCTATAGTATAAGGCAAAAGTTATATGAGGTCTTGATTTGTAACCAGTGCCAGGGCCGTCACAACCGCCGAGAGTGACTTTTACATTAAAATCATTTATAAATTAGGAGAATTTTAATGGAAACAGATAAAAAGGGTCTTAAAAAAATAAAAGCGCCTCTGACCGATGAAGAGGTGAGAGCTTTAAAAGCCGGGGATAGTGTGCTTGTTAGCGGCATAATCTATACCGGCAGGGATGCGGCTCACAAGAGGCTTATGGAGCTTATCGGCAGGGGGGAAGAGCTTCCGGTGGATTTGCAGGGGCAAATAATCTACTATGTAGGTCCGGCTCCGGCCAAGCCCGGCTATGCGGCAGGCTCCGCTGGACCCACCACCAGCTACCGCATGGACCCCTACACGGTGCCGCTGCTGGAGCGGGGCCTTAAGGGCATGCTAGGTAAAGGGGAAAGATCCAAAGAAGTCATTGAGGGCATGAAAAATACGGTGCCGTATATTTCGGGGCGGTGGGGGGCGCCGCCGCCCTTATCGCCAGGAGCATCAAAAAAGTGGAGGTGGTGGCCTACGAAGATTTAGGCACCGAGGCCATCCACCGCTTTTATGTGGAGAATTTCCCGGCTATAGTGGTCATAGACAGTCACGGCAACAATCTATATGACACCGAACCGCCGAAATATAGAAAAAAATAATGCCGGATGTCAGAGGTGAGGGGTCGGAATAGATGGATTTGCCTTTTCGGCAAATCCAACTTAATCTGACTTCCGGCCTCTGACCTCTGAAGGTGCCGGCTTACCCCGCAGGCCAGGCTCGGGCTTTAGAATAGGCTTACCGAACGATCAGGTGCCTGAGCACAACACTTTCACCTGGAGGAACTTCTGGATACACCCGCTGATTCAAAGGTCGCCATTTCACTCTGAATATGTGTAGCCGCATCTATAATGTGAAAAGCAAGGGCCGCTCCGGTTCCTTCGCCCAGGCGCATCTTCATGTGCAGCATGGGATAAAGCCTCATCATTTCCAGCATCATTTTGTGGCCCGGTTCTTCGGATACGTGGGAAGCAATCATGTACTGCACGGACCTGGGTTCTATTTTGCTTGCCACCAGGGCGGCGGCAGATGAAATGAAGCCGTCGATCACTATGGGTATCCTGTGGGCGGCAGCAGCCAGTATGACTCCCGCAAGGCCTGCGATCTCAAGGCCTCCCACTTTGGAAAGCACGTCTATGGGGTCGGAGGGGTCGGGGTCATTGACTTCTATGGCCTTTATAATGGTTTTTATTTTCAAGGCTAAACCTTTGTCATCTATCCCGGTGCCCCTCCCCACCACCTTTTCTACAGGGCACCCGAAAACCGTCAAAATGGCACTGCTCGGAGTGGTGTTACCGATGCCCATTTCACCGGTGGCAAGGATATTTACACCGCCTTTTATTTTATCTTCGGCTACTTCAATACCCACTTCAATGGCCCGTGTGGCTTCTTCCCGGCTCATGGCGGGTCCTTTGGCCATGTTGGCGGTACCGTATCTTACTTTCTTTATGATAAGGGAAGGATGCTTTACATCCGAAGCTACTCCTATGTCGCAGCATACTATATCCGCCCCGGCATGACGGGATAAGACATTTATGGCTGCACCGCCATTTAAGAAGTTCATCACCATTTGCGGAGTGACTTCCTGAGGGAAGGCACTGACCCCTTCTTCCACCACGCCGTGGTCCCCGGCCATGATAACGACACACTTTTTGCCCAACCTGGGGATGGGATTTCCAGTGATGCCTGCCAGCTGTTTGACGATGTCCTCCAGGACACCCAGGCTGCCCTGGGGCTTTGTAAGCATGTCCAGCCTTTGAGCGGCCTTTTCCACCGCCTGCTGGTCAATGGGTTGGATTTTTTTTACCGTTTCCTGTAATTTTTCCATAAAAGATCTCCCTTCTTGTTATGATATAAAAAAGTTCCTGAATACATTGAGCTGTATCCAGGAACTTTACCATCATCCCTGCGTAAGCTTCCATCTCTCGTGGAAAGCTGTTACCCAAAACAGGCAGGTCTTCTGGCTTGCGGATCATGACATTCCTTCCCCTTCCCGGTCAGAGACCAGTGGCTCTTGAAGGAACATTCCTCGCTTACAGCGGCGGGACCGCCCGGGATTTTCACCCGGTTCCCTATTCTCTCCCTGAGGAGCACCTGTTTTTGATATTCAGTTTTCCTACGAACATATTATAATATATTACTTTTTTTCCCACAAGCCCCTTTTTGTACCAGAATATGGGTGTAAGGCTCCATGCCAGGGGCACCCTTATTGGTAAAAACCCGATGGAACTAGAGACTCAGCAGAATTTTCCCCAGTATCCTTTACGACGAAGCGACCGTCACTCCTCAAATACCATTTGGCTGAGCGGGGGCAAAAGTATTCAAAAGTAAAAGATTACCCCAAAAAGGTTAAAATGGCTCTGAAAGAAATGGACCGCCAGGTGGGAGGTTTAAAGACCGATGAAAGAGGTATCGCCTACCGCGGTTTAATCATAAGGCATCTGATGATGCCCGGAGGCCTTGAGGATACAAAAGAAGTTTTAAAATTTATAAAACGGGAATTATCGCCCGATTGTCTGGTAAACCTGATGGATCAATATTATCCGGCTCATAAGGCCTTTGAATATGAAGAGATATCAAAAGCCTTAAGTCGGCGCGAATACAGGGAGGCCTACGCTTTTGCAAAAAATCTGGGTTTGAGGCTTGCCGATGAATAAATGGGTGGCCTTAACCCATAAAAAGATGAACCTTGACATATGCTGTAAATTATTCTATAATTAAGCAAAACTGAATATTACAGGTGCAGGTGTTCAACTTCGAGGGTTGAACCAATAGGGAAGTCGGGTGAAAGTCCCGCGCGGTCCCGCCACTGTAAAGGTGAGCCGCCTTATATACGCCACTGGGAAACCGGGAAGGCATAGGGCGGTGATGAACCTGAGCCAGGAGACCTGCCTGTACCGGTGAACACTATCCTACGAGAGATAGGGAGGTGTTATTGTGGAAGTATATTTTATCCAGAGGTTAAAACCCCTTAACTATTCGTAGTTAAGGGGTTTTTTAGCGCTTAAGAGCTTTTTTCCGTGGTTACAGCTAACAAGCAGGGAGGTAATGGAAATGTTTAGAAGTATATTATTTTTTACCGCGATGATGTTATGGATACCCCGTCCGGCCCTGGCCATGCATATAACGGAAGGATACCTGCCGCTGAAGTGGGCCGTGATGTGGGATTTGCTCGCCCTTCCCTTCGTCATACTGGGGCTTTACTCCATACGAAAGCTCGTTGATGCCAACCCCCGGGTGAAAATGCTGCTGGGGCTTTGCCGGAGCTTTCGCCTTTGTGCTTTCCGCCCTCAAGCTCCCGTCGGTAACGGGCAGCTGTTCCCATCCCACCGGAGTAGGCCTTGGTGCCATTCTCTTCGGGCCGTGGGTTATGAGCGTGCTGGGGATGATTGTACTTATCTTTCAGGCACTGCTGCTGGCCCATGGAGGTATAACCACTCTTGGAGCAAACACATTCTCCATGGCGGTGGCGGGGCCCATTGTATCCTATCTGGTCTACAGAGGGGTAAATAAATTTGGGGGACCCAGGTGGCTTTCAGTCTTCTTGGCGGCAGCCCTGGGAGATTTGCTCACCTATGTTACCACTTCCCTCCAGCTGGCCCTGGCGTTTCCCGCAAATCCCGGCGGATTTGCCGCATCTTTTTTAAAATTTATGGGTATATTTGCGGTAACCCAGGTGCCTCTTGCCATCAGCGAGGGACTGTTATCGGTAATGGTTATAAATTTGCTTACCGCATATAATGAAGAAATGCTCACCGGACTTTGGTTAATTTCAAAGGAGGTCCGCCATGAGAGATAAAAACTTTTTTATAAAAAATTTGATTCTTGCTCTGCTGGTGATACTTCTTTCGATTTACCCGCTTTTAACACTAAAAGATGCAAAATTCGGAGGGGCCGACGACATGGCGGAAGAAGTCATTACCCAGGTGAACGCGGATTTTAAACCATGGTTTAAGCCGCTGTGGGAGCCTCCCAGCGGTGAGATAGAAAGTCTTCTATTTGCCCTTCAGGCCGCCATGGGAGCGGGATTTATCGGTTACTATTTCGGACTTGCCAGGGCGAAGAAAAATGCTGATAGATAATTACACATATTCAAACAAACTAAAAGACGTTCATCCCGCTGAAAAGCTGTTATTTACACTGGCCACCATGGCAGTGGGCTTTATTCCGAATGTATATTTAAATCTAGCGATTGTTTTCATGATGGGAACCATCTTAGTATTTAAAGCGGGAATACCGGTGAGGGTTTGCCTGAAAATACTTGCCCTCCCGCTTTCATTTGTTTTAACCGGTGTATTGACGCTGATGATAAATATAGTTCCTGCCGGAAGCAGAGCATTGATAAAATTTTCGTTATTTGACATCACCATCGGAATAACTCGGGAAAGCATGAAGATATCGGGTATGCTCTTTTTCAGGTCTATGGCTTTAGTTTCCTGCCTGTATTTTCTGGCTCTTACAACCCCCATGATAGATCTTGTCATGGTGCTGAAAAGTCTGAAAGTGCCGGCGCTTCTCCTGGAGCTCATGGAGCTTATGTACAGGTTTTTGTTCGTGCTCATGGAAAATTCCGAAAGGATATATATATCCCAGTCTTCCCGGCTGGGATATATAACTTCGAAGGCTGCCCTTAATTCTCTGGGAAGGCTCATATCTTCACTATTTCTAAAATCCTATAGAGATTCTGAAAGGCTATATACGGCGCTGGAGGCAAGAGGATACGACGGGGAGTTGAAGGTCCTGACAAAAAACTTTTCGCCATCCCTCAGGAATATCCTTTTTATTGTATCTGCGGAGATTTTGCTTCTGCTTTTGGCGTGGCTTTCCGGAGGTGGAATAAAATGGACGATTACATCCTGGAGATGAGGGATGTGATTTTTGAGTATCCAGGGGGCATAAGGGCCTTAAATGGGATCTCCATGGCAATAGAAAAGGGCAAAAATATTGCGATATTAGGTCCCAACGGGTCCGGCAAATCCACCCTGTTCCTCCACTTTAACGGCATATTGAGGCCGAAGAGCGGAAGGGTTTTTTACAGGGGCCAGGAGATAAGGTACTCCAGATATTACCTTATTAATCTCAGAAAAAAAGTGGGCATAGTATTTCAGGACCCGGATACTCAGCTGTTCGCAGGCAGCGTCTTTCAGGAAGTCTCCTTCGGTCCCATGAACCTTGGATTTCCCATCACCGAAGTTAAAAAAAGGGTGGAGGAGGCTTTAAAAGCTGCGGGAATAGAAGAATTAGAACACAGGCCCACCCATTTTTTGAGCTATGGCCAGAAAAAGAGGGTATCTATCGCAGATGTGCTGGCCATGGATCCCGAGGTGCTTATCCTGGACGAACCTGCGGCATACCTGGACCCGAAGCATGTGGAAAAGCTCCTGGAAATACTGGAGGAACTCCGCAGGAAGGGAAAGCAGGTGATTTTATCCACCCATGATGTGGAGCTGGCCTATTCCTGGGCTGATTATGTATTTATCTTGAAAGACGGGAAGGTAGCCGGGGAAGGAACTCCAACAGAAATTTTTCAAAATGAAAAGCTTTTAAAAGAGGCGGATTTGAAAAAGCCGCTGCTCTTAGAAATATGCGAAGTTTTAAAGCAAAAAGGCTTTATTTTCGATAGATTGCCCAGAAATATCCTGGAACTTAGAAGGGAGGATTTATTTTGGGCAAAGGCGTAATGATAGCCGGGACCCACAGCGGATCGGGCAAGACCACCGTAGGTTTGGGGCTGCTGGGAGCACTGTCAAAAAAATATACAGTAACTCCATTCAAGGTGGGGCCGGATTACATAGATACGGCTTATCATAAATTCGTCTGCGGCAGGGTTTCATATAACCTTGATGTATTCATGCTTGGCGAGGAAAGGCTCAAGGCCCTTTACGGCCTAAAATCCGACGGGGACATCGCCCTGGTGGAAGGAGTCATGGGGCTCTTTGACGGTTTGGATACACAAGGCTTCGGGAGCAGTGCCCATGTGGCAAAAATACTAAATTTGCCCGTCATCCTGGTGATTGACGCATCGGGCATGGCGCGGAGCGCTTCAGCCATGGTGGGGGGCTTTCGGGACTTTGACCGGGAAGTAAACATTGCGGGCGTCATATTAAATAAGGTAGGTGGCCAAAAACACTACGAGCTTTTAAAGCAGAGTATCGAAAGGGACACCGGCGTCCCCGTATTTGGATTTATTCCCGGCGACCCGGAACTTTGCCTTCCCGAAAGGCATCTTGGACTGGTCCCGGTCTATGAGATGGAGGGATTGAAAAAGAAATTCCACAGGCTGTACAGTTATATAGAAAGGTATATTGACCTGGACGGGATTTTAAGGACCGCAGAAAAAGCAGGATCTTTAGATATTAAAGGGCAGGTCCCAGCTTTTGCAGATTTTTGTGTAAACAATGAAGCGGTGAAAATCGCCGTGGCCATGGATGAGGCCTTTAACTTCTATTACCAAAGCGGGCTGGAGGTTTTCCGGGATATGGGGGCAAAGCTGGTTCCCTTCAGCCCCCTGCATGATATCGCTCTTCCTGACGGCATATCGGGGCTTTATCTGGGCGGGGGCTTTCCGGAGATGTTTGCCGGGCAGTTAAGCAGAAACCTCCCCATGCTGGAGTCCATAAAAAATTCCATTGAATCGGGCCTTCCCACCTATGCCGAGTGCGGAGGATTTATGTATCTTTCAAGGTGTATAAGGGACCAGGAGGGTAAAGGCTATCCTATGGCGGGTGTTTACGATATAGAAGCCGTCATGACCAGACGCCTCCAGCACTTTGGCTATGTGGAGGCGGAAGTGACGTCCGAAAATGTGCTGGCGGAAAAAGGGTTTAAACTCAGGGGACATGAGTTTCACCATTCGGAGATGGTGGGATTTTTTGAAAATACATGCTACCTGGTGGGTAAGCCCGGCAAGCCGGAGAAATGGCGATGCGGTTATCGGTTCAAAAATTGCCTTGCCACTTATGTTCACATTGATTTCTTTGCATATCCGAATTTAGCGGAAAACTTTTTAAGAAAGTGCCTTGAATTTTTAAAAAGGAGCGAGTTTAAATGAACAGGGCTTTATTGATACTGGCCCACGGCAGCAGGGCGCAGGGTACTGAAGAAACGGTGTATAAAATAGCGGAAAAGTTAAAGGCAGCCGGGGAATACCGGGATGTGGAGGTAGCCTTTCTCCAGTTCAACAGGCCGAACCTAGCCGAATCGGTGAATAAACTTGTCAGTAAAGGAATTACAGAAATTGTGGCGGCACCGGCATTTCTTTTTACGGGAAATCACGTACTCAAAGACATCCCCGAAGAGTTAAAAAAAGTGAAAGCCATTTGCCCCGAAGTGCGCATTGCCCTGGCAGAACCCATAGGGTACGACGACAGGATCTGCGGTATCATCTCCGAAAGAGCGAAGGGAAATCTTGTCGAATTATAAGGAAGGTGTTTTTATATGGAATATGTCAGAGATCCCCTGGAAATTGAAAAAAAGAGCTTTGAAATCATCGAAGGGCATGTGGATAGAGGAAAGTTTGACGAAAAGGAATGGGCCATAGTCAGGAGAGTAATCCATTCGGTGGCAGATTTTGAGTATGCGGGGATCATGGATTTTTCCGAAGAAGCGGTAGAGGCAGGGCTTGCCGCCATGCGAAGGGGTTGCCGGATAGTCACCGACACCAGGATGGTGGAAGCCGGGATAAACAGGAAAGCTTTGGAAGCTGCAGGATGTGTTGTCAAATGCTACGTAGACTATCCGGATGTGGCGGCAAAATCCAGAGAACTTAGCATAACCAGAGCTATGGCTTCCATTATGGCGGCGGCGCAGGACGGAGGGGGCGGGATATTTGCCATCGGCAACGCTCCTACGGCGCTTTTCAAGTTGTTGGAGCTCGCAGAGGAGGGCAGGATAAAGCCGGATCTGGTCATAGGCGTACCGGTAGGGTTTGTGGGAGCGGCGGAGTCCAAGGAAGCCCTGGTGGCCTCCGGTATTCCTTATATTGTTGCCTGGGGCAGAAGGGGCGGCAGTACCATGGCGGTGGCTATAGTAAATGCCCTTTTATATATGTTAAAAGATGAAAATGGAAAAATTTGTCGTAAAGGGTAACAAAAAGCTCCGATATGGCTATACCACCGGGACATGCGCTGCCGCCGCATCTAAAGCCGCCGTATATATGCTTTTTCATGAGGATGTACCGGAGACGGTGGACATTGACACACCAAAAGGCTGGCTTCTCACCCTCAGGATAGAGGACCCGAAAAAAGGCGATGAATGGGCAGAGTGCGGAGTGAGAAAGGATGCGGGAGATGACCCCGATGTGACCGACGGCCTTGTGGTATATGCCAGGGCTGAAAAAACCGGCAAAGAGGGTATCGTGATAGCTGCTGGAGAAGGTATAGGCATTGTCACCAGGCCGGGCCTTTCGGCAAAGCCCGGCGAGCCTGCCATAAATCCCGTCCCCAGGGCCATGATAATCAAAGAAGTGATGCAGGTAATGCAGGAAGGCTGCGGTGTAAGAATAATCCTGAGCATTCCCGGCGGAGAGGAAGTAGCCGGAAAGACCTTCAACCCCCGGCTGGGAATTGTCGGCGGGCTTTCCATCATCGGTACCACCGGCATTGTAGAGCCTATGTCCCTGGAAGCCTTAAAAGAGACCCTGGCCCTGGAACTATCTATGATAGCGGCCCGGGGTCAAAAAAAAGTAGTCCTGACACCCGGAAATTACGGAAAAAAACTATGCCGTAAAAAATGGTGTGGATGAAAGCCTCATAGTATCCTACGGCAATTTTCTGGACTTTATGCTGGAAAAGGCGGTGGAATACGGTTTTGAAAAGATATGGCTCATCGGTGATATAGGCAAGCTCATAAAGGTGGCGGCGGGAATATTCAACACCGCAGGCCGCGTCGCCGACGCCAGGGCGGAGATAATGGCGGCCTACGGAGCCCATTTCGGAGCAAAAAAGGAAACGGTGGACAACGTACTTTCCTCCGGCACCTCGGAAGAAGCTATGGAAATTCTGGAAAAAGCGGGCATTGACATCGGAGAGTTTTCAAGATTTGTGGCCCGGAGGATTGCGGATAAGTGCACATGGTATACCGGCGGTCGGTTGAAAGTAGGCGTTGACCTCATTTCCCTGAAGAGGGGGCTTCTGGCCAGGATACGGGGGGATGAGAATTGGTAACCGTTGTGGGAGTGGGGCCCGGAGCGCGGGAATACATTGTCCCGGCGGCCCTCCGAAGGATAGAGCAGGCCGATGTGCTGGTGGGAGGAAAAAGGCATCTGAAACTGTTTGAAGAACTGGAGTGCGTGAAAATAGCCATAGAAACAGGTTTGGATTTTAAGGATATTTTAAACCGAAAGGGCCGCGTAGTAATCCTGGCATCGGGAGATCCAGGCCTTTACGGCATCCTGGACGTGGTATTGAAATATGTAAACAAAGAAGAAGTGGAAGTGATCCCGGGCATAAGTTCGGTCCAGTACATCATGGCAAAGCTTGGGATGCCCATGAAGGATGTGGCTGTGGTAAGCCTTCACGGGCGCAAGACGGATATCATAACCCGGGTGAAGGAATACGGCACTCTGGTGGTACTGACTGATGAGAACCATGACCCTCCCTTTATAGCCCGGCTTTTAAAAGATAGCGGGATAAAAGACAGGTTTTTATATGTGGGGGAGAACCTTTCCTACGATAATGAAGTCATAGAAAGATACACCGTCGAAGAACTGGCGCAGAGCCGGAAAAAGTTTGACATCAACGTGGTGGTGATAACGTGTGGGAATATGCCTTCGGCATCCCCGACGGACTTTTTGTAAGAGGGGATGTGCCCATGACAAAAGAGGAGGTAAGGGCCATATCCCTCTCCAAATTAAGGCTGAAAAAAGACTTCACGGTATGGGATATCGGCGCGGGCACGGGGGCAGTTTCCGTGGAGGCGGCCCTTTACTGCAAGGAAGGCCGGGTGTATGCGGTAGAAAAAGATGAGAAGGCCTTAAAACTTATCAGGCAAAATACCGGAGCCTTCGGAACATTAAATCTTACGGCGGTGCCCGGCGAGGCACCGGAAGTACTCTTTGACCTGCCGGACCCCGACAGGGTTTTCATCGGCGGCTCCGGAGGCAAAATTGCGGAGATTCTGACAGTGGTAATGCAAAGGCTGAAGGCTGGTGGTGTTATAGTCATAAACGCCGTTACGATGGAAACCGTTCATCGGGCTCAAGAGTTCCTTTATGCCGGCGGCTACGAAGTGGAAACAATCCTTGTGAATGTTGCAAGGTCAGTAAGGGTCGGCGGCAGCACTTTGATGCAGGCTCGAAATCCAGTATTTATTCTATCGGTAAAAGCATAATCGGTAAAAAGGAGCACCATAAAGACTCTGGGTAGCGTGGAAGGTTTTATTTATTGAAAATATCTGCGGAATATAAGGGAGGAATACCGTATATGTCAGAAATCTCCACCGGTAAATTATACGGCGTAGGCGTGGGCCCCGGAGACCCGGAACTGATTACTTTGAAGGCCGTAAAGATTCTTGAACGGGTTCATGTGGTAATGGTTCCATCAGGGAAGGGGGAGAGCATTGCCTTCGACATTGCAAAGCCTTACATCAAAGGCGAGGTCTTAAAGCTCGAATTTCCCATGACCCGGGAAAGGGATATCCTTGAATCCGTATGGGATGAAAATGCAAAAAAGATAAAAAAGCTGCTTGTGGATGGCAGGGACGTAGCCTTCATTACCCTGGGAGACCCTATGATATACAGCACTTATATTTATGTTATAGAAAGGCTTGAAGGATTCAAAATTGAGACCATCCCGGGTGTGACTTCCTTTTCGGCGGCAGCATCAAAACTCAAAATGCCCATAGCTCGAGGGAACCGTCCTTTTGCGGTAGTGCCTGCCGAGGATGAAAAAACAATGAAAAAAATCCTCGATGATTTTGAAAGTGTGGTATTGATGAAGGTATCCGGAAACTACGACAGAACGGTGGACCTGTTGAAGGCCGGGGGTTTTAAAGCAGGGCTAGTTATAAGAGGTGGCCATGAAGATGAAGAGGTTACCTTTGACCTGGAAAAATACCGGAGGAAAAAATTGGATTACCTTTCACTGATAATCGGAAGGAAGATGGGCGGATGATACATTTTATCGGCGCTGGCCCCGGAGATGCGGAACTCATCACGGTTAAAGGAATGAGGCTTCTGGGTGCCTGCGATGTCGTAATTTATGCCGGCTCTCTCGTCAACCCGGAAATATTAAAGTACGCAAAAAAGGATGCAAAAATTTATGACAGTTCATGTCTAAATCTGGAGGAGATCATTGAAATAATGAGAAAAGCCCATAACAGGGGTCAGGATGTAGCCCGGCTCCACACGGGGGATCCTTCCATTTACGGTGCCATAAGAGAACAGATGGAAAAACTGAACGAACTCGGTATTCCCTACGAAGTGTGCCCCGGTGTAAGTTCCCTCACCGCCGCTGCAGCAGTGTTGAAAAAGGAACTTACAGTGCCCGGAGTGAGCCAGACCGTCATCGTAACCAGGATGGGAGGTAGGACGCCAGTCCCCGACAGGGAAAGCCTGAAATCTCTGGCGGAGCCCAAGGCCACCATGGCGATATTTTTAAGTGCCGATAAGATTAAAAAGGTTGTAGAGGAACTTGCGGACTCTTACAATCCCGATACACCGGCGGCGGTAGTTTACAAGGCTACCTGGCCGGAACAGAAGGTAGTAGTGGGAACTCTGAAAGATATATCGAAGAAAGCAAAAGAAGCGGGGATAGATAAGACCGCCATCATCCTGGTGGGCGATTTTCTGGAGGGAAAATACGAATATTCCAGGCTGTACCATACGGCTTTCAGCCACGGCTTCCGGGCTGCCGGCAATAGCTGTGGAAAACCGGGATGCCGGGAGGGGATGCCGTGAAGTTGGCGGTGATCGCCGTTACCAGAAACGGGTCTCGACTGGGGGCAATAATAGTAAAAGAGCTGGGCGGTGACCTTTATGTCCTCGAAAAGTATGCGCCCCCGGATGCCCGAAGTTTTCACCCAATAAAGGGAGACTTTATAGAATTTGTCCATGGTATTTTTGATAAATACGACGGTCTTGTATTCCTTACGGCGGCGGGTATTGCAGTACGGGCCATAGCGGAAGTACTGAAGGGGAAGACGGTGGACCCTGCCGTGGTGGCGGTAGACGAGCAAGGGAAATTTGCCGTAAGCCTCCTATCGGGACACCTGGGAGGCGCCAACGAACTGGCCGTCAGGGTGGCCGGGGTCCTGGGAGCCGTGCCGGTGGTGACCACGGCCAGCGACACCGCGGGTTTTGAGGGTATCGACGTCATGGCCCGGAAGATTGGATTTTACATAGAAAGTTTAGCTGACCTCAAAAAGGTGAGCGCCTGCCTGGTCAACGGCGAGAAGGTGGTGTTCATGGTAGAACCCGACTTTCCGGAAAATATATTAAATGAGATGAAAAAAAGGCTCCGGGGCACGACGGCGGCTTTTTACAGCAAGGCTTTCTCCGAAAGCCCGGCCGATGCCTTCGGTCCAATTCCCCAGGATGCTGCCGCTGCTGTTTTCATAACCGACGCCAATATCAAACCGCGGGACATTCCTTATGTAATATTGAGGCCCCGAAATATAGTGCTGGGTATCGGGACAAAAAGGGGCACAGCCTTTGAAGCATTGCTGGCCCTGGTGAAAAAAGCTTTGAAAGAACTCGATTTAAGCGAAAAGGGAATAGGATGTATTGCCACCATTGATATCAAACAAAATGAAGAATGCATAAATATGCTGGCCCGGCACCTAGATGTGCCGGTAAAATATTATAACACCGGGCAGCTTGCAAAAGTGGAAAGCAAATTTCCCGTTTCTCCTTTCGTGAAGAAGACTACGGGCGTGGGAGCGGTGGCAAAGCCTTCAGCCTATCTTGCAAGTTTGCACGGCGTAGAATTGGGCTATTACAAAGACAGAGGAATCACTCTGGCGATATATAAATGTATGTTTTACGGAGGGTTTTATGAGCTGGATTAAAGTTGTGGGAACAGGTCCCGGACGGTATCAGGATATGACCGTGAGAGCCATAAGAGCGCTGAGGGACTGTGATGTCGTTATCGGGTACATAACTTATATAAACCTCGTCAGGGACCTGGTAAAGGATAAAGACATAATCTATTCCGGCATGCGGCAGGAAACTGAAAGGTGCAGAAAAGCCCTGGAGCTGGCCAGCCTGGGTAAAAAGGTGTCGCTCATTAGCGGCGGAGACCCGGGAATATACGGCATGGCGGGGCTTTTATACGAGCTTGCAAAAAAGAATGTTGATACCGACATTGAAATTATACCCGGAGTAAGCTCCGTAAGTGCTGCAGCCTCCCTGCTGGGAGCGCCCCTGATGACCGACTTTGCGTCGATAAGTCTTTCAGACCATCTGACCCCATGGGAAGCCATTGCAAAAAGGCTGGAAATGGCCGCCCGGGCTGATTTTGTCATAGCCCTTTTTAATCCGAAAAGCCGCGAGAGAAAAGATAACCTGCCCCGGGCGCTGGATATTGTCCTCAAATATCGATGTTCCAGCACTCCTTGCGGTATCGTAAAAAATGCGTCGCGAGAGGGAGAGATTACACTCGTCACAAAACTCGGAGATTTATTAAAATACGATATCGATATGACTACGCTAATAATTATAGGGAACAGCAGTACCTTTATAACCGGAGGCAAAATGGTTACACCCAGGGGGTATGTCCTTTGATTATGGTTCTTGCGGGCACAAAAGAGGGTAGAGAGATTGCGGAAAAGCTTTCGAGTCTGAACTTTCCCGTTATTGCCAGCACGGCGACGGATTATGGAGGAAAGCTCCTGGAAGGAAAGGCAAGGGCAAGAACGGGACCTTTAAACCGAAATTCCCTCGAATGTTTTATCCGGGAGAAAAACGTAGAGCTGGTAATCGACGCCACCCATCCCTTTGCAAGGGAAATAAGCCTCAATGCCATTGAGGCCTGCAAAAATACAAAAGTTAAATTAATAAGGTATGAGCGGGAAGATAGCAGAGAATATTTTTTTCCCAATTTAATAAAGGTGAAAACCTTCGATGAAGCCGTAGCTGAAGCACGAAAACATGAAAGAATTTTTCTCACTATCGGCAGCAGGAACCTGGACAAATTTGCCATCCTTAAAAAACAGGGAAAACACATCATCGCCAGGGTCCTCCCCACAAGCGATGTCCTGAAAAAATGTGAAGACCTGGGTTTTTTGCCGGGAGAAATTATCGCCATGGAAGGGCCTTTCAGTTTGCAATTGAATTACTGTATGTTCAAAGATTACCGGGCCGGTGTGGTGGTTACCAAAGACAGCGGTCCCGGCGGCGGAGTCATGGAAAAATTGAGGGCGGCTGCAAAATTGAATATACCGGTAATACTGGTGGAAAGGCCTGTAGTAGATTATCCTTTAGTGGTAAGAAGTATGGAAGAAATTTTAGAGGAAATCCGGAAAGGCGTATCGGTGCAAGACCTGTAAAAATTGTAAAGCGAGAGTGAAACAGACTTTTATTTGAAAATTTCAAGGTGGCCCTGATCGGGAGGAGGATATGTAAAAAATGGAAGTTGAAACTCTTATGATGGTGGGCATTGACCGGAACGCACCGATGGGTGGCTCAAAATGCCGCAAACCGGGGCCGGTTCCACTTTGTCTGACCTTTAATTGTCCCCCGCATTGACATAAACCCATCGCATGGTACAATGAAGAAGAAGGTACCGTATATTCTCAAAGGAGATTAGATGTTTTGGAAATTAGTACTAGTTTACTGCAATAATGTATGATACCTTAAAGTTAAAATGTTCTATAACTTCTGAAAGCGGCTTCGGTAGCAGCACCCACTTGTCGATTCAAAAAGATAACTAAAAACGGAGGGTTTATGTATGGAAGATTTAATTCAGCAGATGCTCAGCAAAAAAGTTTGGGCAGTTATAGGCTCTTTTTCCGGGGAGGGCAAATACGCCTATAAGATCTTTAAAAACTTGAAAAAGCTGGGATATAGAGTTTTTCCCATTAACCCAAAGATTAAAAATGTGGATGGGGATACCTGTTATCCAGACCTGGAGTCCCTACCCCAAATTCCTGAAGTGGTAAACCTGGTGACACCACCTCAGGTTACGGAGAAAATCGTAGGTGAGTGTATTAGACTGGGCATCAAATACATATGGATGCAGCCCGGAGCCGAAAGTGAAAGAGCTATAAAGACCGCCCAGAATGCAGGATTAAATGTAATTCATGATGCCTGCGTGTATAGTTTGACCAGGTGAAGTCGAAAAACATATTCAGGATAGGGGGTGTAGAAGTTGATCGAAAACAACCATGAAGGCATATTTAAGCTTATGCTGGAGCTGGTATCAGTTCCCAGCATCTCCGCTACGCCGGGAGAGATAAAGATGGCCCGGATGATATACGGCAAGCTGGAGGAGTTACCTTATTTTAAAAATCATCCGGATTATCTAAAGCTGCTGCCCATCAATAACGATCCATTGGAGCGACAGGTGGTTTTTGCCCTGGTGAAGGCAGAGCCTAGCGTCAAAAAGACGATCATTTTGACGGGTCACTACGATGTGGTGGCTGTAGAAGGTTACGGTGCCCTGAAGGAGTATGCTTTTGATCCGGTGGAATACACCCGGCGGCTCTCAAAGGAAAAACTTCCGGAGGATGCCGCAAAGGACCTGGAATCCGGAAATTACATATTTGGACGGGGCGTTTCGGACATGAAGTGTGGCCTTGCCATAGAGATGGCGCTCCTGGCAGAAGCCGCTCAAAATCCCTGCAAGCTTAGCGCAAATCTGGCATTCCTGGCGGTGCCCGATGAGGAAAACAACTCCACCGGCATGAGGGGTGCAGTCTCACATCTCATGGAACTGGAAAAAGAACTGGGTCTTGACTATATAGCAGCCATAAACTGTGAGCCCTCCGGCCCTGGAGCGCCGGATGATGACCATCGTTACATATTTACAGGTACCGTAGGAAAGATAATGCCGTTTTTTTACTTTGTCGGTAAGGAAACTCATGTGGGAGACTATTTTAACGGATTAAATGCTACTTTGATGGCTTCTTATCTAAATATTGCATTGGAAGCAAGACCTGATTTTATAGATTTTAAAGGGAGTGAAGTTTTTTCTCCCCCCACATGCCTTAAGCTCAAAGATCTACGGGATGCCTATTCGGTGACTTTACCGGAAAGGGCGGTGGCCTATTATAATCTTCTCACCGTCTCAAAATCTCCGGCTCAAATCCTGGAAAGCATGAAAAGAGCGGCTGCCGAAGCTTTTAGCATGGCAGTTGACCACCTTAGAAAAACCGCGGCATCTTATTCTAAAAAATCAGGCCAAGATATTGGTATATCCTGGCAAACGAAGGTTATCACATATGGAGAGCTTGAAGAAAAGGTATGTCGGAATTTCCCGGGAAATATGTCGGAACATGTGAAACACTATATAGCATCCCTGCCGGAGAGTCTTGATGAAAGAGACAAAGCCATCAGCCTGGTAGGGGAGCTTTTGAAGTATTATCCCGATAAGGCCCCCATGATAATTGTAGGATTCCTGCCTCCTTACTATCCTCATAGAGGCAATCTGGGGCGGACAGAAGAAGAGAAAAATGTTATGAAGGCTGTAGATAAAGTTATCGAGGAAGCACGGCAAAGTTACGGCATAGAAATGAAAGTGGTGGAATACTTTGCCGGTATTACCGATCTCAGCTATTTCGGCTTCCAGGGAAAAGCTGAAGAACTGAAGGCTTTATCGGACAATATGCCCGGCTGGAGAGAAATCTATGATATACCGCTAAACGAGCTGGCGAAACTGGACATCCCCGTGTTGAATCTGGGGCCGTCGGGCAAAGATGACCACAAATACACCGAAAGGCTGGAACTTTCATATTCACTCAATATTACTCCCCGGCTCCTGAAGTTTGCGGTGGAAAGTCTAGCGAAGAGCTGACTTTACCCATCGACGGCTATACCAATAGACAACAAAAAGGCGGCATATGTTTTACACATGCCGTTTTTTTTATTCATCTGCAGGCAGTTCCTCCGGCTCAAAAAGAGCATTTATGATCTTTTTGACATCTTCATTGGCGATGGAATAGATGACCTCTACGCCTTTTCTTTTTCCCTCGATTATGCCCCTGGATTTTAAGATGGCAAGATGCTGGGAAACCGTAGACTGAGGAAGGTCCAGGCAGTTTTGCATGGTGGACACGTTACAGTCTTTACACATCAACTTACAAATGATGCAAAGCCTGGCCGGGTGGCCGATGGCCTTCAAGATCTCGGCGGTTTTTGAAAGTTTATCCCTATATTTCTCTTTATCCATAGGATCCCTCTTTAATGTTTATATTATATATTAATAATATGATATATTTTGACAGCTGTCAAATGTCAAAGGTGCATGGCACCTAACTGAGGAAATTTATGGTGGACCAGGTGACCAACATTTCGTTATTATGATTCCGTGGATAAATGCCATGTTGACGGTGATTGCGCCGATTTTATAAAACTTATATGTGAAAACGAGCTGGAAATGATGGATTTTTTGCTGGATATAATAAAGTAAGTCAGATGAGCAGGTCCATCGGTAGGAGTATCTTAATGGTGCCGGGCACTTAACTTTATTAACTTGTAGAGGTCGCTAAAAAGAGCCCCATCATTTATATATTTTAAAATGTATAGACAACTATTCATCTATATGATATAATAATTTTGGGGTGAGAAAAAATGTTGTTAGATAAAAAAAGCCCTATACCCGTTTATTTTCAGCTAAAAAAAATAATTAAAGAAGATATAGAAAAACGAAACTTGAAGCCCGGGGATCCATTACCTTCCGAGCGGGAATACTGTGAAAACTTCGGCATAAGCCGCATGACCGTGAGGCAGGCTTTAAAAGAGCTCGAGTCAGAAGGAATCATAGTGAGGGAAAGGGGCCGCGGTAGCTTTGTGGTCATCCCCCGCATCGAGCAGGAAGGCTTGATGAGCTTTACGGAGATGGTCAAAGCCAGAGGCATGAAGCCCGAGACCGAAATAGTGGAATTTTTGAAAATTCCTGCGGGGAATCTGTCTGCCACCCTGGGCATAAAAGACGAAGACAATATTTTTAAAATAACAAGGGCAAGGAAGGCCGATGGGATTCCTGTAGCTCTGGAGACTGTATACATTCCGGAGGAATTTGTCCCGGATATAGAAGAGAAAGACCTTACCGGTTCCCTGTATAATATCCTCAAAGATGAGTACGGTATGGAAATCAAGGGATCTAAGACCAGTTTTTCTGCAACCACGTCCACACCTTTTCTGGAAGAACTGCTCAAACTTGAGGAGCCCATGCCCCTTTTGAAGGTGGAAAGCGTGAATTTTGCAACCGGTTTAATTTATTACGAAGTATCTTATTATAGGTCCGACCAGTTTAAAATAACCGTTAACCTTAGTCGGGGATGAATGTTTATGGGTGTTGGGCAAATTAAACACTTTACAAAATTGGGATTGCCGTAAATATTGTTGAACAATAAGAACCAATCTATAAATATGTTTATGTGGAGGTATCAGTATGGATTTAATAATTGCAAAGGATTACTCAGATTTGAGCCGGCGGGCTTCCAGGATCATCGCTTCTGAGATAAAGAAAAAGCCAGACCTGGTGCTGGGACTTGCCACCGGAAGCACACCTCTTGGAACATATCAAGAACTGGTAAGGCTTTACCGGGAAGAAGGCCTGGATTTTTCAAGAGTGGTGACATTTAACCTTGATGAGTATTACGGCATTTCAATGGATAACCCCCAGAGCTATCATTACTACATGTTTGAGAACTTTTTCAAGCACGTGAATATTAAACCTGAAAATATCCATATCCCTGATGGAATGGCAGGAGATGTCGAAGCCCACTGCAAGAAATATGATGAAGAAATTGCAAAGTACGGAGGTATAGACCTGCAGCTTCTGGGGATAGGTCAAAACGGCCATATAGGCTTTAACGAACCGGGTGATGAACTTTTGACCGCCACCCACCTCACAAATTTGACCCAAAACACCATTGAGGCCAATTCCAGGTTTTTTAAATCCATGGACGAAGTGCCAAAACAGGCTATAACCATGGGGCTGGGCACCATCATTCAGGCCAAAAAGATAGTGCTTCTTGCCAGCGGTAAAAACAAGGCCGAAATCATGGCCGAGCTTCTGGATGAAAATGCGGTTTCCACAAAAAATCCCGCTTCCTTCCTGCTTCTCCATAAGGATGTGACGGTTATCATTGACGAAGAGGCGGCAATGCTTTATTCAAGCATGAGTCATGAGTCAGGGGACGGTTCTCTTAAAAAATTTATGTTAGGGAAGTGTTTTTATGGCCATCTTAATAAAAAACGTCCGAGTGATCACTCCGTATGAAATACTGGAAAACCATAATGTAATTGTCAAAGATGGAAAAATCACCGATATCATCAATGACCATCAGTCGGACACCGGTTTCTTCGATGAAGTCATAGACGCCGGCGGCCATTATCTCTCCCCGGGGTTTATAGACATCCACAACCATGGAAATTTCGGCCATGATATGATGGAAGCCACCTTCGAGGCACTGGAAACTATGGCCCGATTCCATATAAGCCGTGGAGTGACGGGATTTTTGGCCACGACCATGACGGCACCCTATGAAGATACGAAAATGGCGGTAAAAAATGCGGCGGATTATATTCTGGAACAGGACCGCGCTGGGTTTACCTTTCATTTCCAGGGAAGCTGTAAGGCTCAACTGTTGGGCATCTATCTGGAAGGCCCCTATTTTTCCATGGCCAGAAAAGGCGCCCAGCCGCCCGAACACATAAAAAACCCCGATATCAGGGAACTGGAGGATTTAATAAAGATTTCCAGGGATACCATAAGGGTGGTGGCTCTGGCCCCGGAGCTGCCGGGGGCACTGGAGGCCATATTAAATCTCAGGTCCCGGGGAATCACGGTATCCGCAGCGCACACTGACGCTACCGTTGACCAGGCTAAAAAAGGCATAGATCGCGGCATCACTCAAGCCACCCATATCTTCAACGGCATGAGGGGTTTTTCCCATCGTGAACCGGGCATAGTTGGGGCGGCTCTAATCGATGAAAGAGTATACTGTGAGATGATATGTGACGGCATACATCTTCACCCTGCCGCCATGCAGATGGTGGTAAGAATGAAGGGCAGGGATAAAGTGATCCTTGTTTCCGATTCTATGATGGCCTGTGGGCTTTCTGACGGGGAATATACACTCGGAGGGCAAAAAGTTATCGTAAGAAACCGGGCCGCAAGGCTTTCCGACGGTACCCTGGCCGGTTCCACCCTTACCCTGGACAGGGCTATTTACAATATGGTCCACATGGTGGGTGTACCGCTTCCCGATGCTGTCCGCATGGCCACCCTGAATCCCGCCCGGGCTATAGGCCTTGCGGATACAAAGGGCAGCATCGAAATCGGCAAAGATGCGGACCTTGTAATATTTGATGATAATATAACAGTAAAAAGGGTAATAATAGGCGGTACCAAAGTTTACTAAAATCCTCCGCGTGGAGGATTTTTTATTTGACCGCTAAAAAGAATATAACTTTTGTCCGACTGTAGTTGTACACAAACAATATTTATTGTTGATGATTTGACACTAAATGCCCGGCAGATATCGGGTATCACCGATATTATAAGGGGAATATCGGATCAGACCACCCTACTGGCGTTGCCGTGCGGTAGTCCAGGGCTCTCACCAGATCAAAACCTTTCAGATACCCCACCGGTCGGAAATCCTCTATTTTTCGTCTATAATATATATATATATATTGCTATATATTGCCTGCAGAAATTTTCCCCAATAAATCATCCACAAACTGCCGGGCGGTGCGGCCTGAGCGCTGGTTGTTCCAGAGTTCCCACCGAAGGGCCAGTTCCCTTAACTTTGCCGGTTCAATGTCTATACCCTTGCTCTTGGCTATACCCTTCACAATGTTCAAGTATTCTTCCTGGTCTGGCGATGGGAATATCACGGTAATGCCGAATCTGTCGGAAAGAGATAGCTTTTCCTGGACCGTATCCCGGGCTTTGATTTCATCACCCGCCGCATCGCTATGAAACTCCCGGATAAGGTGACGGCGGTTGGATGTAGCATATATGAGCACATTTTCCGGCGGAGCCTCAAGGCTTCCTTCCAGCATGGCCTTTAGATACTTGTATTCCGTTTCGTGCTCCTCGAAAGAAAGATCGTCGATAAATATGATAAATCTCTGGGGCCGCTTCTTAAGCCATGTAATTATCTGCCTTAGGTAAATCAACTGAAATTTGGGCACTTCTATAAGCCTCAAGCCCTCTTTCCCAAACTCATGGATTAGGGCTTTTATGGTGGAAGACTTACCGGTGCCTCTATCTCCGTAGAGCAGCATGTTGTTGGCGGGATATCCCTTCACAAACTGACGGGTGTTTTCCAGCACCTCTTTTTTCTGAGATTCGTAGCCCACCAGATCGGACAACCTTACCGGGTCAAGCTCCGAAACCCCCTCAAGCCTTATACCATCTGGAGTTTCATCGAGTATGAATCCCCAGTACCTTCCGAACTTGCCGCAACCGAACTTATTATAAAATACAGCGAGGTCTTCAAGATTTTCCGACCAATCCCTGGACTTGTCCAGTTTTTGCTTTAAAATTTGCCTTTGGGTAAAATAAAACTCCCGCTCCTTGTTAGAGCTATCTTTTGTGATATGGTAATCTGAAGGGAAAGCTCTTATATCAAGATCAGGCCCCTTTTCTTTTAAAAACTCCGTAAGATTATCAAAATTAAAGTCATATAACCTCTTAAGCTCCATTAAGTCCCGCTCTACTAAAGCTTTCAGATTACTTCCTACTCCGGAAAGCCCCCTTTTTTCACAATTCAAGCTGAAGGGATTTTCATCGAAAAGCATAAGATTTAGAAGATGGTCCTTCCATAAATTGCCTGTCACGATTTCCCCTTCAATTTCTCCCTCTTTCACCAGTAAACCTAAAAACTCGTGATATTTTGAAGCTGCTTTCCGCAAAGCGCAGGTAATATAGTGATAAATCCCGGGTGTCGATTCATCTTTTAAAGCAGACTCTATGATTTCCCTTAGCATCTCAAGTGCCGGATCCTCAAGGATGTTTCTATATACTACTAAATTCGGTGACAAAATTGGATTAAAAGCTTCTAATGAAAGCTCATTCATGAAAATATCTCCTTATCATCTAAAATACTGAACGTTTGCAGACATTATATCAAAAATTTATAGATATGGGTAGAGTTTAAACTAGCCGCACTTTAACTCAAATAAAAATATAGTCAATATTTACTGACGGGATTCAAAATTTTTGTTATAATGAATTCGATGCCGAGGCAATAAATGTTCCAATGGGGGATCTTATAGTGCGAAATTTTATATTAAAAAAGATACTGAACAATAATGTGGTCATGGCGCAGGATGTAAAATCCGGTGAGGAAGCGGTGCTGGTGGGGCGAGGTCTTGGGTTTGAGGCAAAACCCGGAAAAGAAGTGGATGAGGAGAAAATAGAAAAGATATTTTATTTTTTCGATGAAGCCCAGTACAAACAGTATAAAAATATTCTGGATAGTGTCGATAGACAAATCATAGGCCTCACCGAGGAGATCCTGGCCATGGTGGCAAAGCAGCTGGATGAGCCGCTCAATGAACACATCCATGTGGCCCTGGCTGACCATATAAACTTTACCCTGGAGCGCCTGGCCGGAAATTTGGAGATAGAAAATCCGTTCCTGGAAGAAATCAGGGCACTGTATCCTCAAGACTATGAGCTGGCCTGCAAGGCCGCCGACATGATAGAGCAAAAGTTTAATGTGAAGATCCCGGATGGGGAAAAGGGATTTATAGCTATGCACCTGCATTCCGCCAGGGCGAACCGGGAACTTTCCAGGACAGTAAAATACACCTCCATGATAAACAGGATGGTGGAGATAATAGAGGAAGAACTGGGCTTAAAACTTGATAGGGATGAAATAAATTTTGCCAGGCTCCTGGTGCACTTGAGATTTGCCCTGGAGCGCGTCGACAGGGACATCCCTATAAAAAACCCGCTTCAGGCAAGAATAAAAAAGGAATTCGGTCAAAGCTATAAGGTTGCCGAAAAGATAGCCGGATTCATCCGGGAGAGGATGGGAAAGAATCCGCCTCAGGATGAGCTGGGGTATCTGGCGCTTCATATCCAACGGATAAGGGTCTCGAGTTGAAAAATATATTGATTTTCTAAAAAATATATGCTAATATAAAAATGGAAGTAAATATCAGCAAAATTCCGGCGTGTTACTGGTAAAGCAGGCATGAGCTGGGAGGGGTTTGTATTATACCCTTTCTCAGCTCTTTTTGTTTTACAAAAGGGAGGTGATTATCTAAAAATAAAACAATATAAGAACATTAAAGGTGGGAAGAAAAAGAAATTCAAACAAGAAAAATAAAGGGGGATTTAGGATTATGAAAAATCAGCTCGGCAATCTTCAAAAGCTTGGAAAGGCTTTGATGGCACCGGTGGCAGTGCTGCCGGCAGCGGCGCTGTTACTCCGGCTTGGTGCTCCGGATGTATTTAACATCCCCGTCATAATGGCGGGCGGCAATGCCATCTTCGGCAACCTTCCTGTGATCTTCGCCCTGGGCGTCTCCATGGGTCTTGCCGGGGGCGCAGGTGCGGCGGCACTGGCGGGCGGCGTAGGATACTATGTGCTCTCATCGGTCCTCACAGCCATGAACAAGGATATAAACATGGGAGTTCTGGGCGGAATTATAACGGGTATTGTAGCGGCTTCCTTATATAACAAATACAAGGATATAAAGCTACCGACCTTTTTAGGATTTTTCGGCGGAAGGCGCTTTATCCCCATCGTAACTTCCGGTGCTATGCTGGTGTTAGGTATTCTTTTCGGCTTGATATGGCCTCCCATTCAAAAGGCCATTTATGCCGCGGGTGAGTGGGCTATAGGTGCCGGAGCTCTGGGAGTATTCGTATACGGCACTTTAAACAGGCTTTTGATTCCCTTTGGTCTGCATCATGTGATAAACAGCCTTGTGTGGTTTGTATTCGGCGAGTTTACCAACAGTGCCGGGCAGGTAGTGACTGGTGATTTGAACAGGTTCTTTGCAGGAGATCCCAATGCAGGCATCTTCATGACGGGGTTTTTCCCCATCATGATGTTCGGCCTGCCTGCCGCCTGTATCGCTATGTTGCATGAGGCAAAAGAGTCCCAGCGAAGGGCGGTCAGCGGTGTTCTCATTAGCGCTGCGCTCACATCATTCCTTACGGGCATCACTGAACCCATAGAGTTTGCTTTTATGTTCCTGGCTCCGGTGCTTTATCTTACCCATGCCCTCCTCACAGGTGTCTCCCTGGCCCTCACCTGGGCGCTGGGGATTAAAGACGGTTTCGGTTTTTCGGCAGGCCTCATCGACTATGTGTTGAATTACGGCCTTGCCACAAAACCCATACTGCTGATACCTATCGGTATAGTATATGGTGCGCTGTATTATGCGGTATTCAGATACATCATAAGAAAATTTGACCTGCCCACACCGGGCCGCCTCGAAGGCGAAGCTACTGAAGCAACCGTAAAAGAAATAAAGATGAGTGATAGGGCATCCAGGATTCTTACAGCCCTGGGCGGTAAGGAAAACATAAAGGCTATCGATGCTTGCATCACCAGAATAAGACTTTCGGTGGACGATGAGTCTATCGTCGATGAGCCTGCATTAAAGCGGGCCGGAGCCACCGGCGTCATGAAACTGGGAGGCGGCAACCTCCAGGTGGTGGTGGGTACAGAAGCGGAACTAATAGTGGAAGAAATGAAAAAAGTGCTGTAAAATATATTTATACTTTGTCACGGTTGATTTAATATAAAACTTATAAAACTTGAGGAGGATTTGCAGTTGCTATTCGGCATTTTCGGCAACAATAACAACAACAATCATGTTATAATCAAAGCACCTATGAGCGGCAAGGTCCTCAACCTGTCGGACCTTCCCGATGAAGTTTTTGCCCAGAAAATGGTAGGCGACGGCATGGCCATTGAACCGTCGGAAGGGATTGTAGTAGCCCCATTTGATGGTAGAGTTAAACAGGTATTTTCCACCGGCCATGCGCTAGTGGTAGAATCAAAAGAGGGCCTTGCGGTCCTTATCCACATAGGCATTGACACGGTTAATCTAAAAGGTGAAGGTTTTATCATCCTGGTAACTGAAGGCCAGGATGTGAAGACCGGAGAGCCATTGATAGAGTTTGACATGAAGCTCATCGCAAAAAACAATTACTCCCTTAAAAGCCCCATAGTTTTGCCCGAAGGTGACGGTATAAAAGAGATAGAATTCACCGGGGAAAAAGAGGTAATGAAAGGCCGAGATGTGCTGATGAATGTTAAAATGAAGTAGGTGTATACTTATTTTGGTGATGCTGATGATAAGTTTGTGTTCTCCTATGATTTTTGCACAGACCCAAAAGGCAGATAAGGTCTTTGTAAACGGCAACATATATACCGTCGATAAAAAAAGTCCTAAAGCCACGGCGCTGGCAGTAAAAGGCGACAAATTGATCTATGTGGGAAATGATGAAGAAGTCAAAAATTACATTGATAAAAACACATAGGTTAGAGATCTGGAGCAAAAAACCGTGATCCCGGGCATCATCGAATCCCACATGCATTACTCGGGGCTCGGTCAAACCCTCTTGCAGATCGATGCGTTCTGGATAAGGCCTATGTAAATAGACAATGGGAGTAGTTTTTTGTTATAAAACCGGTGGATCAAAAAGTCCACCGGTTCTTTGTTTTACAAACTACTGCCCGGAGTATCCCTCAAGGGGGATGTAAGGCATTAAAATTTTTGGTAGTTGGCGACCATCCACTGACTGACATCTGAAGGTATTGGAGAAATTCATGCAGAAGATGAAATAAAATTTCATAAAAAATTTATTTATAAGAAGGATTTTTACGTTTTATATAGAATATAACTTATATAGAAATTATTTTGGTATAAGTAACAGGAACCCCCTTGACTCACAAAAGAGGTTGGAATAGAAGATTAGCTTTTTCGGCAAATCCAACTTAATCTGACTTCCGGCCTCTGACTTCTGAAGACGGAGGTGAAACCATGCCGGGAGATCTTGAAAAAATCCAGGCAATTATCAATAATCTAAAGCCATCGGAAAAAAAGATTGCCGACTATATTTTGAAAAGTCCGCAGGATCTTTGTGACATACCGATCTCGGAGCTGGCCAAAAGGTGCAAGACCAGCGAGGCCAGTGTAGTGAGATTTTGCAGAACTTTAGGATATAAAGGCTATCAGGATTTAAAGATAAAGATTTCGTCGGACATAGCCTTTAAAATGAGAAAGATTCAGGGCGTTGTAAGCGCCGATGATGATATCGAGACAATAATAGCAAAAATATCCAAGAACAACATGCAGGCTATAGAAAGTACCATGGATGTGATAAACCGTCAAGAGGTCAAGAAAGCCGTAGATGCACTGCTGGAAGCCAAAAAGATAGATTTTTACGGAGTTGGGGCATCGGCCATTGTAGCTCAGGATGCCATGCACAAATTCATGAGGATAAATAAATCCTGCACCGCATATACTGATTCCCACATGCAGCTGGTATCGGCAGCGAATCTGACAAAAGACGATGTGGCTGTAGGTATATCCTATTCCGGTCAGACGGCGGACACCGTCGACGCCCTGAAGCTTGCTAGAAATGCGGGAGCCACCACCATATGCATTACCCGATTCGGAAATTCGCCAATAACCCTTGTATCTGATATAAAGCTATTCATTACGTCTAATGAAGCAATTTTTAGAAGCGCCGCCATGGCATCCCGGATGGCCCAGTTGAATGCGATAGATATTTTATTTTCCATCATCGCCTGCAGAAAGTACGACGAAATAGTAAAATACCTGGAAAATACCAGCGAGGCTGTTTCTATAAGAAAGTACTAATTTTTTTTAGCCATGCATGAAACAATTTTTCATTTTTAACATGTCAATGCTGAAAAAATATTTCCGGGGGTGAAATCTTTACAAGAAAAATCTATGAGTCCGGAGGTGATCATTACTTACTAATCACGCCTTTTTAAGATAACATGTCTACATTTGAACGCATTTTTGTAGAAAAGATAATTTGAAAAAAACAGGAGGTAGAGTATAGTGTCTAGAGAAAAAGATATGGCCGTTTCCATTCTGGAAAATCTCGGTGGAAAAGAAAATATAATATCTATAACCAATTGCATGACCCGTTTAAGAGTCGAAGTAAAGGATAAATCCCGGGTAAAAAAAGAAGGGGTAAATGCCGTAAGCGGCGTAATAAAACTACTTGACAATGGTGAGGGAATTCAGATAGTGCTTGGTCCCGGAGCAGCCGCTAAAGTAGCAGGAGAGCTGTCAAAAATGGTGGGAATGAAGCTCGGTGATGCCAGAGAAATAAAAAGTGCTATAGATGAAAAAAATAAAACGCCTTTTAAACTGATGCTCAAGCGCATAGCCAGCATATTCATCCCATTAATACCCGGCCTCATCGGCGGAGGCTTGATCCTGGGCATTACCAATGTGGCTACCAAATTCCAGTGGATCGCCGATAAAAACCTGCTGGCCATGCTTGGCCTGCTGGGAAGCACCATATTTACCTACATGGGTATTATGGTGGGTATGAATACCGCCCGGGAGTTCGGCGGCTCACCCACTATAGGCGGAATTATCGCAGGCATCATCTACAATCCTGCTCTGGCCAATATTCAGATTTCGGGCAAGGCATTAACTATCGGCAGGGGCGGTATTATTTCGGTGCTTATAGCTGCCGCTTTTGCCAGCTTCCTCGAGAAAAGTATACGGAAGAGAATGCCCAATACTATTGAACTTCTTGCTACACCGCTGTTAACCATTCTCATTGCGGGATTTGCCACACTGTATGTGCTGCAGCCCCTGGGCGGAGTCATTGCAGATGGTATTGGAAATGCTGTCAAAGTGGCAATAGCGGGGAAAGCCGGTTTTATTACAGGATTCATTCTGTCAGGCACATTCTTGCCTCTCGTAATGACCGGACTTCATCAGGGCTTGACTCCCATCCATGTCCAGCTGATTGAATCTACCGGGGTAACGGTGCTTCTGCCTATCCTAGCCATGGCGGGTGCCGGACAGGTGGGGGCCGCCCTGGCAGTCTACGTAAAGACCAGGAGCAAACAGCTCAAAAAGATTATCGAGGGATCCATACTGGTAGGCATTCTCGGAATAGGCGAACCTCTTATTTACGGCGTTACATTGCCTCTTGGAAGACCTTTTATAGGCGCATGCATAGGAGGCGCATTTGGTGGAGCCTTCCAGGCATTGTTTACAGTGGGAGCAAAAGGTCTGGGTATTTCGGGTATCCCGCTGGCAGCCTTGATACAACCCGATAAAATAATTTACTATTTGTTGGGTCTGGTGATATCATATATAATGGGCTTTATTGCCACCTATCTTCTGGGGTTTGACGATCCCGTGGAAGAAGATGTGGCGAAAAAACAACGGATTCTCCTTCAATGCGTAATCTGTTTTGAGGAGCGACGCATAAATGGATTTCGGCATGTCGGTTTACCTTACAAAAGATTATAATTTTCATCAAAATATAAATTATATCGATATGGCAAGACAACATGGCATGAATTCCGTGTTTACTTCACTGCACTTACCCGAGATAAATTACGAAGAAAAACTCGATGAATTTTTTGCTCTGGCAAAAGAGGTTAAGTCCCGGGGAATGAACTTCACCGTCGATATATCGCCATATACCATGAATGTGCTGAACTCCTCTGTCGACAATCTTAAAACTTTCAGCGAGAGTGGAGTGAATTGCATCAGGGTAGACTACGGCTTTGACCTTGAAGAAATCTCGACAATGACCCGCAATGAATTTGATATAAAAATACAGATAAATGCCAGCACTATAACACCCGCACAACTGGAGGCATTAAAAAAGTTTGAAGCCGATTTTACCAGAATATCTTCCTGCCACAATTTCTATCCAAGGCCGGAAACCGGGCTTTCTTATAAATTTTTCTTTGAGAAGACCAAACTTCTCAAAAGTTTCGGGCTTCCAGTCTATGCTTTCATACCATCCCGGGAAGGGCGCAGAGGTCCCATATATGATGGTCTGCCGACCCTGGAAATGCATAGGAATATAAAACCCGGCATTGCGGCGAGGCATCTGATATATACCTGCCTGATAGACGGCGTGTATTTCGGCGACGCATATGCTTCCTACAGTGAAATAAAAGAAGTGATGGATATAGATCCTGAAATCATTGACCTTTCCATAGAACTAACACCTGGTATAAGTTGCGAAGAAAAAAACATTGTTTTTGCTCCGGTGCATACTAATAGGCTTGATACATCGGACATTATAATAAGATCAGAGGAGTCCCGGGGATATGCGAAAATAGGAGAAAAAATCAAACCCAGGAATACCGTGGAACGTCGAGCTTTCAGTGTAACCATCGATAATGAAAAATACCTGAGATATTCAGGAGAGCTCCAGATAGTATTAAAAGACCTGCCGGCTGACGGGAGGGTAAATGTGGTAGGCTTCATTCCTGAGGATGAACATATTCTTGTCAGTCAAATAAATCCCGGGACTAAATTTAGATTCAGAAAGGGTTGAAACAATGGACCTGGCAAAACTTGTAACCGAGGGAAGAAATCCCGATACAATGGATATTGATATGCTGGAAACCAAGGAAATGCTGAAAAAAATAAATAACGAGGATAAAAAAGTCCCGCTGGCAGTGGAAAAAGAGATACCTAATATCGCAAAGGCGGTGGATGTGATAGCTCAAAGGCTTCGGGAAGGGGGCAGACTGTTTTACATCGGAGCAGGTACCAGCGGCCGGCTGGGGGTGCTTGACGCTTCCGAATGCCCGCCAACATACGGCGTGGACCCGGAAATGGTCCAGGGTATCATCGCCGGCGGTGATACTGCCATTCGGAAGTCCATGGAAGGCGTCGAAGATGATGCAGGGCAGGGCAAAATAGATTTAATGGGCAAAAATTTGAGTTCGAAAGATGCGGTGGTGGGCCTTGCGGCCAGCGGTAGGACGCCTTATGTCCTGGGAGCCATGGAATACGCCCGAAGCATTGGCGTTTTAACTGTCGGCATTTGCTGCACTCCTGAAAACCTTATGGAAAAATACGCTGATATAATGATTACCCCTGTCGTCGGTCCCGAAGTTATTACCGGCTCCACCCGCATGAAAGCCGGTACAGCCCAGAAACTTGTGCTCAACATGATTTCCACCGGTGTCATGATTAAACTGGGCAAAGTATACAGCAACCTCATGGTGGATGTCCGGGCCACAAACGAAAAACTGGTGCAGCGGGCCAGGAGAATAGTAAAACAGGCTACCGGTGCCGGGGAGGATATTATAGAGAAGGCTCTGGAAGAAACAGAATTTAACGTTAAACTGGCAATTGTTATGATCTTTACAGGTTTGCGCAAAGATGAAGCGGAGAAACTACTGGAGAAAAATGAGGGGCATATAAGAAAAGCTATAGATGCTGTTGTTTGAAGCGATTTAATCTATAATTAATGAAACAGTGTATTAATCTGTATTTTCCAATCCCCCAGAATTATGTTAAAATACAAAAAGGGGGAATTTTTTATGAAGAGAATTGAAAAGGTTTTTGAAACTGTGAAGGAATTATGCGAGGAACAGTTAAAAAGTACGGGAAAAATTTCAGGGGTCTGCACCGAGGAAATCGCCAGGCGGCTGAGCATTCACCGGCCCAATGCGTCAAACGATTTAAACCTGCTTGTAAAAGAAAACAGGATCGAAAAAATCGAAGGAAAACCGGTTTTATACAGGATCATGGCAAAGGACGATAATGGGAGCGGGAAAAATCAAACGAGTCCTTTGAAGTCAACCGCACTGGATGAAATCATCGGTGCGAAAGAAAGCCTGAGGACCGCCGTTTTACAGGCAAAAGCCGCCATGATGTATCCTCCCATGGGCCTTCATACTTTGCTGCTTGGAGAGACCGGCACAGGAAAGTCCATGTTTGCTGAGGCCATGTTCAATTACGCCCAGGAAATTGGTCGGCTGGGGGCCAACGCTCCGTTTATTTATTTTAACTGCGCGGATTATGCTCATAATCCCCAGCTCTTGATATCCCAGTTATTTGGGGTAAAAAGGGGTCTTATACCGGTGCCGACAGAGACAGGGCCGGCCTTGTCGAAAAAGCCAGCGGCGGTATTCTCTTTCTTGACGAAGTCCACCGCCTGCCCCCGGAAGGACAGGAAATGTTGTTTTACCTTATTGATAAGGGAATGTACAGGAGCCTTGGCGAAATTGACGCCACTCACAGAGCTCGGGTCTTGATCATTTGCGCCACCACCGAAAACCTGGAATCCGCTTTATTGCGTACATTTATACGCCGGATCCCCATGATTATAAAACTTCCGTCCCTGAGGGAACGAACCTTAAGTGAGCGCTGGCAGCTCATCAAAGCCTTTTTCAAGGAGGAGGCGGATTATTTAAAAACCAAAATTACAGTTTCCGCCAACTCCATAAAAGCCTTTTTGCTATATGACTGCCCTAATAACATAGGTCAACTTAAAACCGATATTAAGCTCAGCTGTGCGAGAGCTTTCATCCAGTATATGTCAAATAAAGACACTGGACTGATTATTCACAGTGAAGATCTTCCAGAATATGTCCGCACGGGTCTCCTTCGATACAAGGAATTCCGACAAAACCTGCGGCAGTTGGGAATTGGGGATGAATCGATAGTATTCGAGTCGGATGGAGAAAACGTGAATACTGTAAAACCTTCCGATTCATTCAATATTTACGAAGCTCTGGAAGAAAAAATGTGGTTATTGAAAGAAAAAGGGCTTAACGAAAACGATATAAATCTTATTTTAAGCCTGGATATAGAGACATTCATCAGAAAATACATGTCAAAGCTCGACGGAGAAAACGTGGAACAATTGTATAAGATAGTTGACAAAAAAATTGTAGAGATTACGAGAAACTTTCTTTACTTTGCCTCAGAAAAAATGAAAAAAACTTTTGCCGAAAAAATACTTTACGGTATGTCCATCCATATTTCCAGCACCCTGGAAAGAATTAGAAACGGCAAATCCATATTCAACCCTCATCTGGATGAGATAAAAAAATCATATCCTGTAGAATTCGGCGTTGCTTCAATTCTGGGGCGGTCCCTCAAAGAAAATTTCGGGATTGATGTGCCGGAAGATGAAATTGGATTTATTACCATGTTTTTGGTACTGGATGATTACGCTCATAAAAAAGATCATGCCAGAGTGGGCGTTATCGTTGCGATGCACGGTGATAGCACTGCAACTTCCATGGTGGAATGTGGCTGCAAGACTGCTGGGGGAAAAGCACGCAGTGGGTTACAACATGCCTCTCGATCAGAAACCTGAGACTGCACTGAAAAACCTCACGCAGCTGGCACGAGAAGTCAACGAGGGCAGGGGAGTGTTGATGCTGGTGGATATGGGTTCCCTGGTATTCTTCGGGGATATGATATATGAAAGAACCGGCATACCCATAAAAACAGTAGAAATGGTGAGCACTCCCATGGTGCTGGAAGCCGCCAGAAAGGCGCTGATGATGTCTAGCCTTGAAGAGGTGTATTATTCGGTTGTTAACTTAAGTCCATATCTGGGGCGCATATACATGAGCGGTACAGCCTATGAGAGCAGAATAAAGGATGATGTCATTATAACGGCGTGTATAACGGGTACCGGCGCTGCCGTAAAGATGAAAAACATACTGGAGAAGCTTATAAAAGATAGCGACAAAAAAGCGGATATAATTCCGATAGACATTGCTTCTATTGAAGAATACAATAGAAAGCTTTCTCAAATAAAACGGGAAAAAAATATAATTGCGGTAATAAGCGCTATTAAGCCGGACGATGAAACGCTGACATATATTTCTCCGAAGGATCTTATCGAGGGTAAAGTGGATGACTTGATTTTAAAACTCGCCTGTTCCAAACAATCCGATGAAAAAGATGAAAATATAGTGATTCTGAACCGGATGAGGGATGTCATAAGGGAAAATATAGAAATTGATGCGGAAAAGTATATTGACGGATTTATTGATCTGTATAAAAGCTTGAAAGCTCATGGAATAAATTTAAACGAAGATATGCTGGTGGGGTTGGTTCTGCATCTCGCCTGTGCTATAGAAAAAATGATGACTGGCAGTCTTCCAAAACATGGGAATACTGCCGTTCAAACTGATACTTTAGCGAAACAATCTTTAGCGAAACAATATAAAAGTGATTTTGATATAATTAAGGAAGCTCTGACGCCCATGGAGAAATCTTTCAATGTCAAGCTGCCCGAGGAGGAGTATATCAATTTCATTAAAATAATACACTTTTTATGATATCATCTTCGGAATTAAGAATAAATAATAAAAAATACTTGAAAACAAAATTTATTTAAAAATGGAGATACTCATTAAATTTTTTGTGATATATATTCCAAATAAAAAAACATAAAAAACCGGCGGTGAACCACCGCCGACCACTTTATTTTCTTAATGAATATCCCATTCTCCTGTATGTGTGCCTCTTTCCCCTTATTGCAATGGAAAGAGCCATTATGTTTTCAGGTAGAGCTATGCCGCTGTAGCCGGCATCTCCTATGTGCTGTATGTCCGCCCCGGCCATTTTTGACATCAAAGCAATTTGTTCTATCACCTTGCGGCTTGACCCTTCCTGAGAAGTTCCTATAGCTGTCATAGCCATTTTCCCCGTTTCATGAATTGCCTCTATCTGACGACGGCAAAGCTCAAAATCCATGCCGGGTATGGTGCCCGGAGCACAAATTAAAACTATGTCGGCACCGGCATTAGCAAAATCCCGCAGCACCTGTGGATCGTAAATATTTCCATTTCCGGCGCCGTGCATTTTTCCTGCGATGATTATTGTCTCATCTCCCAGTATCCGAGCAGCCTTTTCTATTCCGCTCAAAATGGTTTGGTTGGTGATTCCCGTTTTAGGGTTTCCGGTAATGACCACATAGTCAAAGCCGAGTTCCCGGGCCTTTTTTAAATTTTCTTCATTAAGCTTCCTCCCTTCGGGATAGTCTATCCCATCCGGTACAGGTTCCATGTTTACCCCCAGTAATCTTCCAATTATCCTCTTTACATTTTTTATATAATCTTTATCGGCGCGGTTCTTGCTTATTATTTTATTAATTTCATTGCATTTACTCACCATATCATAGGCTCCGGATATCTTTAATTGGCAGTCATCTATGCCGAAAATAAAGGGAGCATTAAAGTCAAACAGATTCAGCGTAATCAAATCAGCACCGAAGGATGCAGCCAGTTCCGGGTTGCTCACACCATAAACTATGGGCTGCTTGGCTATATCAGTTTCAGCCATAACTACCCTTCCTTCGGATGACTTTATTGATTCAAGCAGTTCCTTTTTTGAAATATTCATTATATCTTCATAGCTCAATTCAAATATTCTTTTCAAATAAAAACCCCTCCAGTAAGTTTTTCAGCCAATGTGGTCTTTGGTTTTAAAAATGGTTTTATACAGTTCTATGAACTCTTCAACAAGATCTTTTACCAGCATGGCGCACATGAGATGATCCTGCGCATGAACCAACAGAAGGCTGAATTCATGTTTTTCTCCGGCGGCTTCCGTGTGCAGCATATCACTTTGTATATTATGCGCTTTAAGCAATTCCTCTTTGGCTTCACTTACCTTTTCATAAGCCTTATCTGGATCGCCGAGTTTTGCAAATTTCAGTGCTTCAAAGCAGAGACTGCGAGCATTGCCTGCATGAGCAATAATAGTGAAAATAATTTTTTCATAATCCATTTTGAAACTCCCTTTTTAGCTGTTTTTAAGATTTATGGCAAGATCCAGTGTTTTTGCCCCATCCACCAACCCGTACACGGCAGGAGGGATGACGATATATGGCTTTCCCTTTTCCTCGCATAAGCTTTTTATATAAGGCTCTTTATATCTGATTTGCGGGCCTACCAGTATCACATCATAATCGCCGATGATACTCTCCAGTTTTTCAATTGCATTGGCCTCGACATTAATATCTTTTAAATTTCTTTTTTCAATTTCTTTTTTCATCTTTTCTACAAGTAAACTTGTTGACATACCTCCTGCACAGACCAGTAATATGTTCACGGTGTTTCCTCCCTATTTCTTGGATTCTTCCTCAAGTTTCATCCTGTCCCATACCTTTAAAAACGGGTAATATACAATGCCGGTGGCTGCGAGATTGACCAGTTGCAAAACTATGGCTTTCCAATCGCCGGTTGTCAGAAAACCGCTGATGAGGGCGGGAGTTGTCCAGGGGACTATGGCATACGGCCTTGCGACTATGTTCATTGCCATTGCCATGTATGTGATAATAGCAGCCACCAGAGGGGCCAGTATGAACGGTATGAACATTATGGGATTCATTATTATCGGCATACCAAAAGTTATGGGTTCATTGACATTGAACAACGTGGGCCAGATACCTGCTTTTCCAATTGCTTTTAACTGAGAAGACTTAACGTTAAACAACAGCAAGAGTGCGAGAGCAAATGTGGCGCCGGCTCCGCCAACAAACACGAAGATATAAATAAACTGATTTGAAATGATGTTTGGCAATATTTCACCGGCCGCTTTGGCCGCCGCATTTTGCTCTGATAAGGAGAGCCATACGGGCCCCAAAAATACGGCCACAATATCCGCTCCCTGTATTCCGACACACCAGAGAAGTTGAATAACAATTATGGCAATAAGAGTGGCGGGAAGTGAAGAGCCCAGATTCATAATGGGTATTCCCAGAACATTATTTATGGCTTCAGGCAAGGTCAAGTTTGTAATTCTTAACAGTAGGATATTAATTATCCAAACCAAAAACAACATTGCAAAACCAGGCAGCAACGCTGCAAAAGACCTGGACACAAATGGGGGCACTTCGGAAGGCATTTTTATAAAAAAGTTTTTGTTCATAAATGTCCTCTGAATCTCGACGGCTAAAAGGGCAAGAACCATTGCTACAAATAAGCCCTTGCTACCCAGCCATTCCGTTGCAAGACCTCCATCTTTTGCGGCAGGCACCGAAAGCAAAAATGCCGATATGCTTATTATTCCTGATGCGAGACTATCAAGCCTGTAAGATGCTGCAAGGGAGTACGCGATTGAAAAAGAAGCCGCCAAAGCCATTATACCAAATGTAGCGCGGGATACTTTTAAAAGATCATTTCTAAAAGGTTCGATCGCTTTGTCGAGACTCTCTATAGGAGGATAAGCTATGATTAAGAATAAGGAACCAATTAATAAAAGCGGCATTACTGCAACGATACCTTCGCGCAGTGCTTTCAGATGCCTTTGTTCTGCGAGCTTGCCGGCAAACGGCATAAAACGGTCATTCAAAAATTTAATGATGGCTTCCAAAAAAATCATCCTTTCGTGTGATTTTTTTCATATAAAATATACAAGAGTCATGCCATCATTGTAATACCTAAATTTTATCGGTACAACATTGCATATGTATTAATGTGTTTTAAAACCAGACCGTGAAAAACTAATGTGTATTCCCTTGATGAAAATGTGTTTTGAATAGAGTGTATTAGTTTTAATCTAGTATAAATTGGGATTAAAAGGATTTTTTATTTTTAATGTAGAAGTATTATGTTGATAAACAACCAATTTTTGAACGGAGGCATGTATATGAAAAGAATATTCGAATTGTGTCATAGCGAAATTATGGCAATGGAAAAACGGGATTTAATTGAGACGATAAGAGCTTCCGAAGGCAGGACCGTTATGGCGGAAGTAATCATTAATTGTCCCCCTCTTGTGTACGGAGTGAGCAATCCGGAGCTGGCAGCGGCTTTTGGGGCGGATATGATAACATTGAACGCTTTTGATTTCAACTTTCCTTTTATTTTCGGCATTGATGATCTGGGTATAGATTTTTTTCGGGGGTTAGAGGCTTTTGACAATATCCCCTCCAGGGTTCGGGAAAACCTGGAAAATCCGGGGTATATAAAAAAAGTAAAAAATATCACAGGAAGATTTCTGGGGGTCAATCTGGAACCCGTGCCGGAGGGAATCGATTATCCTGAGGGAAGGGTTTTAAATGAGTCGAATCTTAAGAAAGCTCTGGAGTGGGGATTTGACTACATTATGATAACAGGCAATCCCAAAACCGGCGTGACTGACGGGACCATACTGGATGGCATCCGGCGGGCGTCGGCCATCCTCAAAGACAGATTAATGATAATAGCCGGCAAAATGCACGGCGCAGGAGGTAATAACATATACGACCCCGATACATTGAGAAGTTTTGCCGTGGCTGGAGCCGACGTGGTTTTAATCCCGGCGCCGGGGACCGTGCCGGGAGTGGACCTGGAACTGGCCGGAAAGCAAATTGAAGCTATCCATGAAGAAGGAGCTCTGGCCCTGACCGCTATCGGCACATCCCAGGAGGGTTCTGACGAAAGCACCATTGAACAATTTGCATTGATGTCCAAGATGGCCGGAGCGGACATTCAACACATCGGAGACGCCGGATTTTCAGGCATCGCCCTGCCGGAAAACATAATGGAGCTATCTACTGCCATAAGAGGCAAAAGGCACACTTACCGCAGGATGGGGTACTCTATGAGAAAGTGATCTTAATGGATGAGCTGATAAATATTGTCTGATATGGTATGTGGATGATTTTACAGATGCGCATCAAAAAGTGAGGACTGATTTCTATTTGCAGATTTTTGGATGTAAAAGGCGCTAAAGTTGTCCGCAGAAAATTCTGACCCTGAAAATATAGATCAAAAAGATGATTTCTCCGATGTATAATATAGAAAGGGCCAATTATAAGTAAAGGGGTCAATTTATGAAAATTGATTCAACTCTTTATAGTTATTATCTGGAATATAATGCAGCATACAAAAGTAAATCGCAGTTGATCAGAGTAATTTCTGAAAACTGGTTTAAAGACAATATGTTTTGCCCATTTTGTACAAGAGAAAGAATAAATATTTATAATAATAATCATCCTGTTGCGGACTTTTTTTGCGATTTTTGCGGAGAGGAATTTCAGTTGAAATCGAAAAGACAAAAATTGGGTAATATCGTTGTAGACGGTGAATATAACAAAATGATAGATGCTATATACAAGAATTCAGTACCCAATTTTTTATTTATGAGTTACGGTCTTAATTTTGACTGTATCAATGATTTAATTATTATTCCAAGGAATTTATATTGCCTGGAATTATTCAAAAAAGGAAGCCTTTATCACATTTTGCTAAGAGGGCAGGATGGACAGGCTGTAATATTGTTTTGAAAGATATTCCTGATGCTGGTAAGATATACGTAATAAAAGACAAAAACGTAGTCGATATACAGGAAGTAAGAGCAATGGTAGAAAGAATAAACTTTTATAGAAAAATTAAGGATATTGAAGGTAGAGGTTGGATTGCGGATGTTATGAATGTTATAACGCAAATTAAGAAAAAGGTTTTCTATCTAAAGGATGTCTATGCTTATGTTCCATATTTAAGAAGCTTACATCCAAATAATAATAACATCGAGGCTAAAATAAGACAGCAGCTTCAAATACTTAGAGACAATAAAATCATTGAATTCCTGGGGAGGGGTGTGTATAAAAAATATGAGTGTGATAGCAGAGAAAGATGCCCGGAATTATAAAAAAGAATTGAGAAGAATATTTTTAAAGACCCGGTCGGAACTTGCCGCAGAAGACATAATAGAAAAAAGCGCAAAAATCATGTCCAGGCTTTTTTCCCTCTCAGAATTTCGGGGAGCTAAAACGATAATGTTTTACGTGGATGCCGGAAATGAGGTTAAAACCAGAGATGGCCTCACGAAAGCTCTATCGGAAGGGAAAAGGGTAGTGGTGCCTAAAGTAAAAAAGGGGTATGGCTTGCTGGCCATTGAGATAAAAAGCCTTGATGAGCTTTCACCGGGCACCTTCGGCATTCTGGAGCCTGCCGGAGAAAAAGGCATTTCGCCGGAAGAAATAGACCTGGTGGTGGTCCCCGGCGTGGCCTTTGACAAAAGGGGCAACCGCATGGGTTACGGGGCGGGGTATTATGACAGCTTTTTGCCGAAGCTCCGGCCGGAGGTTAAAAAAGTGGCCGTTGCCTTCGAAATACAGGTGACCGACAGCCTTCCAGCTGAAGAACATGATGTAAAGATGGATTTAATTATTACCGAGAATACCATATACAATTAATCTTTTATTTTTGTCTGTATTCCTGGGGGGTCATCCCCACATGTTTTTTAAAGACCTGGCTGAAATACCGGGAGTCTTTGTAGCCCACGGAGTTTGCCACGGCATAGATTTTAGCTTCCGGATCTTTTAACAATTCCATGGCTTTTTTTATTCTGAAGCTGGTGAGATACTCCATGAAAGTATAACTGGTTTTGGATTTTATCAATTTACATATATAGCTCGGGCTTATAAATAACTTTTCTGCTGCATCCTGGATGTTGATGTCATACATGTAATTTTCCTTAATATACTGGATTATCCTTTCAATATAATTTTCTTTCAGGTCTGTGCCGCTGCTGGATATATATTCTTTAAAATTTGCAAGGTTTGAGTCCACCAGTTTATCTATTTTTTCTTCCAGCTTCTTTTTAAGTTTTCTGGAATTTATGACTCCGGATATATTATCCAGGGTATTATTCAGTTCCGTAATATCTACTGGCTTTAATATATAGTCCTTTACACCCAATTTCAATGCCCGCTGGGCATAATTAAATTCGTCATACCCTGAAATTATAATGAATTCTATATCATCGGCCACCTTATTTTCCTTCAGATGTCGGATCATGTCAAGCCCATCGATGCCCGGCATCCTTATATCTGCCAGGACCAGGTCTGGATGAAGCTTTTCTATAAGCATTTCCCCGTTTACACCATCTTCTGCTTCTCCAATAACCTCACATCCGAATTTCGCCCATGGAGTAGTCATTATTATTCCCTTTCTTACAAAATACTCATCTTCAACAACTACAACCTTTATCAAGAAAAGTCTCTCCTTTCCAGTTAAGGGGGACCCTTATAATAATTGTTGTTCCTTCTCCTTTCTGGCTGTGTATTTCTAGACCGTAACTTTCTCCGAAATAAAGTTTGAGCCTTTTGTTGACATTATATATACCGATAGAGTGGCGGGTTTTCCCCGGGTGGCTGTTTAATATTTCTTCAATATCCTTTTGGTCCATGCCGGCTCCATCGTCGGCAATTTTGAAAATCATATCCCTATCATCTCGATAGCCACGTATTGTAAGAGACCCTTTTCCCATCTTCTTTTCCAGGCCATGAATCACTGCGTTTTCCACCAAGGGCTGAAGTAAAAATTTGGGGATACAATAATCATACAGATTTTCATCCACATCTATTATAACGTCAAATTTATTTCCGTAGCGGATCTTCTCAATACTGAGGTAACTGTTTATTATGGCGATGTTGTCCCGAACAGTAGTTAAGTCATCCTCATTGTTGATAGTGGAACGCAGAAGTTTGCCAAATTCATTTACTATATTTGAAATATCATAAACATTATAAAGCCTTGCAATCCAGTTTATGGTATCCAATGTGTTGTAAATAAAATGGGGATTTATTTGGGCTTGAAGTGCCTTGATCTCCGCCATCCTGAGCCTTTTTTGCCTTTCCACAGCCGTTTCAATTAATTCCTTTATTCTTATTACCATTTTATTAAAGCTCTCGCCGACTTCCTGAATTTCATCCCATGTATGAAGGCAAACTCTGGTGGAGAGATCTCCGGCCTCCACATTTTTCATGGCGTTGACTAATTGTTTTATGGGTTTAAAAATGTAATTGGCAAAAAATATGGCAGTTAGTATACAAATGAAAAATACGCCGATGACAACCGTTACGGTCATTTTTGTTATAGAAGCGGTATTTTCAAAAAAGGTTTTCATTGAAGTAATTCCGATAATAGTTAATCCGGTAAGCTGTGAGGTCGAATAAGCCATCAAAAACGGTTTTTTGTCAAACTGTTTGAAGAAATACCCCTGGCCATGTTTGATATCCGCCATATACGGGGCATTTAAAAAGGAACCTTCATCGGTCGGAACCCTGGAATTGTATAATATATAATTGTTCTTATCGATAATTATAATGTCCTGGGCTACCATAGAATTTAATCCGTTCAATATATCTCTGATATGACTGTTATAAACATCAAGAAAAATAAAACCCATGCATTCATTGTTTTTATTAAAAACACTTCGGGCAATGCTGAGTGAAATTGTATTGCCCTGATAATCCATGTAACTCTCGGGATAATACACCTTTATTCCCGGGGCGTTTAGCACCTCTCTGAAAATGCCCCAGTTCTTATTTTCTTTTTTATACAAATATTTTTTTGGTAGGGGAAATGAATTATAGATGGGACTTCCATTTTTGTCCAGAATATAAACAGGTGTCTTATATTTTTTACCGGCAAAAAGGGAGTAAACCCTCCTGTTTATTTCTTCAAATCGTAATCAGCCGGAATTTTCCCGGAAAGTATGCCGTTTATCAATTCATCATGATAAATGTCATCCGATATTTTTCCATAATCCTCAAAAAAATCATCCAAATTTTTTGTCATATTGTTTACAGATCTTAAGGCATTTTCTGCCATTTGTCTTTTTAGCGTGCGGTTGGATATCTGGTAAGACAGAGTCCCTAGAAATACCATAGGTATGAGGTAAATGGCTACAAATAACAATACAAGTTTTTGAAACAGATTTAACTTTACTTTCAATCTAACTGGCCCCTTCAGGTATATAAATCCTTTCAAACGGAATTCCGGCTTCTTTTACAACTTTTATGGGATAATCCAGGTCACATATTTCTTCTATTTTATGGCAGTCACTTCCAAAGGAAAAAAATGCTCCCTTATTATAAGCTTTTTTTATAAAACTTTTGCCGGGTTCTTTCCACAATCCGCTGATTTCAATTGCAACATTGTGTTTTATACAAAGGTTTATGACTTCGTCTTCCCAGTGTTCCAAAAAACTGCTTCCGATTAAATCTTCATAAAAGGGTAGTACGGTGGGGTGTCCCAATATATCCACCCTTGTGGATGTAAAGGTTTTTTCGATTATCTTCAGGCAAATCTCCAGCAGATTTTCGGAATACCTTTTATCATATTTTTGTACATACATATCTCTATGTCCGGCCCTGTATCCAAAATACTCCGAGAGATATAAAATGCTACCATTATAAGGCAACCAGTGGACGCTGGCGATAACATAATCCAATCTTTTTAAAATACTGTCGGGAAGTAAGGCATCTTGGCCGATGTTTGCCTCAACTCCCTTTAAAACCGGATAATTATCAAGAATGTCAAGGTAATTTTTTATATCATCAGTCTCAAGAATAGGAGGGCAGAATATATGGTCGGAAATCCCCAGACCATATCCTTTCTCATCTGCCATTTTTTTTAATTCCTCTATGCTGGCATCGCCGTCGGAATAAATGCTATGAGTGTGCAGGTCAAAGTATTTCAAAATTGCATCCTCCCGGTATATAATTTCGATAAATTTAAAAGAAATCCTTTTAAATTACAGCATTTATATAGAAACATTCTGCACGCCTGATATTTTGTTTATAATAAGAATCGAAACAATCGTTGCCATAGTAAGCATTGAAGAAAGAGCTGCCGCAGTCCCGAAGCTTCCCCTTACCACTTCTGTATATATAGCCACCGAAATTGTAGAGGTTTTTCCTGTGTAAAGGATAATGGAAGAGCTCAATTCATTTATGGTGGCAATCCAGCTCAGCATTGCTCCCGATATGACGCCGGGAGCCATAAGTCTTGCAGTGATTTTGAAAAAGGTCTTTAAGGGAGTAACTCCCAGGTTTATAGAAGCCTCCTCTATGTTGGCATCCAACTGATATAAAATGGCAGTGCTGGACCTGACGGTATATGGTATTTTTCTGACGACATAAGCGATGATCATTATGAACATGGTGCCGCTCAATAATATGGGTTTTCTATTAAATGCGATGAGAAGGCTCAAACCAAGAACCGAACCCGGAATGACATAGGGTACCATCATCAAAGTGTCTACTACATTGGAAAGTTTTGATGGTTTGCGCACGTTTATATATGAAATCAACATTCCCAGAATAATCATAATAATGATGGAAATGGTAGCATATGAAAAAGTGTTGAAAATATTGTGACCGAGTTTGTGCATAACAGTTATGTAGCTTGCGGTACTAAAACCCCTTACAAAAATGGGTCCGCTGGTTTTAATAAATGAAGTGATCACCACTACTATCTGCTGGGACATGGAAATAAACGCTACCATAAAACATATGGCGGATAACAGAATTTGAACCGGCTGTTTTAATTTAATAATGGCGGGCGGCCTCAACACACTCATGTTATAGTTCCTGTTTTCCACCACTTTTTTTTGAAACAAAAGCATCAATGTGGAGATTATTACAATTATAACGCTAACAGCGCTGGCAAAGGTTGCGTTGCCGCCCACTTCACTCATATATTCCTGGTAAATCAAAACGGGAAGCACTTTAAAACCTTCACCTATTAATACCGGTGTTCCAAAGTCAGCCAGAGAAGACATGAACACCATAAGAGCTCCTGCCAGTATCGTTGGCAGAATGAGGGGAAAGGTGATGGTAAAAAGTTTTTTAATTCCGTGCACTCCGAGGTTTTCGGCAGCCTCTTCCATGGAACTGTCGATGCTGTTTATGGCTCCGCTGACATATAGGTATATATAAGGATAAAATTTTAAGGTGAAGACAAGGATAATCCCCACCGGACCGTAAATACTTGGAATATTAATGCCTATTGAATTTAATAGCCTCGTCAAAAAACCGTTCCTCCCAAGCAGCAATATCCATGAGTATGCGCCGATAAAAGGGGGTGACATGAGAGAAAGAATTACCATGAGATTTATCATTTTTTTGCCCAGGATATTATACCTTGTGACAAAATATGCCATGGGAATGCCCAGAAGGGCCGCAAAGATTGTAGAAAAGAAAGAAATATAAAGGCTGTTAAAGAGAACTTTATAATAATAAGGTGTACTAAAAAAATTCCTGTAGTGTTCAAGTGATAAGATTCCTGATGTCGATTTAAAACTCTGTAAGAACAAATTATAAAAAGGATATATAATAAAGGCAATGGTCATTAAAAAAATTAAAAAAGATATGGCTGCCCAGGGTTCAAAACTGGTCGGGTGCTTATGAACTTTAGTTCTTGAAGTTTTACGACATATCATGAGAGCAATTCTCCTCTCTCTGAATCAAATAAAATCATGTTTTGTGGCGGGAAAATGATCCCCACTTTTTCGCCAATTTTTTTGGTGTTTTTCATGTCCTTTGTGTATTCATTGATTTCAAGGACCTGACCGCTTTCCAATTTAACTTCATAACAGATAAAATCTCCAAGGAATGTAGATGCGATTATTTCCCCCGTGATATCTCCTTTTCCGGCCTCTTCAAGCATTATCCCCTCAGGCCTTACAGCTATCCGTACATTCCCCTTATAATTTCTTTTAACGAAAATGCCCTGGATAACTGTATTTAAAATGTTTAATTCCGCCTTCGAATTACTGTCAATATTTTCTATAAAACCATCTAAAAAATTTGACTTTCCTATAAAACCCGCCACAAAGGGGTTTGCCGGTTTTTTATAAATGTCCTCCGGCGTTCCCACCTGCATGACCGTTCCGTCACACATCACGGCGATCCTGTCTGAGATTGCCAGTGCTTCCTCCTGGTCGTGGGTAACGTAAATGGTGGTTATGCCCAGGTTTTTCTGCAGTTTTTTTATATCGGAACGCATCTGGACCCGGAGTTTTGCATCGAGATTTGAAAGCGGTTCATCCATTAAAAGCACATCGGGCTGAATTACTATAGCCCTGGCAAGAGCTACCCTCTGCTGCTGGCCGCCGCTCAATTGGGACGGCCGCCTGGCTTTCATATCACTTATCTGCACCAACTTCAGCGCTTCTTCTACTTTAGCATTTATGGTATTTACATTAAACTTTCGGGCTTTCAGGCCGTAGGCTACATTCTGGAAGACATTTAAATGAGGGAATACGGCATAGTTCTGGAATACCATTCCGGTATTCCTCTTATGGGCTGGGATATTATTTATGAACATATCGTCAAAATATATTTCTCCGCTATCAATGGTGTTAAAACCGGCAATCATCCTCAATAGAGTGGTTTTACCACATCCGGAAGGTCCTAAAAGCGTAAAAAACTCACCTTTTTGAATTTCCAGGGTTACATTATTTAATGCAGTGAAATTGCCGTAAAACTTGGAAACACCTTTTATTGAAACCTGGTAGCTCATAGTTCATATATCCTTTCTTAAAGATAATAAGATTTTATGAGGACATTTCTTTCGAAATGTCCTCATCCATGTTTTTTTATTTACCGGTAACAATATTTTTCCATTGTGTCAGAACTTCCTGTTTATACTTGGATGCCCATGTAAAGTCATAAACAACCATTGGAATGTCTTTTAAAGGTTTTATCTCTCCGGGGGAATCTATATCCGTTCTTACAGATCTTCTATAAAAGTCGTTCGCCATGGTCTGCTGAACATCTTTACCTAAAACGAATTCAATAAAGGTCTTTGCGGTTTCTGGATGTTTGGCACCTTTTATAAGAGCCACACCGTCAGGTACTGCCGATGTCCCTTCCTTGGGATAGACGATGCCCACATCTGCCCCGGATTTTAAGTACCTGACAGCGGATTCTTCCAGCGTAAGGCCCAGAGAATATTCTCCATCGGCCACGCCTTTATAGACGCCGGAAGAGCCTGAAAGAATCTTTCCATCGAGGTTTTTTACGAATTTGCGGATGAAATCCCACCCCTTGCCGTCATCTTTTCCGTATGCCGTAAGTATAGTGACAAGGATTGTATAGGATGAACCGGAAGCCGAGGGGTCTGCATAAGCGATCTTGCCTTTCCATTTGGGGTCCAATAGACTACCCCAGGAATCGGGCACTTCACTTTCTTTTACGAGTTTCTTATTGTACATGATTACCATGGGGAGGGTAGTGAAACCTGTCCAGGTGTTGTTCGGGTCTTTATATGATGCAGGTATCTTATCGTCTACAGAAGTCTTATAGGATTCAAAATATAGTTTGTACGCATCAAGGGATTCGGCTCCGCCACCCCACATCACATCACCCAGGGGATTGCCGCTTTCCGCCTGAATTCTCTTCAAAAGTTCCCCTGTTCCGGCTTCCACCAGGTCGACTTTAATGCCGGTTTTTTCCTGAAATTCCTTGATTATGGAGTTTACTATTTCTGCCGGGTGTGATGTATAGACTGTTACGCTTTTGGATTCTGCGGCAGAGCTTTCACTTTTTTGCCCGGTATCTTGAGATTGTTCTTTGGCGGCGTTTCCCTGACCGCAGCCGGCTATAACACTTACAACCAGGAGAAGACATAGAAAAATGGAAATAAATCTTTTCAATTCCTGAACACCCCCGTTTTTAATTTATTTAGTTTTATTATAATGGTGTGAATATTTGATAACAATGAGTCAATCCTGCAATATGGTTTAAAATATTAGACGGTTTAAACTGGTTTAAATATAAAAGCTCCACCCCTGTATTGTAACATATCTTACAAGGGTAGAGCTTTTATATTATCCTTAAAAATAGTTATTTTTTTTCCATTCTGTAGTTATTACTTCGGTGACTTGAGCTCTTTATGCGCTTACAGTTTTAACGCCGGGTTTTTGAAGCTCGCCTTCCGAGGCCGCCACTACTACTGAACCCGCCATGTCGCCGGTGACATTTATGCAGGTTCTGGCCATGTCCAGGACCCTGTCAATTCCGGCTATAAGGGCAATACCCTCCAGCGGCAGACCCACCGATTGAAGAACCATGGTGAGCATTATAAGCCCGGCTCCGGGAACGCCGGCGGTACCTATGGATGCAAGAGTGGCAGTGAGGATGATTACCATTTGCTGGGCCAATGTAAGGTGAATTCCAAATACCTGTGCTATAAAAAGAGCGCATACTCCCTGGTACAGGGCCGTCCCATCCATGTTAATGGTAGCCCCCAGGGGAAGTACAAAGCTGCTGATTGTTTTTGGCACGCCGAGATTTTTTTCTACAGATTCCATGGTGACCGGTAGAGTTCCAGAACTGCTGCTGGTGGTAAATGCCACTACCATGGCCGGAGAAGCGCCCTTAAAGAACTTCAATGGGTTCATCTTTGCGAAGATATAGACCAGGGAAGAATACACCAAAACTGCGTGAAGGGCCACACCTATATACACTGTTATAATCACTTTTAAAAGAGGAAGCAACACTGCAGGACCGTTGGCAGCCACGACCGGCACGATTAAACCGAACACGCCTATGGGGGCATAGGACATGATGAGCGCCACTATTTTATAGCTGACTTCGGCAAGACTTTCAAAGAAATTCAGAACCGGCTTTCCTTTATCCCCTATTAATGTTATTGCAATTCCCAGGAAAAGGGCGAAAACAATGATCTGAAGCATGTTAACATCTACCATGGCCTTTATGGGATTTGACGGCACTATATTTAATAGAGTTTCGATAATGGATGGGACCTTACTTACATCAGGTTTGGCACCGGCAGGTAAATTCATTCCGAGACCGGGGTTTAATATATTGCCAAGAATAAGTCCCAGGGTTACGGCAAAAGCTGTAGTAAGGAGATAATATGTGAGGGTTTTGACTCCGATCCTCCCGAGTTTTTTAACATCACCAGTGCTGGCGGCGCCCACTACAAGGGATGAAAGAACCAGTGGCACAATGATCATCTTGATGAGATTTAAAAACAGGTCTCCGAAGGGTTTAATATACGTTTTTGCCGCATCGGGAGCTGATGTAAAGAATAACCCCACTATGACACCAAGGACAAGGCCGATGAAAATTTTAGTTGTCACATTGAGTTTCATGATATCCCTCCTTATAAAATTTGTTATGATATTAATTTAAAGGTTTAAAAATAAAAAGAAACAACCTTATCTCACCCCCCCCTCTCACTCTATTAATAAAATTCAACCGGGACAAAAGATTGGGAATATTACAGTACATTTTATTCAAGAAGTAACTTATAATAACAAAAAAATACAGAAAACAACAGATAAAAAATTAAATTTTACAAATCATCAATCACATTTTTATTTCCTGTAAAAGATTATCAACTCAATCAACTTTTTTACTATATATTATGGAAAAGCTTCAAATTTTATGGGATAATATAAAATATAACCGGATTTTTATGTATCGGAAATGGAGGTTTTTTAATGCCGGATGTTAAGGAAAATGTCATCATTCTGGATTTTGGCGGTCAGTACAGCCAGCTCATAGCAAGGCGCGTGCGCGAAGCTCATGTGTACTGTGAAATATTATCCTACAAGACACCGCTGGAGGAAATAGTTGCAAGAAAACCAAAGGCCATCATTTTTTCCGGGGGTCCCGCCAGCGTATATTCGGAAAATGCGCCCGTATGCGACAGGAGGCTTTTTGACTCGGGGATCCCTATTCTGGGAATATGCTACGGCATGCAGCTCATGTGCCACCTGCTCGGAGGCAGGGTGGAACCCGCCAGGGCCCGGGAATACGGTCGCGCGGAGCTTTTTGTGGATGAAGACGGAGGGCTGTTCCAGGACCTTGAGACAAAAATGACCGTGTGGATGAGCCACAGTGATTCAATTCTGGCTCTACCTGAAGGGTTTAAGACTCTGGCTCATACAAAAAATACGCCCCATGCCGCCGTTGGCAACGGCAAAAATCTCTTCGGAGTGCAGTTTCATCCAGAGGTGGCGCATACTCCCCGGGGGAGAGAAATTCTCAACAATTTCCTCTTCGGTATTGCAGGTTTGAGCGGCACCTGGTCCATGAAGGCTTTCGTTGAAGAACAGGTAAAGCTTATCAGGGAAAAGGTAGGGAACAAAAAAGCACTGTGCGCCCTGAGCGGCGGGGTGGATTCCTCGGTGGCGGCACTCATCACCCATAAAGCTCTGGGGGACAACCTCACCTGCATTTTCGTGGACCATGGCCTGCTCAGAAAAAATGAGGCTCAAAGCGTGGAGAAAACCTTCAGGGATAAGTTTCATATCAACCTGATAGCTGTGGATGCATCCAGGCGGTTCCTCGAAAAGTTGAAAGGAGTGAAGGACCCGGAGAAAAAGAGGAAAATCATAGGCGAGGAATTTATAAGGGTTTTTGAAAATGAGGCGGCAAAACTGGGGAAGATAGATTATCTGGTGCAGGGGACCCTCTATCCGGACGTCATAGAGAGCGGCACCGAGACCGCTGCGGTCATAAAAAGTCACCACAATGTGGGAGGACTGCCGGAAGACGTGGAATTTGAACTCATAGAGCCCTTGAGAGATTTATTCAAGGATGAGGTAAGGAGGATTGGCGCCCAGTTGGGCCTTCCCGAAGAAATAGTTTACCGCCAGCCCTTCCCGGGGCCCGGCCTTGCCATAAGGGTGCTGGGCGATGTGACTCCGGAAAAGCTCGATATTTTGAGAGAGGCCGATGCCATCGTGTATGAAGAGATAAAAAAGGCCGGCCTCTACAGGGAATTATGGCAGGCTTTTGCGGTGCTGCCGGATATAAGAAGCGTTGGCGTTATGGGAGACGAACGCACTTATGCCTATACAGTAGCTGTCAGGGCCGTCGTAAGCGAAGATGGCATGACCGCAGACTGGGCGAGACTTCCCGCCGATGTCCTGGACAACATTTCCACCCGGATAGTCAACGAAGTCCCCGGGGTCAACAGAGTAGTCTACGACATCACCTCAAAACCGCCGTCTACAATTGAGTGGGAGTAAAGGACACACTTTTTAAGGTATGGGCAACATCAAAGTGTTGCTCATACCTTATTTTTTACAAAAACTTAACAGCCCCTTAATATCCTATTTACAATAAGCTTGTATACTATTAATGTAAACCAAACATAAAAATTCCGGGGGGTTATTAAATGTTTAAAGGTCGGAAAAAAATTGCTATTGTAATAGCCATTCTTCTCGCAGGTCTTTTAGTGATCGCCGGCTGCGGAAATAAAGCGGCAAATCAGGCTCCGGCAGACAACTCCGGCAGCGAAATTTCCGGCAGCATCACCGCAGCAGGTTCCTCCGCACTGTTGCCTCTAGTAGAAGAAGCTGCAGCTCAGTTTATGAGCAAGAATCCCAATGCCAGGATCAATGTTCAGGCAGGTGGCAGCGGCACGGGGCTCAAGCTGGTTTCAGAAGGCAGTGTTGACATAGGAAACTCCGATATATTCGCCAATGAAAAGTTAGACGCGGACAAGGCTAAAGAGCTTGTAGACCATAAGGTATGTGTGGTAGGATTCGCCACAGTGGTCAATCCCAATGTAAAAGTGGACAATGTGACAAAGCAGCAGTTGATCGATATTTTTACCGGCAAGATAACAAATTGGAAAGAACTCGGCGGAGATGACCAGAAGATAGTAATTATTAACAGGCCCACCAGCTCCGGCACCAGGGCCACCTTCAAGAAATACGCCCTTAATGGTCAGGAGGAAGCCCAGGGTATAGCTTTAACCGAAGAAAACTCCGGCGCCATCAAAAAGGTTGTGGCCGATACACCGGGTTCCATCAGCTATCTCGCATTATCCTATGTGGACAGCAGTGTTAAAGCACTCAAGCTGGAAGGTGAGGAACCTACAAAAGAAAACATCACCAGTGGCAAATATCCCATCTGGTCTTACGAACATATGTATACAAAGGGTGAGCCCACCGGTCTTACAAAAGCATTCCTCGATTACATGGTAAGCGATGAAGTGAAACCCCTAGTAGAGCAGCTTGGTTATATAGCAATTTCAGATATGAAAGTTTCAAGGGACAACTAATTTAAGGAAAATTACGCCCGGGTGCTAAAAACCCGGGCTTTTATATGGAAAAGACACAGAGTTAGGGCTGAAATTTTCGGACAGCGGCATGAAACCAGCGGCACCTAAATTTACACAAACTTTACATAAACTTAACAATTTTTTAACATGATTTAAACGTAAACTTGCTATGATTTTAATGGAATAAAATTTTGAAGGAGACATATATATGGCTAACCAGAAGCTCGTGAATAAACTGGGCAGGAATTTTACGTTTTTATGTGCCAGCCTTCTTATCGTAACAACTATTTCGATAATTTTCTTCATTACCTCAAAAGGTTTATCTACCTTTATAAAAGATGGGGTATCTATAACAAATTTTTTATTCACTACGGTCTGGCGGCCCGACGCACCTAAATCCGAGGGAGGACCGCTGATTGGAGCGCTGCCGTTTATAGCGGGTTCCGTGGCGGTATCCCTGCTCGCACTTATTCTGAGTACTCCCTTCAGCCTTGGTGTAGCTATTTTCATGTCCGAGATTTCCCCCGGATGGGGCCGCAAAGCCCTTCAGCCTGTAATTGAGCTTTTCGTGGGCATACCATCAGTAGTTTACGGATGGATAGGCCTCAGCGTGCTGGTGCCTTTTATTAGAAACCATGTAGGAGGCCTGGGGTTCAGCCTTCTGGCAGGATCCATAGTTCTGGCCATCATGATATTTCCCACCATAGCAAGTGTCTCCACCGACAGTTTGCAGGCCATGTCCAATGATATACGTGAAGCGTCTCTGGCTCTGGGGGCCACCCGTTGGCAGACCATAAAGATGGTGCTTCTTCCTGCAGCTCTTCCAGGGATTCTAACAGGTGTTGTCCTGGGCCTTGCGAGAGCCTTCGGAGAAGCCCTGGCGGTACAGATGGTCATAGGAAATGCCATCAGGATGCCCGATTCCCTCTTAAAGCCCATGCATACCATGACAAGCATAATAACGATGGAGATGAGCAATACGGTGATGGGGACCGTGTGGAACAATGCCCTCTGGTCTATTGCGCTGTTGTTGATGTTCATATCATTTATGTTTATCATGCTCATCAGGGCCATCGAGAGCAGGAGGGCTATAAAATGATAAATGCCAGAACTTCTGATAAAATCGCCACCTTTATCTTTTATTTTATAGCCTTTTTTGTTTCATTATTATTAATAGCACTTATAGGATTTATACTGTATCATGGCCTGGGAGTAATCAACTGGCATTTTCTGACGAGCCCCCCCAACGCTTTCAGGAAAGGAGGAGGAGTAGGACCTCAGATTTTTAACTCCTTTCTTTTGCTGGTTCTGACCATGGTTTTTACCATTCCACTGGGCCTTGGAGCAGGTATTTACCTTGCCGAGTTTGCCCGAGAGAACAGGTGGACAAGAATTATCAGGATCTGCACAGAAACCCTGGCATCCCTTCCATCCATAGTCATAGGGCTTTTCGGTCTGTTATTCTTCGTCACAGTTTTAAAATGGGGATTTTCCCTTATAGCGGGAGCTCTGGCGTTGACCGTACTTAATCTTCCGGTTATGACAAGAATATCGGAAGACACTCTGAGGAGTGTCAAAAGGGAATTGAGGGAAGCAAGCCTTGCCCTGGGGGCCACCCAGTGGCAGACCATAGTGCATGTGGTGCTGGTGGCTGCCATTCCTGGGCTCGTGACCGGCATTATCCTCACTGCCGGGCGGGTGTTCGGTGAAGCTGCGGCGCTCCTCTATACTGCGGGCATTACCACGCCGCGCCTTCAATTCAACAACTGGAATCCCTTTCATATTAATTCTCCTTTATATATATTCCGTCCGGCTGAAACCCTTGCCGTGCATATCTGGAAGGTCAACAGCGAAGGTCTTGCTCCCGATGCCAGGCAAATAGCCGACGGAGCCTCGGCCATATTGATAGTCATGGTGTTATTTTTCAATATAGTTTCCAGATGGCTTGGGCGATGGCTCTACAAAAGAATGACAGGAAATTAAGACGGCTGAAAAGCCGTTTTTCTTTACACTTATCATCAAAAATGATATTATTTTTTAAAAAAGCAATTGAAGTTTTCTCCCATAATTTTTTATACCGTTTTGGGCAAAATGTAAATTACCGGCCAAATTTAAAAATTAAAGGGGAACTGTTATGGGCCGAAATTTTAATTTTGCTAAGAAAAAACACTTCATGACAGGGTTAGTGATAATTGCTTTTGTTCTTTTTTACGGAATGGGGTTTTTTGCATATTTTTATACCAATATAGGTTATGCCATTGACAGAAGCAGGGATAAATTATATGCTGGTTCCATCGATATCGGTGACAGGATATTAATCATTGCACCCCATCCTGATGATGAAAATGTGGGCATGGGTGGCCTTATATATAATGAAACCAGACTGGGGAAGAAGATAAAGGTTGTGGTTGTAACAAATGGCGACGGATTTAAAAGAGCCGTGAAAAACAACATCAAGCCTAAAAATATAGAACCCGAAGACTATATCAAACTCGGCCTCATGAGACAAAAGGAAACCATAAGCGCCATGCGGCAGCTTGGACTTTCAAAGGATGATATAATATTTTTAGGTTATGCTGATGGGAGTATAAGAGACCTCTGGGAGGAGAATTGGGACTATGACAATCCGCATATGAGTCGAAACGGCAATACAAAAACTCCATATGATAACAGCTTCGATAAAAATGCAATATACTGCGGAAAGAATCTGGTAAAAAACCTCCGGCAGATAATAGATGATTTTAAACCCACCGATATTTTCTACCCGGACCCTGACGACATGCATCCCGACCACTGGGCTGTAAGCAATTTTGTTAAATTCACGGTGGAATTGTATGATTATAAAGCCCACATGTACTCATATCTTGTCCACCATTACCAGTGGCCCGAACCCTGGGCGCTCTTGCCGGCTGCGGCACTTTACCCGCCGCTTTCCCTGCAAAACGTAGGAACCAGGTGGCACATCTACCGGATAAATCCGGAAGCGGAGAAAGCTAAGGAAAAAGCCGTACGGGAGTACAGGACCCAGTTTAAAATCATGGGCACCTTTCTGGATGCCTTTGTCAGGAGAAACGAGCTTTTCGGCACATATGAAAATAAATACTATAAAAAAACCGGTGAGGTCCCTGATTTTAAAAAAGGAAGGGAACTCCCCTATAAAGTGGTTACAGCCAGTATAATGGATAATCCCCTGCTCAGGGTGGAAGGCAATGATGATATAAAAGCTGTTGGATTGGTCCAGGGAGGGGATAAATACTTTTTTGCCATAGAGACCCGCGGCAATGTGGAAAAAAATACCGATTACACATTGAATGCCATTTTTATATATAAAAATAGAGACATCAGGAGATTGAAAGTATTTATCAGAAATTTCAAGGCAACCTCTATCTCGGAAAATGATGAAAGCATTGCTTTAAAGCAGCAGATTCCGGTCAGCGTTTATAAAAAAAGGATATGGTTTTCCATACCAAAAGACTATATAGGTGATCCGCAAAAAGTATTTTTAAATGCCATTACTTCCACGGCGGGAAGGTATGCAGACAAGACCGCCTGGAGGGTGGTGAAGCCGGAATCTCAAGGTGAAGGCAAATAAACTGCAAGGGGGTTTAATTCATGTTAAGGTTTTTGACAGCGGGAGAATCGCACGGCAAAGCTCTGGTGGCCATAATCGAGGGGCTGCCAGCAAATCTTAAGATAAATGAAGAGGATATAAACAGGCAGCTTTTCAGGCGCCAGCAAGGTTACGGCCGCGGCGGAAGAATGAAGATAGAAAAGGATGAAGCAGAAATCCTGAGCGGATTAAGAAAGGGTAAAACCATCGGAAGCCCTCTTGCGCTCATGATAAAAAACCTGGACTATGACAACTGGAAAGACAGGGAAGCGCTTCCGGTGACAAAGCCCAGGCCCGGCCACGGAGACCTGGCGGGTGCTATAAAGTATAGCCAGGAGGATATAAGAAATGTGCTGGAAAGGGCCAGCGCCAGGGAAACCGCTGCCAGGGTCGCAGTGGGAGCTGTGGCCAGACAGTTGCTCTCGGTTTTTGGAATTGAAATAATGAGCCATGTGATATCAATAGGTGATGTGAGTTTAAACTCCAGAGGTTATTCCATTAAAGACTTAGCCGCTGCTGACCGGTCCCCGGTGCGCTGTATAGATGAAGCGGTTTCAAAACAGATGATGCAGGCCATAGATGAAGCCAGGGCTCAAGGTGACTCTCTGGGAGGGGTGTTTGAGGTGGCGGCTTTGAATATCCCGGTAGGCCTGGGAAGCCATGTCCACTGGGACCGGAAGCTTGACGGCCTTATAGCCTGGGCTTTCATGAGTATTCAGGCCATAAAGGGGGTGGAGATAGGCCTGGGATTTGAGGCGACCCATAAAAAGGGTTCCGAGGTGCATGATGAGATCTTTTACGAGAAAGGCCAGGGGTTTTATCGAAAGACCAACAATGCCGGAGGGCTGGAAGGGGGCATCTCCAACGGTTGCCCCATAGTGGTGAGGGCTGCTATGAAGCCTATCCCTACATTATATAAACCTCTTAGAAGCGTTGATATTAAAACAAAAGAGCCCTTTGCCGCCAGCATTGAGCGGTCAGACATTTGCGCCGTGCCGGCCGCCAGCATAGTGGGGGAAGCGGCCATGGCCTGGGTTCTGGCCGGGGCCATGGTGGAGAAGTTCGGTGGCGACAGCATTGAGGAAATGCAAAAGAATTTTCACGAATATAATGCAACTATTCATCAAGAAAGAAAGAGGTGAAAACATGGAACGTATTAATGTAAATTTGGGCAAAAGGTCTTATCCGATTTTTATAGAGCATGGAATTCTGGGTAATATTAGTAAAATTGTAAGAGAGTATTTTTCCGGCCGGAAGATCCTGGTCATAACGGATAGCAATGTGGTGGATTTATATGCCCGGCAGCTTGCGGCAGGATTGGAAAATGAAGGATTTCAAACTTTTGTCGAGGTTGTCCCTGCCGGCGAAGCCAGCAAATCCCTCGCCCGGGCCGAAGACCTCTATAACGCAGCCCTTGACCACAGGCTCGACAGGAAGTCCGCCATCCTGGCGCTGGGAGGCGGAGTAGTTGGGGACCTGGCGGGTTTTATAGCGGCTACATATATGAGAGGAATAGGGTTCATACAGGTTCCTACCACACTCCTGGCCCAGGTAGATAGCAGTGTGGGGGGTAAGGTGGCAGTGAACCTTCCCCGGGCCAAAAATATAGTGGGAGCCTTCTACCAGCCCAAATTGGTGATTATTGATCCCGATACTCTCTTGAGTCTCCCGGAAAGGGAGTTTGCCGAGGGACTGGTGGAAGTTATCAAATACGGTATAATAAGGGATGAGGATTTTTTCCGCTGGCTGGAGCAATATATAAAAAATCTAAGGCAAAATACAGCCGACCTTGTGCACGCCATAAAGAGGTCATGTGAAATAAAGGCGGCAATCGTCTCTGAAGATGAAGCCGAATGCGGGCTTCGAATGGTTTTGAATTTTGGTCACACGGTAGGGCATGCTCTGGAAGCGGTTTTCGGCTATGGTACCTTGCTGCACGGAGAGGCAGTGGCTCTGGGTATGGTTTTTGAAGCAAAAATAGCCCTCAACCGAGGGCTTATTGATGAAAGGACCTTTTTGCGCATCGAAGGCCTGGTTAAATCCGCCGTGCCGAAAGATTTACCGCACCGCCCCGATCCGGATAGCCTTATCGAAAGTATGAGCTTCGATAAAAAGAATTTAAATGAAAAGATCACTTTTATACTGCCTGAAAGGTTGGGTAGGGTTGGTGTTTATTCCGATATAACAGCAAAGGAAATTCTGCAGGCTATTGCCCCATAGATACCGTTAAAGTGCTTTAGCCATTCCGCTTTCTAGAAGTTTTCTGCGCTCTTCAGCTTTTTGAAGGATGCCTTTCTGACTGACAATATGGCGTTCATGATAACCTTTTCCGATTATACCCACTTCGTCATAAGCGGTCAGCTCAAAAGTCAATTTATTTCCGTCAATAGCCTTTAGCACTGACTTTACAGTTACGGTCATCCCCTGGCAGGTGGGCTTTTCATGGGTTATATCTATCGCTTTTCCTACGGTGATGAAACCTTCCAATAGCAGAGGATCAACGGCTTTGACTGATGCCTCGATCATCATGGCTACCAGAGCCGGCGTAGCAAGAAGAGTTTTCAGGGCACCGCTGCCTATGGCAAGGGCGGTGTCTTCTTTTTCTATTGTTTTTTGAACAACCCCGGTTAACCCTATTTTCACCCTGGGAAAATCCATAGATTAAAACCCCCTTTCATTATTGTACTTATATTATAATCCAAAATATAAAAAAATTAAAGAAATGACAAAAAATTCACATGTAGACGATTATATCTAATTAAATGTTATACTATTCAATATTAAAAGTATATTAAAATATAATATTCCAGAAGGAAAGTTTTATTTTGTGTAGAATATATATTTAGTATAGCACAATAAATATATAATGACATCCTAATTATATATTTATGCATAATTGTTATTAAATGTCAGGAGGTATTTTTTTATGAGTGAAAAAATCACATTATCCGTAATCAAGGCTGATATTGGAGGTTTTGTAGGCCACAGCAGCGTCCATCCGGAACTTTTGCAGGAGGCAGAAAAAACCCTGGGGCAAAGAGGTCAGGACCTTCTTGAGGACTTCAAAGTGACCTGTGTGGGTGATGATATCAACCTTGTGATGACTCACCGGAAAGGAATAGACAATGAGCAAATTCACAAGCTGGCATGGGAAACCTTCCTATCATGCACTCGGATTGCCAGAAGATTAAAGCTTTACGGAGCGGGGCAGGACTTGCTGTCCGATGCCTTTTCGGGAAATATCAAGGGTATGGGGCCTGGAGTGGCGGAGATGGAATTTGAGGAGCGTCCCAGCGAACCCATAATAGTTTTCATGGCCGACAAGACCGAGCCCGGGGCCTGGAATCTGCCGCTTTACAAGATGTTTGCAGACCCCTTCAACACCATCGGCCTGGTAATAGATCCCAAGATGCATGAAGGTTTTAAATTCGAGGTTTTAGATCTCATCGAAAACAAAAAAGTGACCTTTTCCTGCCCGGAAGAATTATATGATTTATTGGTGTTTCTGGGAGCGGCCAACAGGTATGCGGTCAAGGCTGTATACCGCAAAAATGGGGAAATAGCTGCGGTGTCTTCAACCCAGAGAATGAACCTGATGGCAGGCAGGTATGTGGGAAAGGATGATCCGGTGCTTATAGTGCGCTGCCAGAACGGCCTGCCGGCGGTGGGAGAGGCACTAGAACCTTTTTCCAATCCCCACCTTGTGGCGGGCTGGATGCGCGGATCCCACTTCGGCCCTATCATTCCCGTCTCTCAGAAAGAATCCACCCCTACACGCTTTGATGGACCGCCAAGAGTCATTGCCCTGGGGTTCCAACTGGCAGAAGGAAAGCTCATCGGCCCCCAGGACCTCTTCGCCGATGTGGCTTATGACAGGGCAAGGCAAAAAGCTCTGGAAATAGCCGATTACCTTCGGCAGCTCGGACCTTTTGAACCCCACAGGCTGCCCCTGGACGAGATGGAGTACACATCCATGCCTCAGGTCATGGAAAAGTTAAAAGACAGGTTTAATTAAACAAAATATAAATAAGGCAGGAGCTTCGCCCTCTTGCCTTTTTAAATATCCGTTAATCTTTTTAATTATTAATGCAAAAACATTCCCTGATAAAAATATTTTGAAAATCTTTTACAAAAAGCAGGAATTTTATATTTATTGTAGAAATAATATAATATTCAAACTGGGTTACCCAGTATACCGACGGGGCAACTCAGTATACCATTCAATATACCATAAAAAAAGGGGGGATGGAGGATGTGCCATTCATATGGGATGAGAGACGGGCCCGCATGAATGGCCGGTAAAAAATCGAAAATAACCATTGCCGTCTCGAATGCAACATATTAGATTTAAAAATTACTCATCAAAAAAGTGAAGGAGGTTAACGTATGGCCGAAAAACGCGAACAATGGGGCAGCAGGCTAGGATTTATCCTGGCTTCCCTGGGTATGGCTGTTGGAACAGGTAATATCTGGAGGTTTCCACGGGTCGCAGGAACTAATGATGGTGGTGCATTCTTGATTGCCTATCTGGTGGCAAACCTTATATGGGCGGTTCCGCTGTTGATGATGGAGATGGTCATGGGTAAGACAACCAGGCTCGGGACCATTGGCTCTTTCAGAGATTTCATCGGTAGGAAAAGCGCATGGCTCGGCGCATGGGTTGGCTTTACATGCCTTGGTATAATGTTTTATTACGCAGTTATTATGGGCTGGGCCTTGAGATATTTCGTTTACGCCGTTTCAGGTGTTATTAAAGCCGGGGTGGATTCCGAAGCATTGTGGAACGGCTTTATCGGCAATCCTTCACAGACCATACTTTTCCACTTCATAGCCATACTGATTGGTGGGCTTATAGTATACCGCGGGGTTCAGGGTGGCCTGGAAAAAGCCAATAAAATAATGATTCCAGCACTGTTTATATCTCTCATAATCGCTGCAGTATGGGCTATAGCAAAACCCGGTGCGATTCTGGGTCTGGAATATCTGTTTGTACCCAAGTGGGCATCACTGGGTAAGGCCGATGTATGGCTCAATGCCTTTACACAGTCGGCATGGTCCACGGGTGCAGGCTGGGCCCTTATTGCTACTTATGCAGTTTATATGAAGGAAAATGAGGATATTGGAGTCAACAGCTTTATGATAGTTCTGGGCGATGCATCCGCTGCTATCCTGGCGGGAATGTGCGTTTTGCCTACGGTTTTTGCCCTCTCGGCAACTCCGGATGCTGCCATGGAAGCCTTGAAAGCCGGCAATACCGGCCTAACATTCATTTATCTTGCAAAATTATTCCCCACCATGCCTGGAGGCCAACTGGTTGCTGCTATATTCTTCCTGGCGCTCACCCTGGCAGCCCTATCATCGCTGCTGCCTATGATCGAAGTAGGTGTGCGTAACTTTATGGATGCTGGTTATGACAGGAAAAAAGCTACTATCATTATTTCCATCGGAGGATTCCTCCTCGGAGTCCCCTCGGCTTACAGTGTGGAATTTTTAAACAACCAGGATATGGTATGGGGTGTAGGACTTCTCATCAGCGGTCTCATTTATGCCTATGCCGCATATAATCATGGTATCGACCGTGTCAGAAATGAAGTTATCAACAAGACCAGCGACATTTATGTGGGCAAATGGTGGAACTACTGCATTGGCCTCTTCCCTGTCATGTTCGCCATTATCTTCGGATGGTGGGTATGGCAGAGCTACACATGGTATCCCGACACCTGGTGGAACCCGCTGGAGACTTACAGCCCCGGCACCATGGTGGTGCAGTGGGTGGTATCCGCTGTTATCTGGATTATACTAAATAACTGGCTTGCCGGCTGGATAAAAGGTTCTTCTCCGCAGCTTGAAGCTCTCAATGTAGGAGCAGGAATTAAGGAGGGGAAATAAATGACATTTCAAACTATTATATGGATGCTAATTATGCTTCTCATATATTTCGGTGGCTTTGTCTACTTCGCAAGTATAGCCGGTTCCCGCGAAAAGACTAAATCCCAATAGTAAGGTCCGTAATTTTAGAATTTTAGATTAAACATTCAAAGGGACTTTCGAAAGAAAGTCCCTTTTTCTGCTTGAAAAAACATACAGGAAAATAAGCAAAATAATAGAATATAAATAATATGGGTTAGGATGCCAGATGTCGAATATCGGAAGTCGAAATAGAGTCACAACAACCGAAAGCGGCTTTTTACACCGGATCAAATATGTTGTATAATTGAATATTTGGAGGAATAAATATGGGTTTGACAAAGGTAAATGTTATAAAGAGCCACAGCAGTCTCGGCTTCCAGAAGGATTTGATTAAAAGAGCCACATCGGTAGTAGACCTGAGCAATATGAGAGGGGTGAGGTTCTGCGCGGAAATGAAGGACTTTTTAAATCTAAAAAAAAATTTGTGCAATCTTGAACCTGGAATCTCATTTCTGGGGGCAGGGGATTTTCATCATCTCAGCCTGCATTTTTTAGATAAACTATTTCTTACACCACAACTTCTGCTTTTCGACCATCATTCGGATATGATGGAGTCTCCCCCGGGAACCATCAGCTGCGGTTCATGGGTTAGACTGGCTATCCGGGAACATAGGATTAAAAAATGTATTGTGGTAGGCGTGAATCCTCGAGACGAAGCTTTTACCGGTCAAAAAACTGGATTAAACGCCTCTTTTTTCCCGGCAGACCTTCCCCATGAACATAAGGTGGCGGGAGTAATGAAGGAAATTTTTGATTCCCCCGAACCGGTGTATATAAGCATAGACAAAGATGTGCTTTTATTCGGAGAGGCTTTTACCAACTGGGATCAAGGGTCCATGAAACTGGATGAGCTTCTGGATTTTTTGAGCATAATAAAAAAAGCCGCAAAGATTGTAGGTGCTGATATCTGCGGAGAATGGCCCGCCCCGGCAGATGAGATTTTCCACAGCATGGAAGACAGAAAAAATATTATGAAAAACCAGGAGGCAAATTTAAAAATTTTAAATGCCCTCGAAAAGATATTTGCCCATCAGCAAAAAAATAGTGTAAAATAAAGCATATAGTAGTAAAATATGTGTATAAATTTAATAACAGGAGGTAAAAACTTATGGAATATAAAGCCGATGTCGGCGTCTTCGGAGGATCAGGTTTTTATTCCTTCCTGGATGACGTCAGGGAGATAACTGTGGAGACCCCCTATGGGCCGCCCAGTGATAAGATAGCCCTAGCAAAGATAGGTGAAAAGACAGTGGCATTTTTGCCGAGGCACGGCAAGGGCCATACTCTTCCGCCCCATATGATAAACTACAGGGCAAATATATATGCCATGAAGCAACTGGGGGTAACAAGGATACTGGGGCCCTGCGCATCCGGCAGCCTTCAACCCCATGTAAAGCCCGGGGATTTTGTAATCTGCGACCAGTTTGTAAACCGCACCTGGGGACGGAAGGACACCTTTTACGATGGTCCCATCACCACCCATATCGGTGGTGCCGAACCCTATTGCCCGGAGCTCCGCAAAATCGCCATCGAAACAGCCAGGGAAAAGGGCCTGCCGGTGCATGAAAGGGGGACCATGGTAGTGATTCAGGGGCCGCGGTTTTCTACAAAAGCGGAAAGCCGGGAATTTTCCAGCCACGGTTGGGAAGTCATAAACATGACTCAGTACCCCGAAGTGGTTCTCGCCCGGGAAATGGAAATTTGCTATGCTAACATTACCCTCATCACCGACTATGATGTGGGTCTGGAAGGAAATCCGGATATACAGCCTGTGAGCCATGAAATGGTCTTGAAGGTATTTAATGAAAACATAGGCAAGCTAAAAGACCTGCTTTATGATATAATAAGACGTATTCCGGAAAAAAGGAACTGCCGGTGCGGCGAGGAACTAAAGAGTGCAAGGATGGCATAAGACTTAACCACTTTTAATGCAGGTCAGGTGATTTTATGTTACTCAAGCTTAAACAGATGGTAGTCGAATACGGAGAAAAGATTGTGAAAGAAGGCCTGGTTGTAGCCACCTGGGGGAACCTGAGTGCCAGAGAAGAGGACGAGAAAGTATTTGTTATCACCCCCAGCGGAATGAATTATACAGTGCTGGAGCCGGAAGACATTGTCGCAGTGGATTTTACCGGAAATCCCGTCGGTCCCGGCAGAAAGTCTTCGGTAGAAACACCAATGCATGCGGCCATATACAGGGCAAGACCGGATGTAAAGGCCATTATTCATACTCACAGCATCAACGCCAGCGCCTGCGCGGCAGCCAGGGTAGAAATACCTTGCATCATGGAAGATATGGCATCTATGGTGGGCGGGCCGGTAAAGGTGGCCGAATACGCCCCTACAGGCACCCAGAAGCTGGCCGATAATGTACTTGCCGCCCTTGAAGATAGAAATGCCGTGATACTTGCCAACCATGGAGTGGTGACTGTTGGCAGGTGCCTTGAGGAAGCCTTTAAACTGAGCCTTATGGTGGAAAAAACAGCGGAGATATTTATTAAGTCCAGGATATTAGGTCAGCCTTATTCCCTGGACAGGGACGAAGTATGCCATTTGAGAGACTTTTACAGAAGCTGTTACGGTCAGAATATGGAAAAATAGTAGCGGCATTGCACAAAAAAGACAATTGTAATATAATAGACAAAGTGGCATTTCGCAAATTAAGGAAAGGAGCGGCCCATGCAAAAAAGAACCCCTAAAAAAGCTTCTAAAGTCGATTACCGGCTTTTATATAAAAGAAAAATAGTGGATTTTTTGGAATCTTTAAAGGACAAAGAATACACCGTCTGGCAGATGAACGAATCCATGAAGAAACTTTTCAGCATGGGGGAACAGGTGGTGCAGGTATGCCTTGCCAAACTCAGGGAAAATGATGAGGTGCTGGCTCCTGTAGTCTGTTACGCTCTGGAGTTTGCAGATAATTACGATGTGGTTGCCCCATTGATGGATATTCTGATCATGCCGGATATTTCAGACAAGGTAAAGGCAAGAATACTTACGGTGCTGTCCCATTACGGTGTAGATGCAGGAGAACTGCCCCTGAACATGATAATGAAAGATTTTGACAGGGTTGCTTCCGAATCTCTCACAGAGATGCTGGAGGACATAGACAAAGATTATTTCCTGATTCTATATATCCTTGACGATATGGAAGAATTTCCGCCCGATATGAAACTGTCGTATGTAAAAGACATCGGTGACCTCAAAGATGAGAGGGCAGTGAAACTACTGGAAATCATCGCCTCGATGGATGATATTCCCCTGGCCCAGGAGGCCATAAAAGCTCTTGGAAAGATAAAATCCGGCAAATCCCTTTTTGCCCTTAGCAGATTAGCCAATCTTATAAATGATGACTGCACCCGAAGAATCGTTGAAAAAGAGATTCAAAGGTTGAAATTCAGCGGTGTGCAGATGGAGATACCCCCTTCTCCGGTTAAGCTTGCAAATCCTGTAAAAATAATTGTTTCTTCTATAGATGGTCTTGGAAGCCGGGCACTGTGGATTGCCTGGAAAAACCCTTTAAAAACCCGGAAGCTCACTTCCATGAACCTATTGCTCAATGCCGACACGGGAATAAAAGACTGCTGGGGGGTGCCGCAGATAAGCACAAGGGAATTCAACTCCTCGATTAAAGACCTTTCCAAAACCACCCTCATAGCAGAATGCAATATGGAATATGCAATTACGCTGATAAGGGATGCGCTTCATCTCAATCAGGAAAAGGGCATTGAAATACCGTACCAGTTTTTTTTCTGGAAGCATCTGCTGGAACAAAATTATAACCTGAAGCCTAAAGTATACAAACCATCCTTTGAAAAATATGATATGGAAGAAATCTTAAATAACCAGGAACACTTTAAAAAGACCTTTGACCTGTTCAATTACCGGCTTTTCGACGACTGGTTCATAGCGGAGCCCAGGGTTTACGATTATGCCGATGAAAACAGGTCAAGAAAAGGCTATATAATTAAAAAAATGACCCAGCAGAGGGCAGAAAAGCTGTTTTCAAAATTTACGCAGGAATTAATCGAGCCCCAAATCCATGTGATTAAAAGAATGATGGAGCTGTCGGCAGATTTTCTTGACCGAGCCGGTCAAAAAGAGCTGGCAAAGGTGGCTCTTTCGGCGCTGCTTCATATGAATATAAGACCCCTTTATTACCATCCCTTCATACAGAGGATGATTATTGAGAGTATCAGGGTAGCCCTGAACAACATGAAAAATGGCTTTGATATGAGAGTAAATCCTGATGCCTTTGAATGATATTAAAAAGGAGGTATAAAATGGGAAAGGATTTCTTGTTTACTTCAGAGTCGGTTACAGAAGGTCATCCCGACAAGATATGCGACCAGGTTTCCGATGCCATACTGGATGCCATTTTCGAAAAAGACCCCTATGCACGGGTAGCTTGCGAGACCGCCGTCACTACGGGCCTTGTGATGGTTATGGGGGAAATAACCACAGACTGTTATGTGGATATACCCAAAATCACCCGGGACACCATAAGGGAAATAGGATACACCCGGGCAAAATTCGGATTTGACTGTGACACATGTGCTGTAATTACATCCATTGATGAACAATCTCCGGACATCGCCATGGGCATCGACAACGCCTATGAGCTAAGGGAAGACCGGGAAGCCCATGATGACCTGGACAGGATAGGAGCCGGCGACCAGGGTATGATGTTCGGCTTTGCGGTAGATGAAACGCCGGAGCTTATGCCAATGCCCATTTCCCTGGCCCACAAGCTTGCCAGGAGGCTGTCGGAAGTGCGAAAATCAAAATTGCTCACGTATCTGCGGCCCGATGGTAAAACCCAGGTAACGGTTCAATATGTGGATTCGAAGCCCGTGAGAGTGGACAAGATTGTGGTTTCTGCCCAGCATAAATCAGCGGTGGAACTGTCAACTCTTAAAGCTGATATCATCGAGCATGTGATAAAAAAAGTTGTGCCGGAACACCTCATGGACAGCGCCACCAAAATATATGTGAATCCTACCGGGAGGTTCGTGGTAGGAGGACCCCACGGGGATTCGGGGCTTACAGGCCGCAAAATAATAGTGGATACTTACGGCGGCTATGCCCGGCACGGAGGAGGAGCCTTTTCCGGCAAGGATCCCACAAAGGTGGACCGCTCTGCAGCATATGCTGCAAGATATGTAGCCAAGAATATCGTGGCCGCAGGCCTGGCAAAAAAATGTGAAGTCCAGGTGGCATATGCCATAGGAGTTTCACATCCTGTATCCATCATGGTCGACACTTTCGGTACCGGAGTCATATCCGATGAAAAAATCCAGAAACTTATTGTAGAAAACTTTGACCTGCGACCCGGAGCCATTATCAGAGACCTGGACCTGAGAAGGCCCATATACAAGCAGGTGGCAACTTACGGCCACTTTGGAAGGTCCGACCTGGATCTTTCCTGGGAAAAAACCGATAAAGCTGAAATTTTGAAGAAACAAGCCAGCAGCCTGTAAATGGCTGCTATTTTTGTTAAAAAGAAGGAAATACGCTGGCTTTGTCGAATATTATCTGATAAGGGGGGTGGTCCCGTCTGAAAAAAAACCGGCTGGAAATATTTTACCTCAATAAAATTATTGACTCTACTATAGAGGCGGTGGAAAAAGGCCAGAAGGAAATTTTCAACATAGCGGAGCACTCAAAGCGCGAATGTGAACGTCTTGAAAAAGAACTGCTCCAGGTAAAACAGAGGGCAAAAGAGACCATAGAAAGGGTCGATGCTCTGGAAAAGCAGGAAAAAGCAGTGAGATTCAAGCTCATGATGGTAAGCCGGGATTTTAAGAAATATAGTGAACATGACATAAAAAACGCTTACGAAGAAGCCAGGGATATTCAGATAAAGCTATCTCTCGAAAAGGAAAGGGAGGCCCAGCTTAGAGAAAAAAGAGACGACCTGGAAAGAAATTATAAAAGCATGATGACCATCCTGAACCAGGCCGAGCATCTCACAATGCAGGTGGGGGTCGCCCTGAGCTTTCTCAAGGGCAATCTGGAGGATATCTCAGATCAGCTTACTGATGCGGCCCAAAAGCGTAACTTTGCATCCCAGATCATTAAAGCCCAGGAAGAGGAACGAAGGCGGGTAGCCAGGGATATCCACGACGGTCCGGCCCAAACCATGGCAAATATTATAATCCAGGCAGAGATATGCGAAAAACTCTTTGAAAAAGACATAGACAGGGCAAAACGGGAACTTAAAGAGTTGAAAGAGATTGTAAGGGGTTCCCTCAAGGAACTGCGCAAGATTATATTTAATCTAAGACCTTCAGCCCTGGATGACCTGGGACTCGAGGCAGTGGTAAGACGTTCATGCTCCGAATTCCAGGAAGACACCGGAATAAATACCGATTTCAAAATATTTGGCGATAAAATGAGGATGGACTCAAGCATAGAAGTCACACTGTTCAGGATAATCCAGGAAGCCCTTTCAAACATAAAAAAACATGCCGGCGCAAAAAATGCGGTTATAAAACTTGAAACCGGGAAGGGCCTGATAAATCTCATTATAGCTGACGATGGCAGCGGGTTTGAATTAAATACCCGGACGGACGATTCCGAAATGCAGGACCACTTTGGGCTTATGAGCATAAAAGAACGCACTGAACTTTTAAATGGTTCACTAAACATAGAATCCGCTCCGGGCAAGGGTACGAAAATTTTTATTACAATTCCCGTAAAGGGAAAATAGAGGAGGGAGACTGAGATGAACAAGATATCAGTGGTTCTGGCTGATGACCATGTGCTGGTACGCAAGGGTCTTAAAAAAATACTGGAGATGGAGGAAGATATCGAAGTAGTAGGAGAGGCTTCGGATGGTCCCTCTGCCGTTCAAGAGATAAAGGCAAAAAAACCCCGGGTGGTTCTGCTGGATATCAATATGCCGCAGATGAACGGCATAGAAGTCACAAAAATATTAAAGAAGGATCGAGTGGACACAAAGATAATAATCCTTACAATCTATGACGACCGGGAATATCTTCTGGAGCTCATCAAGATGGGAGTATCGGGATACATACTTAAGGATATAGACCCTAAGGGCTTGATAGATGCCGTAAGGTCTGTCAACCGCGGGGAAACCTACATTCAGCCCAACCTTACCCGGGCGCTGATAGCCGAATACAACCGCATAACCCAACCCATAGCCGGCGCCAGGAAACCGCTCACAGCCAGGGAAAAGGAAGTCATGGCATACATAGCCGACGGCATGAACAACAACGAGATTGCAAACAAGCTCGGCATCAGTGAAAAAACCGTCAAAAACCATGTGAGTAGTATTTTGAGAAAATTAGACCTTCAGGACAGAACTCAGGTGGCAGTTTTCGCACTTAAAAACAAGCTGGTATAGTAACGGCGCTACCCCCCTCCGAATAATATGAATATAAAAGAGCTTTAAGATAGGGGGGGGAAAAACGTGCCTTTCGACATTAAATTCATCTTTATGACGGTACTTGCCGTGTTCGGAGTGTTATATGTGTTTCAGAGTTTAATCATGGTATTTTTTCACAAAAACCCCGAAATAAAACACGAAACAGTGATTATCGTCAAAAACGCCCAGGAAAGAATAGAAGGCATTGTCAGGAACTTTTACCGACACTACCTCAATCACTCGGATGAACTCTGGATTGTTGATGGTGGTTCTTCAGACCAGACAACAGAGATCCTTGAAAAACTTTCACTAACTTTTCCGGGATTGAAGGTGTTGATGCTTCCGGATTTGCCTTCAAAAGCATGTATGCAGGAAGTATTGAAATATATTGATAAACCGGTGATACTCTTCATTGATTTAGTTGCATATCCCGAACACATTGATGACATTTTTTTTCAAGGACAGAAAAGTGTCGAAATGGGTCTAAAAAACTATAAAAATTAGGACAACCGAGTGATATCAATTTTTTCCAATACATCTTATAATTATAATTGTAAAAGCCCTATTTCTTCTCAAAGTTTTACCCCTTAGTTCTTTTTATGCCCCCCCTTTCTTTCGTGGTGTTGACCCTGAAAGTTGAGGGTCTTTTTTTTTACATCAAAAAAGGAAATATACTATTTGTGTAGAATATATATAAAAATAAATATTTGGGGGCATATACATGCTTTCTGTAAAAAAATATGCCTGGTTAGTGGCAGGGCTTGGTCTCGGGCTATTATTTACATTTATCGGAATTTACGGTTTTACAATGCAGCAATCATGGGAACACTTCCTGACATTTCTGATACTTATGATGATATCGGAGCTTCATGCAATAAATATTAATCAGAGCTATTTAACAATGGAATTCGGATTCGTATATGCTTCTGTGTTAATTTTTGGTCCCATTCCTGCCGCTGTCATGAAGTTTTTGAGCACCCTTATTACCCAGGGCTACCTGCGCAGGAGGTATGAATTCAAGGAAAAATTTCGCCTCATATTTTTTAATATAGGGCAGTACATGATAAGTTTTTTTGGAGCGATCGGTTCTTATTTCCTTGCGGTTAAAATCTTTGCGGGCAATGGTACAATTTATACTGCTTTAGCCCGAGGTGTAGCAATACTGGTATATTTTTTTTTGAATAATCTTATGGTGGAAGCTTACATATACCTGGACAGGAATAAGAAGCCCTTTTTAAAACTGGGGCAGTCTTTAATAAATGATGCCACAACCTATATAATAGCGGTACCGGCAGGTATAATCATGTCGGAAACCTATAATCGTCTTGGCCTTTACGCCATATTTCTTGTTTTTGTTCCTTACATAATAATTGTGTATATTTACAGATTATACATGAACCTCATAGCCACCAACCGGGAACTTCGTGCCCTTTATGATGTAGCAGCTACCATGACATCCACCCTGGACATAGATGAAGTACTGGAAATTGTGCTGGTATCCATAGAAAATCTGGCCCCCTGGGACACGGCATGCTTGTATATATACCGGCAGAATGCTCTGGTGCCTGCGGTGTATGACGGTTTCTGTGACAGCAAGTTTAGAGATGTAAGGATAAAACCGGGAGAAGGAATCACTGGTTCCAGTCTTTTAAAGGGGAAGGGTGAAATTGTAAATAATTGTCAAAAAGACCCCAGATTTTTTCATGTTGTAGGCCTGCCCCAAGATACCAAGTCCATGATGGTCGTTCCCCTGATAAGCGGCAGCGAACTCATAGGGGCCATTTCCCTTACCAGTTCGAAAAACTTTGTTTATACACAGAAACACCTCACCTTGATGAGCATTCTGGCAAGCCAGGCGGCTGTGGCCATTTCCAATGCCAGACTTTTCGACAGGACGGCCCAGATGGCCATCACCGACGGCCTGACAAAACTATATAATTACCGCTACATTTATGATGAACTGGAGCGCCAGGTTAACAGGGTAAAATACAAGGGCGGCTTTTTCAGCCTCATTATCATAGATGTGGACCATTTTAAAACCATTAATGACATGTACGGCCACTTGATAGGCGATGAAATTTTACAGAATTTAGCAAAAGTCTTAAAAGACAATGTGCGTGAAAAAGATGTGGTAGGACGCTATGGCGGTGAAGAATTTGTCATCATACTGCCGGATATATCGTCAGTGGAAGCTGCGGGCATCGCCGAAAGGATAAGGCAAGTGGTGGAAAAAACCGAACTTTCCAGAACCGTTTCAGGCAAAAGTCTATACATTACGGTGAGCGCCGGTGTGGCATCCTATCCTGACGATGCCCTTTCGGTGGATGACCTGGTGAGGAAAGCAGACAATGCACTCTTGTTTGGGGCCAAGCAGGATGGTAGAAACAAGGTTGTTCAGTTTAAAAAAAATTTGAAATAAGTTAAATCTTGCCCGGGCTTTTTAAAACTTCAAAAATCACATCCCATATGGCGGGTTCCTCAAAGCCCTTTCTCCAGGCGGCTGTCCCCGCAAGATTATATTTCTTTACAAGTGAAGTCTTGAGCTTGATGGATCTTTCATCTTCAAGCCAGATTTTGTAAACTGAATCTCCCTTAGTATAATAGGCAAAATTCTGTCCGGAAGTTTCATCCCATGACATTCGGGCTTTATTTTTTTTCAGAGTTTCCCGGGCCTGAGCCATGGAAAGAGCTTTAGATTTTACCACGGGTGTTCCGTCAGACCCCGGGGTTTCTTCCCATTCCCGGGTATAGAAAGGCAAGCCAAGAATCACTTTTTCGGGAGGAACATCTTCCAGAAGTGACTTTATTCCACGCTCCACCCAGCCTATGGAAGCCACCGAACCGCTTTCGGGGCTGCTGGCCCAGTGTTCGTCATATGCCATTAAAATCAGATAGTCCACGGTTTTCCCGAGTTCTTTACGGTCATAGCACAAAGACCAGTTGGCGCTCTGGGATTTTACGGTGATATCCTGGGATACGGTGATGCCGGCTTCATGCATTATAGGTACAAGCTCCCGCATGAACTGCACCAGAAGGCGTTTATCCTCCAGCTTGATGTTTTCAAAATCTATATTTATGCCATCCAAATGAAACAGCTCGGCATACATGAGAATCTGGCGGATGATGGTTTCCCGTGTTTCGGAGCTTTCTAAAAATTCATGGGTTATGTCCGGATCAAAACTGTTGTCAATCAGAGCCCATACCGCCAGGTTATTCTTGTGGGCCCATTCTATATATGATATATCGGCCTTGCTTTCGATGGTGCCCCTGCCATCGGTGATAGAAAACCAGGTGGGGGAAATTATATCGAGGCCCTTAGGAGCTTTTTCCCGACGCATATCGGGAGTGCTACTGCGAATGTAGTCCCACACCATATTGAGCTTTCCACGGCCGGGATTCCACTTAAACTGTTCAGGAGCTTTTTTCAGCTCGAAATTCATTTCAAAAACCTCCAATTTTTTCCCGGGCACAAAACCTACCACACCATCTTCGGTCCTCACCTGGTACCATCCTTTTTCATTGCCGTAAACAATAAGCTTTTGGCCTTGTTTCATTTTCTCCACCGTCGGGGAAAACCATGACGGGGAAAGTTTAACTGCAATTTCCCGCCCTCGAATCCCGGCCATTTTCCTGACGGGGTGTTGTTTATCGATAATAACCCTGTTGTGCTCGGATAATACTTTGACACTTATTCCATAGAGTTCTTCCAGAAGCCTTATAGGTATGTACGGCTCATCCAGTACTTTTACCGGAAATGAGATCTCTACAGGTTTTGTGTTTATCATGGCCGTGAGGCTGTCGGTCTTCAGGCGGACCGTCTTGTTATATGTGGTGATGGTGACCTTGTTTTCTCCCGGGTCCCAGAAAATATAGGGATCAAGATTTTCCTTTATAATATTATATGAAATCAGGACATGTCCGTTTTCCATGATAAATGGTTGGATACTTTCGAAAACCTTATTTTCTATAACCAGGACGGGCTTTCCCCCGGAATATACCGAAACTGAATTAAGGCTCATAAAAAGCAAGGTATAATATGAAGCTGCAAAAATAAGGACCAGGACAAGAAAAATTTTTCTTAAAATAAGGTATCCCTCCAAAGGTGCCAGGCACTATTTATTCACTTATTCAAAATTCATTAAATTCTTTTACTAGAATTTATTTGCTAAAACACTATTTTATTCGACAAAAGTCCACCTTTTCCTCTTTTTTGGAATCTGGCAAAATTCGGAGGCCGGAAGCTGGAAGCCGGAGGTCAGACAAAGAAAAGAAGGAGACGGCATGCTCGAAGTTAGACGTTCGTAATTCGAATAGAGGGAATTGCCATAAAGGACAATTCCAACTTAATCAAACCTCGAACTTCGAATCTCGAACCTCGAAAATTAGAGGGCTATGTTGCACGATACATAAAAAAATGGTACAATGAACGCAGGATTTTTCCTGGCCTTTTAAAGATAATTTCACATCAGGAGTGGGCCGCATGGTGGAGATGGAAGGCACCGTAGAGAGGATTTCCTATCACAATGAGGAAAATTGCTTTACAGTAGTAAGAGTTTCTATAAAAGAGAATAACGACATAGTGACGGCCGTCGGGTATTTTCCCTCATTGGAAGTGGGGGAAGTGCTCAAGCTCCGGGGGAACTGGGTGATGCACAAGGATTACGGATACCAGCTCAAAGTGGAGTATTATGAGACGGTGATGCCCGCCGGTATAAAAGATATTGAAAATTATCTGGCTTCAGGAGTAATCCGAGGTATCGGGCCTGTGACAGCTAAAAAAATAGTTGAGAAGTTCGGCGAAAGATCCCTGGAGGTTTTGGGGGAATCTCCCGATGAACTTCTGGAATTGGAGGGTATCGGCGAGAAAAGGAAAGAAATGATTGCGGAGTCTTTCAGGGAACAGCAGGAGACCAGGGCGATAATGCTGTTTTTGCAGCAATACGGTATAGGGCCGGGCGTGGCTGTAAAAGTATATAAAAAGTACAGGGAAAAGTCTATAGAAGTCCTGAAAGAAAACCCTTACAGGCTGGCGGACGAGGTCTACGGTATAGGTTTTAAGACCGCCGATAAGATTGCCCTCAAGATGGGAATGGCCGAAAATTCTACGGAGAGACTCTCCTCAGGCCTGAAATATACCCTTCTGAATGCCGCGGAAGACGGTCATGTATTTCTGCCGAAACAGGAACTCATACATAAAGCCAAGGATCTTCTGGAAATAGAAGACGAATCTTTATTGGAACAATCTCTACGGGCACTGGCGGAAAAAGAAGATGTGGTGATAGAAAAAACCTGGGGCAGGGAGGAAATTTACCTTGCAGGCTTTTATCTTTCGGAAAAGGCCGTGGCTCGGCGGCTGTTTCTTTTGGCCGTCATGGGGGACAAACCCCTTAAGATTTCCGCAGAACACATTGACCGTATCGAGAAAAAATGTTCCATTAAACTTGCAAAAAGGCAGCGGGAAGCGCTGGAGGCGGCCGCATCTTCAGGCGTCCTGGTCATCACAGGAGGCCCGGGAACCGGCAAGACCACCACGGTGAAAAGCCTCATAGAATTTTTCCAGGGGCAAAAACTCAAAGTGGCCCTGGCAGCCCCCACGGGCCGGGCCGCCAAGCGTATGGCGGAAGCCACCGGGCAGGAAGCCAAAACCATACATCGCCTCCTGGAATACAAGGCCTATGAAGAGGGAAGCATGGCCTTCGGTAAAAACCAGGATGAACCGCTGGATGAAGATGTAATAATCGTCGATGAGACCTCCATGGTGGACATCATCCTGATGCACCACCTGCTTTCGGCATTGAAGCCCGGGGCAAGGCTCATCCTGGTGGGTGACAAAGACCAGCTTCCATCTGTTGGCCCCGGCAGCGTGCTCCGGGAAGTTATAGCCAGCGGCAAAGTACCCGTGGTGGTACTGGATGAGATTTTCCGGCAGGCCCGGGAAAGCATGATAGTGGTAAATGCCCACAGGATAAATCAGGGATTTTTCCCGTATCTCAATGTAAAGGGCAAGGATTTTTTCTTTGAACAGGTGATCCCGCCGGAAGAGATTTTGAATACCGTTCTGGCCCTGGTTAAAACCAGACTGCCGGGATACGCCGGCCTTGATCCCATGGAAGATATTCAGGTCATAACCCCCATGAAAAAAGGAATAGTTGGAGTAATGAACCTCAATGAAAAACTGCAGCAGCTTTTAAATCCTCCTGACACGGGTAAAAAGGAATGGCGCTTCCGTTCCCTTACCTTCCGGGAAGGTGACAGGGTCATGCAAATAAAAAACAATTATGACAAGGAAGTGTTTAACGGCGACCTGGGGAGGATAATAAAGATTGATGAAGAGGGCAGAGTGCTGGTGGCCTTTACCGAACCCGGACAGGATCGGGAAGTGGTTTATCAGGCCCAGGACCTGGAAGAGCTCAGCCTGGCTTATGCCCTTTCGGTCCACAAGAGCCAGGGCAACGAGTTTTCGGCGGTGGTGATGCCCATCACCACTCAGCACTACGTGATGCTTCAGAGAAATCTGCTCTATACGGCCATTACCCGGGCGAAAAAACTACTGGTACTGGTGGGCACAAAACAGGCCCTGAGCATAGCAATACATAACAACAGGGCATTGATGCGTTACAGCCGCCTGGCCGACAGGGTTGTGGAGGAGTTTAAAGGTGCAAGGCTGGTGTGACGTGTGTGTCACGGGGACGGTTCCATTGACACATAAGCAAATAATGATTGCGGTTTTAAAAGTCGCATTCCTGCCGGGAGATGGTCCGGCACCTCCGCTCAGCCTGCCGTTCTCATCATAATCAGTAATCATTTTTAAAAAAAGGGGGCTTTTAAATGCCAACTGAACAGGATTTAGAGCAAAAGTTACAGCAACTGAAGTCGGTGATAAAAGGCTTAACCAGTGTACTGGTGGCTTTTTCGGGGGGTGTGGACAGCACCTTTTTGTTGAAAGTTTGTCTGGATACACTGGGAAGTGATAATGTTCTGGCAGTGACGGCAAAGTCTGCCACATATCCCGAAAGGGAATTACAGGATGCCGTAAGGCTTGCCGGCATGCTGGGAGCCCGCCACAAAATTATAGAGTCAGAAGAACTGGACATCCCCGGCTTTTCCGATAATCCACCGGAACGCTGCTACTATTGTAAAAAGGAACTTTTTGGTAAATTGTTGGATATTGCCCGCCAGGAAGGCTTAAATTTCGTGGTGGATGGTTCCAACTTTGACGATACGGCAGATTTCCGACCGGGCATGAGAGCTGTCAGGGAACTGGGGGTAAGAAGTCCTTTAAAGGAATCGGGCATTACCAAAGACGATATAAGGGCTCTTTCAAAAAAAATGGGCCTTCCTACCTGGGATAAACCTTCCTTTGCGTGCCTTTCGTCGAGATTTCCTTATGGTGAAAAAATAACTAAAGAAAAGTTGAACAGGGTAGCCCGGGCTGAAGAAGTTTTAAGGAACGCAGGATTTTCTCAGTACAGGGTGAGGAGCCACCGTGATATAGCCCGCATAGAGGTGGAGCCCGGGGAGATGAGCCGGTTCTTTGACAGGGATTTGCGGGAACAGGTGGCGCAGAAAATAAAACAAGCGGGTTTTAGCTATGTAACACTTGACCTTTTAGGTTACAGGACCGGCAGCATGAACGAAGTGTTAAAAGAAGGAGAAAAGGCCGCCTGGATAAATTAAAATAGTAGGTGCAAAAGATGGAAATTAATTTGGAAAATATTAGAGAGCTCCTTGAAGATTATAAAAATGACAGAGTGACCATAGATAAAGTCATACAAAATCTCCGGGACCTTCCTTATGAGGATCTGGGGTTTGCCAGGATCGACCATCACCGGGCGCTGAGGCGAGGAGTGCCGGAGGTCATATTTTGCCAGGGCAAGACTCTGCACCGCATAATAGAGATAGTCCGGCATATGCTGGTAAAAAACAGTGTTGTCATGGGAACCCGGGCAGATAAAAACATCTTTGAAGAAGTAAAAAAAATTGCCCCCGATGCAAAATACTATGATGATGCCAGGATTTTCCTGATAGAGCGGGAAAAATTGCCGCAGAATAAAGGTGTTATAGCCGTGGTTTCTGCAGGAACTTCCGATATCCCTGTGGCCGAAGAGGCCGCCGTTACCGCCGAAGTCTTCGGGAATGAGGTGGAAAGGCTCTACGACGTAGGTGTGGCGGGGATACATCGGCTTTTTATGAATATGGATGTCCTGCATAAAGCCCGGGTGGTCATAGTGGTGGCGGGCATGGAAGGGGCTCTGGCCAGCGTGGTGGCGGGCCTGGTGGACAAACCCGTCATAGCCGTTCCTACCAGTGTGGGTTATGGCGCAAGCTTTCACGGACTTTCGGCGCTGCTCACCATGCTCAACTCCTGCGCCGGAGGCATTACCGTGGTCAACATCGACAACGGCTTCGGAGCAGGATTCGCCGCCCATCAGATAAACAAACTGGGAGGTTGATATCGGGAGGTGAGAGGATGCCGGAGTCAATGTACAATCGTCGCGGTACAAAGACCAGCTCCTTCGGAACGTCTGGAAGGATAAACCATGACTCATCCGAATTTTATAATAGTAAACTTTATGCCGATAAAAAAATGCCAGTGCCGGTAAAATATATAGAAAACCCGGTTCCACCTGACAAATTAGACAAGATATATTGCAAATCCAGTGAAAATATGAATGAACTGCCCGACAATAGTATACATTTAATGATAACTTCACCTCCATATAATGTAAAAAAGGAATATGATGAGGATTTATCTTTAGAAGAATACAGAGAATTATTAAAAAGAGTTTTCAAAGAGACTTACAAAAAACTTGTCACAGGTGGAAGGGCATGTATAAATATAGCAAATCTCGGCAGAAAACCTTATATCCCATTGCACAGCTATATAATTGAAGATATGCTGGAAATAGGTTTCTTAATGAGAGGAGAGATTATATGGAATAAGGCTTCAAGTGCAAGCCCGTCAACCGCCTGGGGTACATGGCTTTCAGCGGCAAATCCAGTGCTAAGAGATATCCATGAATATATTTTGATATTTTCTAAGGAATCTTTTACAAGGAAAAGGGCTAATAAAGAGAGTACGATAAATAAGGAACAGTTTTTGGAATGGACTAAAAGTGTCTGGACATTTCCTGCGGTTTCTGCAAAGAGCATAGGTCATCCGGCGCCCTTTCCAGAGGAATTGCCTTACAGGCTGATTCAGTTATACTCATTCAAAGGAGATATAATTTTAGATCCATTCTGCGGAAGCGGAACTACATGCCTTGCGGCGTTGAAATGTCAGAGGCATTATGTCGGGTATGACATAGAGGAAAAATATGTAAAGCTGTCTTACAGCAGGATAGATTCATATTTGAAAGAACAGATGCAAGAACAGCAGAAGTTGGATTTCGAGGAAAAGGAGGTCGGGGGGGCGTTTCAAAACGTACCCGAAATGACATGAAAACATTGTATCTTGATTGTTTTTCCGGCATCAGCGGGGACATGTTCCTGGGGGCTATGCTGGACCTGGGCCTGGATGAAAAAATTTTTTTGGACGAGCTGCACAAACTGCCCCTGGAAGGTTACGAAGTGGAAATAAAGAAATCAGAAAACGGCGGTGTTGCCGGGACCGATGTATGCGTTAAAGCCCACGAACACCACCCTCATCGAGGGTTGAAGCACATATATGAAATAATCGACAGCAGCGGCCTCAAACCTGAGGTAAAGCAAAAGAGCAAGGAGGCTTTTTTGAAGCTTGCCATGGCCGAAGGTAAAATCCACGGCAAATCTCCGGAGCAAATCCACTTCCATGAGGTGGGGGCCGTTGATTCCATAGTGGACATAGTGGGTGGATGCATCCTGATGGATATGCTAAAGCCCGATAGAGTCTATGCTTCTTCGGTCAATGTGGGTTCCGGCACAGTAAAATGCGCCCACGGAATCCTTCCGGTCCCCGCACCGGCCACCATGGAAATACTCAAGGGAATGCCGGTATATTCCAGGGGTGAGGAAGGGGAACTTACCACGCCCACGGGAGCTTTGCTGCTTTCGACCTTTGTAGACGAATTCGGCTCCATACCGGCCGGATCTATCCAAAAGACCGGCTACGGTCTGGGCAAAGCCCGGCGAAACTCTCCAAACGTGCTCAGGGCTGTGCTGATAGAGCAGGTGGAGGTTCATGGGGACGATAGCGCTGCGCCGTCGCTACCAGGCGACCTCTGCTGCCGCGACGGTTTTGACCATGACCGGGTGGCCGTGCTGGAAGCCAACATCGATGACATGAATCCCCAGCTTTACGATGAAGTCATGGAATGCCTTTTTGAAAAGGGCGCCCTGGACGTGTATCTCACTCCTATAATCATGAAAAAAACCCGCCCGGCGGTGAAGCTCACCTGTATATGCCCGGAAGACAAAAAAGGTTTGCTTATAAAGGCCATGTTAGAAAATACCACCACCCTGGGAGTACGGGAGATAGAAATGGCCCGCACCAAACTTTTCAGGGAAATAAAAAAGGTAAACACCTCCCTAGGGGAGATCCATGTCAAGATTTCTAAAAGAGGAAATAAAGTCATAAGGATGAGTCCAGAATATGAAGATTTGAAAAGGCTGGCCAAGCAAAAGGAAAGACCTTTGGCTGAAGTATGGGGGGAAGTCTTAAAAGAAATAGAACCGGATGACCAAAGATAGCAACTAAAGTTTTGTCTATTTATTACAGGTTTCATTTGTCCAAATCATTGTAAAAGACATCTTACAATGGTATACTAGTCTAAGAAATTTAGTTCGATAGGAGTGTTTTTTAATGTCGGATAAAGTTCGGGTGAGATTTGCTCCCAGCCCCACGGGAAGCTTACATATAGGCGGGGCCAGGACGGCACTTTTTAATCTTCTATTTGCACGACATAATGGTGGAAAATTTATCCTCAGGATAGAAGATACCGATACCGAGCGTTCCACGGAAGAATCGGCCCGGCAAATAGTAAGGTCCCTGAGATGGCTGGGCCTGGACTGGGATGAAGGGCCGGAAAAGGGCGGGGAATACGGTCCATACTTTCAATCCCAGCGTTTGGAGCTTTACAGGAAAGAAGTTCAAAGGCTTCTGGATGAGGGTAAGGCCTATTATTGCTACTGCACGCCGGAGGAGCTGGCAGAGCGCCGGGAGGCTGCGTTGAAGGCGGGTAAGGCTCCCCGTTATGAAGGCTGCTGCCGGGAACTTACGGAGGAACAGAAAAAGAAATTCGAAGCCGAAGGCCGCAAACCTACTGTAAGAATAAAAGTGCCTCAGGAAGGCCAGACTGTGGTAGACGACCTCATCCGGGGGCAGGTGGTATTTGAAAACTCGGTGCTGGATGATTTCATCATATTCAAGTCCAACGGCATTCCCACATACAATTTTGCCTGCGTGGTGGATGATAACGCCATGGAAATAACTCATATAATAAGGGCGGAAGAGCATCTTTCCAACACACCAAAGCAAATACAGGTTTACAAAGCCTTAGGGTATGATATCCCGAAGTTTGCCCATGTCCCCATGATACTGGCTCCCGATAGGAGCAAGCTCAGCAAGCGCCACGGGGCCACATCGGTGGAGGAGTTCAGGGACCAGGGGTACCTCGCCGAGGCCATAGTAAACTACCTGACCCTTCTGGGATGGTCGCCGGAAGGAAATGAGGAAATATTCGATTTGGAAAAGGCTATAAAGGAGTTCTCCCTGGAAAGGGTGAACAAGACCGCAGCCATATATGATGTCAAAAAACTTACCTGGATAAACGGCCATTACTTGAGGGAACTGGACCTTGACCATATTACAAAACAGCTCATTCCCTTCCTGGTAAAGAAAGATATCATCACCGAAGAGGAAGTCGGGCAAAAATATGAATATATAAAACAGGTTACAGCTATTTCCAGAGATAGGTCCAGAACCCTGGACGAACTGGCCGACGCCATAGCCTTTTTCTTCAAGGATGTAACGGAATATGAGGAAAAAGGCATAAGGAAGCATTTTGAAAAGGAACATGCCGCCGAACTGCTGGTAAAGGGCGCCGAAGCGTTGGAGAAACTTGAGGAATTCACCCATGATTCTACCGAAAAGGCCTTCAGGGACCTCACAGACAGCATGGGTCTTAAGGCCGCGGAACTGATCCACCCCACGCGCCTGGCCATTTCCGGCAGGACCGTAGGTCCGGGCCTTTTTGAGATAATTATCCTTTTAGGGAAAGAAGAAACTGCAAGGCGCATGAGAAAAGCCGCCGAGTGGATAAGGAAGGAAAAGAGGTTATAAACATGTCTAAAGTTCCTACGCGAGAAGAAGCTTTTGCGCTTTTTAAAGAATACAACCAGAACGAAAGCCTCATCAAGCATGCATTGACTGTGGAAGCCGTGATGCGCCACTTCGCCGAGCTTTTCGGGGAAGATGTGGAAAAGTGGGGTATCATAGGCCTGGTGCATGACCTTGATTATGAGAAATTCCCCGAGCAGCACTGTCAAAAAGTAAAAGAGATCCTTACCGAAAAAGAGTGGCCCGAAGAATATATTAAGGCCATCCAGAGTCACGGTTGGAAACTTTGCAGTAATGTAGAGCCCACCGAAAAAATGGAAAAGGTTTTATATACCATCGATGAACTGACAGGCCTTGTGACCGCCACCGCCCTGGTGCGCCCTGACAGGAGCATCATGGAAACCACCGTAAAATCCGTCAAAAAGAAATGGAAACAAAAGAGTTTTGCCGCCGGAGTAAATCGCGAAGTCATAGAAGAAGGCGCAAAGATGCTGGGCATGGACTTAGACACGATCATCGATGAGACCATCAAAGGTATGCAAAAGGTGGCAGACGAAATAGGCCTGAAAGGCGAATAATCTGAACATCAAAAGCAGGTTTGAAGCATCTTCAAACCTGCTTTTGAATTGCTCCTGCTATGGCGACATTTACCGTAACCGTTAGCCAAGATCGGAAAATCCCGGGACTGTTTTAAGAATCATGCCTACCAACGACATTATCAATATGCCGATAAATATCACAGCGATGTAAAATAAATACCTTGACATCACCACCTGCCTTCTTGTTACCGGCAGGCTATTTATTATTAGATAGCTTTTATTCTTTTCATCCAGGTTAACGGTATACATGATGTAAATATAACCGATAGCTACAGAGCCCATGATATATACAAAATCCTTGAAGACATTCCCCCGAAAGACTATAAAGAAAAACACGCTGTATACAAACGCTATAAGAAATGTCTTTTTCTGAATAAGAAAATCCTTTAATACCAGGTTAAACATCATTATTCCCCCTCACCGTGTATAACATGATATCATCCAGAGTGGGCCTTTCGAAAACCACATTGCTTTCCAGGACCCTTTTGACTTTTTTCACATCCCTGATCAGAGCCTCAAAACCAAACTCGTTCTCTCTTATTCCGATAAACTCCTTCCTGACATCGGCATCCATCAGTTCCCTGCCGCCCTTTACTATGCCGTAGCTTTCCAGTATGGCATCTTTTGCATCGCTTAACACGATTTCTCCCCTATTTATAAAGGTAATGTAGTCGGCTATCTTTTCCAGATCTTTGGTGATATGGGTGGAAAAGAAGACACCCATATGCTCATCCTGCATTAGATCCGAAAGGATCTCCAGTATTTCCGCCCTGAATACCGGGTCCAGTCCCGAAGTTGGCTCATCCATTATGATGAGTTCCGCATGATGCGACAGGGCTAGGGCGATGGAAAATTTCATTTTCATTCCCCTGGAAAGGTCCTTGATCTTTTTTCGGGGAGGAAGTTCGAACCTCTTTAAATATTTTTGAAAGACAGCTTCATCCCAGTTTCTGTAAAACCTTGCGATGATATATTTCATCTCCTGTACAGTCAGGTCATCATAATAGTAGTTTTCATCATACACAAAGCCTATCCTCTGTTTTGCTTCCCTTTCGTTTGCGACACTGCCCAGGCCCTCGAAAAAAACCACATCACCGCCGTCCTTTTTAATAAGATTCATCATGAGTTTGATGGTGGTGGTCTTGCCGGCGCCGTTGGGGCCGATGAACCCCATGATATAGCCCCGCTCAAGGCTGAAGCTGATATCCTTCAGTGTAAAGTCTTTAAATTTTTTCTTCAGGTTTTCGACTTTCAGTATAATGTTCATTTTTCACCCTCCCTATAAAAAAGTTCCAGCATTTCCTGAAGCTCTGCAAGGCTTAAGCCCAAAAGCCGCGCGTCTTCCACCGCTTTCTCCAGTTTTTCTTCCAGCATCTTGAGCCGCTTTTCCCGCAGAAGTTCTTTGTTCTCGCCCGATACAAAGCTTCCCTTTCCCCCCACTGTTTCTATAAAGCCTTCCCGCTCAAGCTCCTCATAAGCCCGCTTGGTAGTTATCACGCTTATTTGCAATTCCTTTGCCAGGTTCCTGATGGAAGGGAGCGAATCTCCCGGGGAAAGTTCTCCCGTCAATATTTGATTTTTGATCTGTTCGGCTATCTGCTCGTATATAGGATTGTTGGAGGAATTGGAAATGATGATTTTCAAAGGCATCTCCTCCGTATATAGCGTTATAACTGTATATATACATTATATACAGATAGGCTGCAGAAGTCAATAGGTTTTTGTTTGATTTTACTTACGTCAGTAAATTTAAACTAAAGTATCTGATTTTATAAAAAAAGCAGCCCGGGTCATAATCCGGGCTGCCTGGCTTCCTTTGGTGTAAAGCAGCAGTATCCTATTTCATCGCAGGTTTTGCGCATGTTTTCCCATAAAGCCTCGTCCTTCAAGCTCTCCAGAGCTGTAGGATAGAGAATGTAATTTTCCTTGAATATATGATCCCTCAAATTGAAGATGATGAATTTTGCCACCTCATCGAGCTCTTTTTTGAATTCCTCGAAATTCATGGTGCTTACTGCATTGGCCAGTTCCAGCAATCTCTTTTTCTTTCCCCGGAGCTCGTAGTGTTCCATGCGCATGATGCGCGGCGGCCCGGTGATGCCCCGTTTTTCCAGCTCCGGAAAGAGCACGTCTTCCTCCCGCCTGTGGTGCAGCTCTGCCTCCACAAGATGCTTTGCCACATGAGCGAGCTTGGGGAAATCCGGGGATTTGGCGTCGAACCGTTCCATCTTCTGAATCCTGAAGTTCAAATCCTCCAGCATGTCGAGAAACTTAAGTATCTCGTCGTGTTCGGAAATGAGGGTATGAAGCACATGCCCCGGCGAAACTTTTGCCTTGAGTTTTTCCAGCTCGCCCTTCAACATCTCCATGTGTATGGTGCAAAGTCCTCTCAATTCTTCGGGCCTGGTTCCTTCCTCGATCAGTTTTTGCTCTGCCAGCGAAAGCTCCACCGCGTCGATGTTTTCGATAAGATCCTTTGCCTCTTTGCGCACTTTTTCTGGATTTTCCCCGCGATTGATCCTCTCCAAGACCTCCTTTAACCGTTCAGTCCTGACCCCTCGTACGTCTGCCATTTTATTTCCTCCTCCTTCATACTATTTTTTTGAATTAAACCCCGTATTTTTTAGTTTTCCCAATCTGGGTGCATAATAACAACTGCCTTTACCTTTTAAGGCTGTCTTCCAGATTTATAATATCACTGCTTACCGGCAAAAAATATAACATCCGTCACATGTGAGCATGATTTTTGTCACAATATAGTTTACAAACTGTCTGAAAATTGATATCATATTAGGGACGAGTGAAGGGAGGGCATCCTATGCCAAACCGGGCTTTTGACTGGTTGAACCAGGCTATAAAGGATTTGAAACATGCACAGGAATCCCGGTGCAGTGGACATCATGAATGGGCGTGTTTTGCCGCCCAGCAGGCGGGAGAAAAAGCTATAAGAGCATTACGGTCCTTTGCAGAGTGAGGAGGCTGTAAGGTATGCCGGTGAGATCATTGAATTCGTCCGTTCTAAAATGGCCTGATTTAAACGATGTGCGCAGCTCGCTGGATAAATGGGCAAAAAGAGTATTGCAAATCAGGAGGGATATTGTAAAGATAGGTTACTTCGGGTCCTATGCGCGAAAAGATTGGGGGGTTGGAAGCGATCTTGATCTGGTGGTGGTAATAAAGGAATCCGGTAAGCCCTTTTATGAAAGGCCGACGGAATGGGATGTCATGGAAATACCGGTGCCAGTGGATTTGTTGATTTATACGGAAGAAGAGTTCGGCAAATTGCGGGCTGAAAACCGGCGCTTTTACAGACAACTGGAGAAGGAGGCGGTGTGGATTTATCCTGATAATACTCAATGACGGAGGGGGAGAGATAGCTGGCATGAATTTCAAAGATAAAGTGGTGGTGGTCACGGGCTCCGGACGGGGCGGCATCAAAGGGAGGGATACTTTCCCTCACCCATGCTCTGGCGCTTTCTCTGGGCCCTGACCGCATAAGGGTGAACACCATAAGTCCCGGCTGGATAGAAACAGGCGACTACGAAAAACTACGGGAAATAGACCATCTCCATCACCCCGCAGGCCGCGTGGGAAAGCCCGAAGATATCGCCAGAGCATGTCTTTTTCTTACAGCTGATGAGAACAGCTTCATTACCGGCATAAATCTTGTGATCGACGGTGGCATGACCCGGAAGATGATCTATGAACCATAGCGACTTTTCTTGATATAATATTTTTTTTGTTGTATAATAATCTTGCAGAAAAATAAATACGGGGGCGTTTGGTTTCGACGGGGGCGGCAGAGATAAAAGCTGCAGGTCGAGCTTTCCGACTCGTAAATCCGGAAGCGTAAAATAAACGCCAAAGACGAATTAGCACTCGCTGCTTAATTAAATAGCAGCGCACCCTCCCCGGCGGTGCCCGGCGGCCGGGAAAAGGGTGTCATAAATCCGGGATCTTCCCGTAGTGCAGCTCTGGCACTATAGGAGAAAATTAAAGAGCTGGCCGATCTTTTATCCTGCTCCCGGGAGAAAAACCGGCGAGAACAAAAGCGGGAGATAAGCCTGTAGACGCTTTTATTGATGTGCCTTCGGACAGGGGTTCGATTCATAAAGAGTCGCCCCGTATGGTGACATACGGGTGAAAACTCGGCTTTATCGGTGAAACCTTCATCACTGCTTGTAACAGTGATATGGTAACACCGAGGGGTATGAGGCGCAAGCTTACAGCCCTGTATCGACTTATAGGTTCCCTAATAATCATAGGGAATACTAGGATAGAAGCATCAAGCAAAAATAAGCTTCTATAACACGCCGGGTGGCTTTGCAGTAAGCCAAAGATATAGTCAGCACCGGTATGAAAATACCGGACTATGTGTCCCCTCGCCTCCACCAAAAGAAAATTACACCCGCGAGGGTGTTTTTTTTATAGAGATATAAATGTTTTATAAAATTTCTCTCTTTTTTTTGCCAGCTCTTCATTATACTTTCCATTTCTTGGCGTCACCTGTTTATATTCGTTAATTAGCAATCTTGCTCTTTGCTTTTTTCGTTCGATTACTAAATATGGTTCTATTTCTTGCAGCAATTTTAATGCCTTATTGTAGGTCAAATTAAAAACATATGAATTGAGATGATTTTCAGGATTATAGTTCTTCTTTTTTATAATGGTTCCACCGTTAATAGTTTTTTTCATCCAAATTAAAAGCTCTAAATCAGTTGAAGCTACAGAAATCATTGGTGAAGGATTTCTATTTTTATGTTGCTTTACTAAAGTTATACTACCCTCTCCATCAATAATACCTGCAATATAAGCTTTTTCAGTGTCTGTCATGTAATCACCCTTTAATAAAAATAAAATGTAAGTCTTATAAGCAATTATAATACTAAATAATATTACGAACAAGTGTTTATAAATTGATAGATTTTTAAAAGGTAACTATTTCGTTTTAAATGTTATATATATCATCTTGAGGGTCTAGCCCTGCAAAAGCATATTACCTTAACCTCAGTGGAAAATTTTATAAATAATGATATAATTTTTAAGAGGTCTAACGATACGGCAAGGGGGTCTTGCGGAATGATAAAGGAACCAAGAATTCAGATATTCGATTTAATCATGTCTTTGTCCCGGGCTATAGATCTGGTCAGTCCAGCGGTGGTCAATCATCATATGCAGGTGGCCTACATAGCTTTCTGCATAGGCAAACAATTAAATCTACCGGCGGCGGAGCTGCGGGAACTGGTGCTGGCAGGGGCGCTGCATGATATCGGAGCTTTTTCCCTCAAAGAAAGAATAGCCACTCTGCAGTTTGAACTTGAGAATCCTCACGGGCACGCGGAAGCTGGCTTTTTACTTCTCAAAGATTACGGGCCTTTTTCCAGTGCGGCCGGTATCGTGCGATTCCATCACGTGCCGTGGGCCGGCGGGGCCGGGTGCGAATTCAGTGGGCAGAAAGTCCCGAAGGGCAGCCATATTTTGCATCTGGCCGACCGTGTGGCCGTGCTCATAGGCAAGCATCAGGAAGTGCTGGGGGAAGCTGCAAGAATCTGCGAGATGGTAAATGGGCAGTCCGGGAAAATGTTCATGCCGGAACTGGTGGATGCCTTCAGGAATTTGGCTGCCAAAGAGAGTTTCTGGCTCGACGCTGCTTCTCCATCGCCAGACTCGGTTCTGCCTCTGAGGCTGGCGTTGCCGGTCGTCGAGCTGGACATGGAGGAACTGCTCAACCTGGCCAGGCTTTTTTCTCGCATCATCGATTTCAGAAGCCGGTTCACCGCCACCCACTCCAGCGGCGTTGCAGCCAGTGCGGAGTTGCTGGCCAGATTTGTCGGGTTTTCAGAAAGAGAGTGCCGGATGATGAGAATTGCGGGCTACCTGCACGATCTGGGAAAGCTGGCAGTGCCTGCGGAGATACTGGAAAAGCCGTCGGAGCTGACAAAGCCCGAGTTCGATATAATTCGCAGCCATACATACTACACTTACCGCATCCTCGAGCCCATCGCCGATCTCTATGAAATAAATACCTGGGCCTCCTTTCACCACGAACGCCTGGACGGCAGCGGTTATCCCTTCCACCACAAAGGTCAGGATCTGCCTCTGGGGTCCCGGATCATGGCGGTGGCGGATGTGTTTACTGCTATAACAGAAGACCGCCCTTACAGGAAGGGAATGCCTGAAGAGAGAGCCATGCAGGTTCTCCAGCAGATGGCTGACGGTTCAGCCCTGGATTCAAATATTGTATCCCTGCTGAGACTTCACTTTGATGAGATTAATTCCTGCCGTATGGAGGCCCAGGCGGGTTCGGCTGAAGAATATAAGAAATTTCTGCAGCCGGTGGATTGATGTTGGTGAAGAAGGTTGCCACAGGAAACTTCAGGGCGCCATGCAGGGCCGAAATTTTGGGCGTGCTGAAATAATAGAGTGGGGGTGAAATGAAATAGAGCCATCCTTGCGGATGGCCCTTTTACGGTTTATGCTGTTGGGTATTTTACCCCCGGCAAGAGGGCTTCTGACGGATATGAACCTGTTTGTTAATCGATGTCTATCTTTCTTCCACTGGGTTTGGATGGCGTGATCTTGGGCAGTATTATCTGCAGCACGCCGTTGTTGAAACTGGCCTTTATGGCATCACCGTTGACATTCTCGGGCACGGGGATGGACCTTGAAAAACTGCCGCGGCGGCGTTCCCGGTGGATATAGTTTTCGCCCTTTTCTTCGGTGGTCTCGTCCTGCTGGGCGGAAATGGTGAGCAGATTGTTTTCAAAGCGGATCTCTATATTGTTCTTGTCATATCCCGGCAGGTCCGCCTCGACGATATACTCTTTTTCAGTTTCCCTCATATCGGCCCTTACCGGCTGCAGATTAAAGAAATTGTCAAAGAAGTCATCAAAGTCAAAGCCGAAGTCGAAAAACCCGGGGAGCAATCCTCCTCTACGTCTCCATGGAACTAAACCTCTGCCGCGCATAAAAATTCCTCCTTTAACATATATTACCTTTGTTACTATATATTATAGCATGAAGGTCAGGAAAGGTCAATATTTTAATTTAATTTTTTTTACTTCCGGAAGGTTTTACAGGCCCTGTATAGAAATTATTATATTAAACTACAATTATTTTGCTTCATTTTGAATTAAAAAATTCAAGCAGCAAACTTTTCATTTATATATCGGATATAATATAGAAATCAAAGTATTGAGGTGTTAAATGGAAATCGGCGTTGATATTGTTGAGATCGACAGGATAAAAAGGGCCTGCCGGAGAAAAAGATTTTTAGAAAGATTTTTTACCCATCAGGAACTTTCTGGTATTGATAAAAATAAAATGGCAATTTTTTATCAACGCCTGGCGGGCAAGTTTGCGGCCAAAGAAGCTGTGGCCAAGGCTCTGGGGACCGGCTTCAGATATTTCCGGTGGCGGGAAATAGAGATATTGAACGATCATAACGGTAAGCCTTATGCCGTGCTGTCAGGCAGGGCCGAAGAAATATTAAAATCAGGAGGATTTGAAAAAATTCTTGTAACCATATCCCACTGCAGGGACTATGCCATAGCCTTTGCGGTGGCCCGTGGAGGTGGTCAAAATGAAGGTAGTAAGCCCTTCCACCATGAGGGAGCTGGACAGGAAGGCCATTGAAGATATGAATGTTCCCGGAATCGTGCTCATGGAAAACGCCGGCCGGGAAGTAGCCCTGGCGGTAAAACGCTTGTGGGATGAAGACCCCCTGAAAAAGAAAAGAAAAGTAGTACTCTTTTGCGGCAAGGGCAACAACGGGGGCGACGGGTTTGTGGCGGCCCGTCACCTGGCCAATATGGGCTTTGAACCGATTATCTTCCTTGTGGCAGAACCTGAGGCAATAAAAGGGGATGCCGCCATAAATTACCATATAATTTTGAATATGGATATTTCCGTAATAATCATCGAAAGCGGCGAGGACCTGGATAAAGCCCGGGAACACTGCGGGGATGCCGCAGCTATAGTGGACGCCCTCTTTGGCACCGGATTGAGAGGAGAAGTCCAGGGCACAGGCCGGCAGGCAATTGAACTTATAAACAGCCTGGATGTTCCGGTTGTTGCGGTAGATATACCTTCGGGCATCTCCGGGGAGACCGGAAAAGTCCTGGGGGCTGCGGTCAGGGCCCGGGAAACCGTGACCATGGCCCTTCCCAAGATGGGGATGGTGCTTTATCCCGGAGCAGCCTATGCCGGGAAGATTATTGTGGCCGACATAGGGATGCCCTCCAGTATATTGAAAAGCGTAAAGGCAGAAGCAGAACTGCTGGAAAAGGATCAGGTAGCCGGCCTTTTCAAACCGTATCCCCCCGATGCCCATAAGGGGACTTTCGGCAGAGTCTTTATCCTGGCGGGTTCGGCCGGCATGACAGGAGCCGCCGCCCTCTGCAGCCTGGCGGCGGCAAGAAGCGGTGCGGGCCTGGTGACCCTGGGGACCCCCGAAAGCCTCAACGACATCATGGAAGCAAAAATCACCGAAGTGATGACCCTTGCTTTGCCCGAGACACCTCAAAGAAGCTTTTCCATAAAAGCTCTGGGAAAAGCTCTCGAATTTTCTTCCCAGTGTGACGCCGCAGCTATCGGTCCGGGCCTTTCCCGGCAGGATGAGACCCGGGATTTTATAAGGCAATTCGTAGCGGCTTGTCCAGTGCCCATGGTGATAGATGCCGACGGTCTCAACGCCCTGGCAGAAAAACCTGAAATCCTGGCAGGACTTAAAGTGCCGGCTATCATTACTCCGCATCCCGGCGAAATGGCGAGGCTTCTTTCCACCGATGCCGGTGCGGTTCAGGAGGACCGGGTGGGGGCGGTCCGCGAAGCCACAAAAAGATTCAAATGCACCGCCCTGTTAAAAGGAGCCCGGACCATGATCGCCGCTCCTGAAGGTAGCCTTTGGATAAACCCCACCGGAAATCCCGGCATGGCTACCGGAGGCAGCGGCGATGTGCTCACCGGCATAATAGCAGCCTTCCTGGCCAGAGGCATGGAACCATGGGAGGCCGCAGCTGCGGGTGCTTACATCCATGGCCTGGCAGGTGATCTTGCCGCTGCAGCCAAAGGCGAAATTTCTTTAATAGCGAGTGACCTGCTCGATTTTCTACCAGAGGCATTCTCGAAGTTCGAGGCTAGAAGTTCGAATACGCAGCCGATTGATGGTTAATGTTATGTGGCTGATTATAAATTAAAAAGCTTTGATGGGGGTTAACTGGCTTGCATAAAGCTTGTGTTGTGAAGCCATTTAGATTCCCTTAGCGAAGCGGAGATAAACAAATTCATATGTTTGAACCCAGCACACCAGAAAGGAGCATGCCCCATGGACCTTACACACCTCCGGCCCACCAGAGCCGAGATAAATCTGGACAATCTCAAGCACAACCTCAAAGAGATACGGCGGGTTGCTGACCCCCAGGCCGCAATCTGCGCCGTAGTAAAAGCCGACGGCTACGGTCATGGAGTCCTGGAAGTGGCCCAAACTGCCCTTGACTGCGGAGTTTCCTACCTTGCCGTGGCATTCCTGGACGAAGCACTGCAGCTAAGAAAAGAGGGCATAAAAGCTCCCATCCTTATTTTGGGTTTTACACCTGAAGAACAATTTGATAAAATAGTAGAGCATGATATCACCCAGACCGTTTATAATGTATCATCGGCTCAAAAACTTTCTCTGGAAGCCAAAAACAGGACAAAAAGGCAAAGATTCACATCAAGCTGGATACCGGCATGAGCCGCATAGGATTTCAGGCTGAACCTTCTTCTATCGACGAAATCAAAAAATTATTTTCCATGGAAAACCTTGAAGTGGAAGGCATGTTTACCCACTTCTCCAAAGCCGATGAAAAGGACAAGACTTTCACCGAGGAGCAGTTCAAAAAATACATGGCGGTGGTCGAAACTCTGGAAAAAGATGGATATAAAATCCCTATAAAACACGCGGCCAACAGCGCAGCCATTATGGAACTGCCCCATACCCATCTTGACATGGTGCGTCCGGGGATAATCCTTTACGGTCTTTACCCTTCAGATGAGGTGGATAAGAGTAGAATTGACCTTAAGCCCGTTATGTCCCTCAAAACCAGGGTTTCCCACGTTAAGATACTTGGAGCAGGAAGGGCCATCAGCTACGGCGGTACCTTCATCACCAGAAGACAGAGCATCATCGCCACATTACCGGTGGGATATGCCGACGGCTACTCCAGGCTGCTTTCATCCAGAGCTTCGGTGATGATAAAAGGACAAAGGGCTCCGGTAGTGGGAAGGGTATGCATGGACCAGTGCATGGTGGATGTCACCGACATACAGGGTGCCGTGGAACCGGGGGAAGATGTGCTGCTTTTCGGAGGTTCGGGCGACCCCACAGTTTCCACCGATGAAATAGCAAGGATCATAGGCACCATCAACTACGAAGTGGTCTGCGGCGTATCCAGGCGCGTTCCCAGAGTATATATCAGGGATGGCAAGATTGTTAAGGTCAAAAATCTTTTGGCAGGACAGGTATAATTTTCTTGTTTGATTGACATAATTATATTGACTTATATATAATAAAATATATACGTGTGTGCGTTTCCGAAATTTGTTAGGGGGTGCCGGTGTGGCCGACTTGAAAAGGATAATTGTAAGTCTGCCTAATAATTTGCTGGAAGAAGTAGACGGTATCGTGGCTCTGGAAAATAAAAACCGCAGCGAATTTATCCGAGATGCCATGCGATTATATATCCGGGAAAGGGAAAAGATAAGAGTGAGAGAACAGCTAAAAAGCGGTTACATGCAAATGGCCGAGCTCAATGTCAAATTGTCCGAAATGGGATTATACGAGGACTTGAAGGATTTTGTTCTTTACGAAACAAGACTTTCGGAGTGTGAATAATGTGCTTGTAAGGCGAGGGGATGTATACTATGCTGACCTGAACCCTGTGATAGGTTCAGAGCAGGGTGGAATAAGGCCGGTCCTGGTGGTGCAAAACGATGTGGGGAACAAATACAGCCCCACTGTTATTATTGCTGCCATTACATCTCAGATAGACAAGGCCAAACTTCCTACCCATGTGGAACTAAAGCGCGAGGATTACGGACTTGAAAAAGATTCGGTTATATTACTGGAACAATTGAGAACAATAGATAAAAGGAGACTCAAGGAAAAGATTACTTTTCTCGACCAGGAGATCATGGTCAGAGTGGATGAAGCCCTGAAAATAAGCCTTGGCCTTACCGAATTTTAAACATAGGGGAGGTGACAAAGTGGAGCATCTTACCATTATGGGTTTGCGCCTGGACCACAGAAAAGACATAGCCCCGAAGGTCCAGGAAGTGCTTACAAGGTACGGCGACAGGATTTTGTGCCGGATGGGACTGCCGGATCCGGCCAAAGAAGATGGGATCATAACCCTCTACATGAATACATCGGTCCAGGAAACCGAGGAGTTTTCAAGAGAACTGACGGCAATTGACGGAGTAAGCGTTTCCCATATGAGGATTTAATGCAACTATAAAAACTTCGGGTATACACCGAAGTTTCATTTTTTATACATTTATGCAATAATCTATATAAATTTAAAAAAAAAAAAGAAGGATTACTCAAATTAATTTAGAATATATATTTATATATGCCATTTTTTGAAAAAATTGGTGCAAAAACCTGCATAAATTGGTCTTTTACTGCAGCTTTTTGCAAAATACATGGAGGAATAAAATGGAATCTAAGACTCAATTTTTTTCAGAGCTAATAACAGCACTGTCTCTCATGATGGACCTGGATGAAAACAGGAAACTGTTTCATGCATGGCGTGTGGCGATTTTAGCCGAGAAACTTGCCCAAAAAATACTCCCCGAATACAGGACCCAGATCTTTTATGCTGGCCTCCTTCACGATATCGGCGCCATATCCCTGCCGGACCATGTGGTGCACTATACCAACATAAAAGAACATTTCACGAATCCTATCCTCTTCCATCATCCCGGAAAGAGCGCACAAATTGTGAAGCAAATAGGTCCTCTCTTTATGGCTGCAGAAATGATCCGGGACCACCATGAACAGTGGGATGGCAGCGGTTACCCCCGGGGACTTGCCGGAAATGACATAAACCTGGGAGGGCAGATACTCCGGATTTGTGACACTTTTGACATCCTTGCCAGAGTTAAACCCCCGCTCAGTTTGAACGGGATGAAGACTTCGCTGTCTGCCCGAAGGGGGACGGAGTTCTCTGACCTCATATACGAGCTGATGGTAGCTACTATTGAAGAAGATGACTTTTTCAATGAAATCATGGATGAAAAAAAGATATCGGATATAGTGCCGAAAACTTTGCAAAATCTGCCCTTTATGGATATGACCTCGTGCAGGACCGAAACCGATGAAATCATAAAAGTATTTGCAGAGGTAATAGACGCCAAGCACAGCTATACCGCGGGCCACTCGGAGCGCGTGGCGGAATATACATATATCCTGGCGAAAGCCTTAGATTTGCCGGAGGGGCAAGCCGAAAGACTCAAAGTGGCCGGATACCTGCATGATGCAGGGAAGGTGGCCGTTCCCCGAAGTATCCTGGATAAACCCGGCCGCCTCACAATCGATGAATTCAAGCTCATGAAAAGACACCCCGTGTACACCATGGAAATCATGAGCATGGTCAACTCCTTAAAGGACCTGGTGGTCATTGCTGGTGGCCATCATGAGCGGTATGACGGAGCCGGATACCCCGACGGCCTGACAGGTGAAAGCATTCCCTTCGGTGCCAGAATCATGGCGGTAGCCGATGCATACGATGCCATGACTTCCTTGAGGCCTTACCAGCGGCAGAGAAGTACTACCGAAGCCAGGGACATACTTATAAAAAACTCCGGCAGTCAGTTTGACCCAAGAGTGGCCAAAGTTGCGGCGAAAGTCCTACCTTAGTTCGAAATTCGAAGTTAGAGGTTCGATGTTCTATTAAGTCGGAATTCAGCAGAGCCGAATTCCTTACGATAAGACCCATATTGATGACGATGGAGGCTTAATAGATGTACCCGCTCATAGGAATAACAACTTCTTATGATAATGAAAAGAAAAAAGCATCCCTGAACCGGGGGTATTTTCGGGCAGTACAACAGGCCGGAGGCGTTCCGGTACCCATCTTACCCCTGGATGATACAAAAATCCTCTTGAGACTCCTGGAGCACCTGGACGGCATTATCTTTTCCGGCGGACCCGACGTAGACCCTTCTTATTTTCATGAAGAACCCCACCCTCATACAGAAGACATTTGTCCTGAAAGGGATGAGGCCGAGGTGTTTCTTGCCCGGGAATGTATGCGGCGGGCAAAACCCATGCTGGGCATATGCCGCGGTATCCAGCTTTTAAATATCGCCCTGGGGGGCAGCATATACCAGGATATCCCATCTCAGATAAAAAAATCTTTAAAACACCGGCAGGACGCCCCCCGCTGGCATGCCAGCCATGAAGTTGAAATCATATGCGAGGACTCTGAGCTTTTTGCGATATTCGGCCAGAATCACATCCGGGTAAACAGCTTCCACCACCAGTCGGTAAAAGACATCGCTCCGGACTTCAAGGTCACTGCCGTGGCCCGGGATGGTGTCGTTGAGGCCATTGAAGCGAAGCGCAGGGATTTTTTTTGTATGGGAGTCCAGTGGCATCCCGAAGAAATGTGGCACAAAGACCCTTTGCAGTTCAAACTCTTCGAGCATTTTATAAGGGCGAGTCAGTGAGTCAGAGAACGTCCCCTGACTCACCAAATCAACGGAGGAGGTTTTATTTTTGAAAATCTTTATATCAGCAGACATGGAAGGCATTTCCGGGATTGTTTCCATGGAGCAGATAGATCCCGGCGCCAGGGATTACGAAAGAGCCCGGCGTATGATGACAAGAGAGGTCAATACGGTGGTTGAAGCTGCCCTGGAATACGGGGCCACGGAAATCGTGGTCAATGATTCTCATGATAACATGGACAATATCCTTATAGAGGAGTTAAATCCCAAAGCCGCCCTCATCAGCGGCAGCCCCAAGCCCTTGAGCATGATGCAGGGCATCGATGAAAGTTTCGACGCAGTATTTTTTGTGGGTTACCATGCCAGAGCCGGCACAGCTCAGGCCGTGGTGGACCATACATATGCCTTCAGGGTCATAAGCGCAAAAATCAACGGCAAGCCCATGAGCGAGGCTGGGCTCAACGGCAGACTGGCCGGATATTTTGGGGTGCCGGTCGCCTTTTTATCCGGAGACCAGAATGCCGTGGCCTGTGCAAAGCAAGAACTCAATAATCCCGTGGGCGTAGTGGTGAAGGAGGCCGTGGGCCGCAACGCAGCCATGATACACCCCTTTGATGTGGTTAAAGAACGACTCCGGGCAGGGATGGCCGAAGCCATGAAAAACATAAAAACCTTTGAACCCACGGTGGAAAAAGGATCCGTGGAACTGGAAGTAAGCCTTTCCATCTCCGGCATGGCCGACATGGCTCTCCTCATCCCGGGTACCATCAAAAAAGACGGCCGCACCGTCATCTACACCGCAAAGGACTACATGGACGCCTATAGGGTATTTAGAGCCATGCTGGTGCTGACCTCCGGCATAAGATAAATATAATAAAGGAGAGTAACCTGATGATTGCTATAAAAGACGGAAAAGTATATACCATGTCGGGAAATATCCTGGAAAAAGGGACCATAATCATTGAAGACGGTAAGATAAAGGAAATAGGTGAAAACATAAAGGCACCTGAAGGTGCCGAGATTATCGATGCCGCTGGCAAATATGTCTTCCCGGGCTTCATTGACGCACACAGCCATGTGGGAATCTTCGAAGAGGCGGTGGGGGAAATAGGGGAGGATGGCAATGAGTGGACCGATCCCGTCACTCCTCAGCTTCGGGCCCTGGATGCTGTAAATCCCGCCGACAAAGCCTTCGAAGATGCCGTAAAAGGCGGCATTACCTGTGTGTTTACAGGTCCAGGCAGCGCCAATGTCATAGGCGGCCAATCCGTCGCCCTCAAAACCTATGGAAAGGTAATTGACCGTATGGTGGTGAAGGCCCCGGCAGGCCTAAAAATAGCCTTCGGGGAAAATCCAAAGAGGGTTTACGGAGAACAGAAAAAAATGCCATCCACCAGGATGGGGACCGCCGCCCTCCTCAGGGAAACTCTGGTAAAGGCTTTAAACTACAAGAAGAAAGTGGAAAAAGACGGCAAAGACCCCGACAAAGTAGTGGAAAGAGACCTCAAAATGGAAGTTTTATGCGATGTGCTGGACAAAAGGCTGCCCCTGCGGGCCCACGCCCACCGGGCCGATGATATACTTACCGCCATCCGCATAGCCCGGGAGTTCGATGTGGATATTGTCATAGAACACTGCACCGAAGGCCATCTCATAGCCGACGAACTAGCCGAAGCCGGTGTTCCGGCAGTGGTAGGGCCTTCCCTCACCTCCCGCTCCAAGGTGGAGCTCAAAGACCTAAGTTTCAACACTCCCGGCATTCTGGCGAGCAAGGGTGTGAAAGTGGCCATCATGACCGATCACCCGGTAATACCCATCCAGTATCTGCCGGTATGCGCAGCCCTGGCCGTAAGGGAAGGCATGAAGGAAGAGGATGCAATAAAGGCTCTCACTATCAACGCCGCGGAAATAATAGGTATAGCAGACAGGGTAGGAAGCCTGGAAAAAGGCAAAGATGCCGATGTGGTCATCTGGGACGGCCATCCCCTGGATATCAAATCAAGGCCGTCTTGCGTAGTGATAAACGGACAGATAGCTTATAAGAGGCAATAATTTGCCATATTTAAGAAAACGATGCACTCCTTTATACCAGTAAAAAACATAAATCAGTAAAAACTATTGCCTGTACGAGCAATCTGTGGTAATATTAACTTAAGTGAATACATAATCCATTTTTAAAACCTTCAGGGCAGGGTGAAATTCCCGACCGGCGGTAAGCCAAAAGGCGAGCCCGCGAACTCCCTCAGGGAGCCGATCCGGTATAAGCCGGAGCCGACAGTAAAGTCTGGATGAAAGAAGGTGTATTATTGTTGATTTTATTGCCCTGGAGTTTTCTCCGGGGCTTTAATTTTCATCCGAATGAGTCAGGGGACGGTTCTTTGACTCACTCTGATTAAAGGCTATTTTATCATATCATATAAGGAGGCATTATTTATGACAGCAGTAAATCAAAAAACCCTGAGAAGGGAGATGCTTCAAACCAAAAACCTTACAAAGACGGCGGTTCTGGGAGTCCTGGCCTTTATAATCATGTTTGTGGAATTTCCTCTACCAATGTTTGCCGCTTTTTTGAAGATCGACTTCAGCGATGTGCCCGCATTGCTGGCAGGTTTCGCCATGGGGCCCTGGGCGGGCATCATGGTGGAAGTTATAAAGAACTTTCTGCACCTTTTTAAAAGCGAAACCGCCTTTATTGGAGAAGGGGCCAACCTTTTAACAGGCATTCTACTGGTAGCGCCCGCAGCGTGGATTTACTCCACGAACAAGAGCAAAAAGACCGCCATAATAGGTCTTTTAGTAGGAACCGTCATAATGGCAGTGGGTATGTCCATAGCCAACTACTATGTTATCGTGCCGCTGTACCAGAAACTCCTGAACTTCCCTACCCAGGCGGTGGTGGCCATGGGCTCCAAAGTAAATCCGCATATAGTCGACCTCAGGACCCTGGTGGTATACAGTATATTGCCCTTCAACATAATCAAGGGCATCATCCTTACCATAGTGACCGCGCTGATTTACAAGAGACTGTCCCCGCTGCTTCACCGGTAAAATAATATGGGTAGCGTTGATTTACAACGCTACCTTTTTAAATGCAAAATCCTGCCTTGTATTTTATCAAAGGATATAATACAATATATTAAAATAAGACATATACACATGGGCGCAAATAATATTTTTTACCTTCGGGGATGGCCATGAAAAAGATTTTTGAAACCTTAAACCAGAATCAAACGGAAAAGCTCGGGGAGGCACTGGGGAAACTCCTGAAAGCTGGGGATTTCCTTGCCCTGGCAGGCGACCTGGGGGCCGGCAAGACCGCCTTCACCAGGGGAATAGCCCGGGGGCTGGGGATTCACGAAGATATCACCAGTCCCACATTTACGATTATCAATCAATACGAAGCCCCGGTACCCCTGGCCCATATGGACGCCTACCGTCTGAAAACGCCCGAGGAACTGGAAAATGCGGGATTTTACGATTACATGGAGGACTTTGTGGTGGTGCTGGAATGGGCCGATCGGGTGGAGGAACTGCTCCCCGGGGATGTTTTATGGATATATTTTACTGTGCTGGATGAAAACCGCCGCACCATAGAATTTCAATCGCAAACTTCGCACTATGACAACATACTTCAGGAGTTGAATCTTTGATGTATATTCTCGGGATAGACACTTCATCCATGGTGGCCACTGCTGCCGTAATAAGCCCGGAAAAGCTGCTGGCAGAATACATCGTAAACAACAAAAAAAACCACTCCGAAAAAATGATGCAGGTGGTGGACAGGGTGCTGCAGGACTCCGGCATATCCCTTGAAGACCTGGACGCGGTAGCGGTCGCCAGAGGCCCCGGCTCCTTTACCGGCATCCGCATAGGCATGGCATGCGCTGAAGGCATTGCTCACGCTCTGGGAAAGCCTATGGTAGGCGTCAATACCCTGGATGGTCTCGCATATAATTTAATGGGAGAAAGTTCTTTTATCTGTCCGGTGGTAGATGCCCAGAGGCAGGAAGTATACGAATCCATTTACTGCTGGGAAGACGGCAGGCTACAGAGGTTGTGGGAATATGAAGTTGTAAAAGCCGCAGACCTGGTGGAAAGGCTTTTAACACTTGCAAAAAGAGTTGTGATTTTGGGTGATGGAGTGCCGGTATTGACAAAAGCGTTAAATGAAAAGGAGCAAAAAGAGCCGGCAATTCAAGACCGCATAGCCATAGCCCATCCCGCCTTTGCCATGCCCCGGGCCTCATCCGTAGCAGCCGTTGCCCTCAACGAATACGCCCAGGGCAGGTTTGACACGTGTTATACCATAAAACCATTTTATATAAGAAGGTCCCACGCGGAAGAAAAATGGGAGGAAAAACATGGAAGAGCGCGCACCGGAAGATGTGACAATTGAAATAATGAAGATGAAAGACCTGGACGATGTGATGGAAATAGAACAGCGGTGCTTCACCACTCCCTGGTCCCGGTATGCCTTTACCTGTGAACTGAAAGACAACCAGTTTTCCCACTATATCGTTGCAAAAGTCGATGGAAAAACCGTGGGTTACGGAGGCATGTGGATAGTGCTCAATGAAGCCCATGTGACCAATGTGGGCGTATTGCCCGAATACCGTGGTGAAGGTATCGGAGAACTTATCATGAGGAGCCTTATGGCCATTGCAAAAAAACACGGCGCCGACAAGATGACCCTGGAAGTTAGGAAAAGCAACTATGTGGCTCAAAACCTGTATTCAAAGCTCGGTTTTGAACCCCGCGGCATCCGCCGGGGATACTATATTGACAACAAAGAAGACGCGGTAATCATGTGGCTGGATTTAATCTGACCCTGTTTTTCGGAAAACAGGGATTTTTGTTTATTGCTCCTTTTATGGGAAAATAAGTATTTATCCACATATCCACAGACTTATCCACAGAAAACCCTCAAAAATAATACTTTGTCCGTAAGTTTTCCACAATATCCCCAGAAGAAAAATCCACTTATCCACAAGTTTAAAATAGGTTCAAGGTCGCATGAGCATTTAGGGCCATGTCCGATCGAAACCCGTCTTTATACCTATAGTAACCCGCACAGGCTATCATGGCGGCATTGTCGGTGCACATCACCATGGGAGGAAAATGGACTTTAAAGTCCTTTCCCGCTCGTTTCACCAGCTCTTCCCTCAGTTTGCTGTTGGCCGCCACTCCTCCCGCCAGAGCGATGGTCTCTACCTTTTTTATGTGGGCAGCCTTAAGGGTGTTTTCCACCAGCGCATCCACCACAGCCTTTTGAAAGCTGGCCGCCACATCTTCCACCACCACCTGAAGATTCTTCTGTCTTCTCTGGTTCAGGTAATTGAGCACCGCCGATTTTATACCGCTGAAACTGAAACTGAGGTCCTCTCCCCTGACATGGGCCACCGGGAAGGAAATGGCGTTTTCATTGCCGCATCTTGCGGCTCTGTCGATAAGCGGCCCCCCGGGATACCCCAGCCCCAGGGCCCGGGCTGTCTTGTCAAAAGCCTCCCCGGCGGCGTCATCCACCGTCCTCCCCATAACTTCATATTTACCGTAATCCCTGACATATACAATATGGGAGTGTCCTCCCGAAACCACCAGGCAGAGAAATGGCGGCTCCAGATCGCTTTCCAGAAAGTTGGCAAAGATATGTCCCTCGATGTGATTTATCCCAATGATGGGCTTTTTTAAGGTGTAAGACAATCCCTTCGCGTATGATACTCCCACCAGCAGAGCTCCCACCAGTCCCGGACCGCAGGTCACCGCCACCAGGTCCAGGTCTCGAAATCCTACCCCGGCATCTTCCAGAGCCTTCTGAACCACATGGCATATGGCTTCCAGATGTTTTCGGGACGCTATCTCGGGCACCACCCCGCCGAATTTTTCATGCCACTTTATCTGGGAAAAAATAGCATTGGAGAGCACCTTTCGGCCGCCCCTTACTACCGCCGCCGAAGTCTCGTCGCATGATGTTTCTATGCCCAGTGTCAAAAAATCTTCAGCCAATCCGATTCCGCTCCTTATTTCAGTTTGGTTCAGTGAGTCAGGGGATGAGTCAGAGAACCGTCCCCTGACTCACTTTCCCCTGACTCACCTACCCCAGATTCTCGTAAAGCTCTTCTAGCTCAGCCATCACAGCCCTGTAGCGGGCATTTACCTCTCTTGCCCTTTCGGGATTGCCGTAAACTTCCGGCAGGCAGAGCAGGTGCTCCAGCTCCTCCATCTCCCTTTCCAGGGCCTGTATATCCTGCTCTATCTGTTTTAACCTCATCTCTTCCTGCCTCTGTTCCTCCCGCCTTTTCTTCTCCTGCATCCTGGCCTTTCGCTGCTGGGTCTTGTTTCCTACAAACTGTGGTTCTTCAGGTTTTTCTGTTTCCCGTTTCTTCTCCAGGTAATAATTGAAATCCCCGTCAAAATCCCGGATGCCGCTGGAGGTGAATTCCCATATGCGGGTGGCTATTTTGGAAAGAAAATATCTATCATGGGAAACGGCTATGATGGTGCCGTCAAATTCCAGGAGGGCCTGTTCAAGTTTTTCCTTTGATATTATGTCCAGATGATTTGTAGGTTCATCCAGCAAAAGTAAATTAGCTCCCTGCAGGATGGCCTTTGCCAGAGCCACCCTGCTCTTTTCCCCACCGCTCAACACCCCTATGGGCTTTTCTACATCCTCGCCGGAAAACAGCATACTTCCAAGAAAAGAGCGTACCTGGGTCATTGAAAGCCCCGGTGCCGCACTCCATACCTCCGAAAGCACCGTGGAATCCGGAGAAAGGTCTTCCTGCTCCTGGGCAAAAAATACCGGCTGCACCTTGTGGCCAAAATACACGCTTCCATCATCAGGCTCCAGTTCTCCCGCCAGAATTTTCAGCAGGGTGGATTTTCCTATGCCGTTGGGCCCGATGATTCCGATGCGCTCTCCGCGGAACACCCGGAGGTTCACGGAACTCAGGATGAGCTTGTTGCCGTATGAAAATTCCAGGTCGCAGATCGTAAGCACCTCTCTGCCGCTAGTTTGCCGCATATTGAACCTGACCTTAAAGAGATCCTTACCGGCCTTTTCAGATGTGGATTTTGGCAGAAGGTCCTCCAGCATCCTGCGGCGGGTCTCGGCCTGAACAAAATTCCTGTGGGATATGAAGTTCTGGATGCTCTTTTTCAGACGTTCGGCTTCTTTTTGCCTGAGAATTTCATGCTTCTGTTCTATGGCGAGATTTGTCTCCTTCTTCTTTATAAATTCGGAATAATTTCCGGAATATACGGTCAGGCGGCAGTTTTCCAGCTCAAAGATTCTTGTGGCCATCCGGTCCAGAAAATACCTGTCATGGGACACCACCAGCACCGCCCCGGGATAGTCCTTTAAAAATCCTTCCAGCCACTGCAGGGATTCCATATCAAGATAGTTGGTAGGTTCATCCAGCAACAGGAGCTGCGGGGATTCCAGTAGCAGCCGCCCCAGGGCCAGGCGGGTCTTCTGGCCGCCGCTTAAGGTGTCAAGAGGGGTGGCAGGGTCTTCGAACCCTAGGCCTTTTAACACCCCGCGGATGCGGCTTTCGATCTCATAGCCTCCGCTGCTTTTAAAGGCTTCCGACAGGGCCGAATACCTTTCCATGAGGCGGTGAAGGGCATCTTCGTCGCTGTAGACCTCCGGCAGAGACATCTGCTTTTCCAGGTCCCGAAGCTGCCTCTCCTGTTCCCACAGTGTCTCAAATACGGATTCCAGCGCATCGCCCACGGTCTCGAAACCCTCGGACCTTATATCCTGGGCCATGTAACCTATAGTAGTTCCTTTGGAAACCGATATGGTGCCGGTGTCATAAGGCATTCTGCCTGCGAGAATCTTCAGGAGGGTGGACTTGCCGGCCCCGTTCAAACCTACCAGCCCTATTTTATCCCTTTCCTCTATTAAAAAACTCACATTCTGGAGTATTGTATCCGTTCCAAAGCTTTTTCCAAGGTTTGATACAGAAAGTATAGCCATATAGCATCACCCGTTCCACAAGACTATATGTATATGTTAGCACAGCCAACAATATAAAACAAGGCTGAGTCGTTTGGAAACAAAGTCCGCTGCCGGAGGCCAAAAATCATAAAAAAATTTAAATAAAAGTTTATAGATTAAAAGGAATTCCGAAAAAAATATCGAAATATATATAAAAGTGGGTTACTCAGTAGCCCGGATATGGAGGCCATAAGAATGGATTTCCAGAAAGTAAAGAATGTCAGGCTTTATGAGACTATCATCGAGCAGATCAAACAGATGGTAGACCGTGGGGAAATACAGCCCGGAGACAAGTTTCCTTCGGAAAGGGAGCTCATGGAAAAACTCGGGGTGAGCAGGGCGGTTCTCCGGGAAGCCTTCAGAGTGCTGGAATCCCGCGGCCTTGTAGAGAGCAAGCCAGGCGGCGGACGGTACCTGAGAAAGGTCAGCGGTTTTCAGCTTAATGGAAGCACATCAATGGCCCTGGAAAGGTTCGCCCTGGTGGATGTAGTGGAAGCCAGGGAAATCGTGGAGGTTAAGGTAGCCAGGCTTGCTGCGGAAAGGGCTACCGACCAGGAGATAGAAAATCTCCTGGCACTTAATGAGGAATTCCACGGGAACAGGAAAAATCTCGTGGAATACAGGGAAAAGGACCGGGACCTGGCATTTCACATGGCGCTGGCGGAGATGGCCCACAACTTCATGCTCAGGGAAATGGTGAGTTTAATGCTCAGCCTCACAAAGGACTTGCGGGAAAAAGCCATCCTGGATTATGACGACTGGATCGTGCTGTGCGAGCAGCACAGTGACATAGTAAGAGCCATAGTGGGGAGAAACGGCGACGATGCGGCCTATAAAATGTCGCTGCACATGGAAAGCCTGCGCCGGGATATCCTGAAGAAAAAGCTGATGCAGTAATGAACTCGGAATCAAGCTGCGGCAAAGCCGCTCTTATAAAAAGTGACAATATTCACAATCTGACCAATACTGAGGAGGAATATTCCAGTGAAGGGGGGATGTATTATTTATAAACTTCAGGAAGGGAGTGATATATTTCCAAATATCTCACTATTGTATATTTCTTGAAATTACAAAGGAGGGACAAAAATGCGAATAGTAAAACACCCCATTCTTTCTTTTGAAAGGGGCCGGGAAGTAGAATTTACTTTCGATGGCAAGAAAATGAAAGGATACGAAGGAGAACCCATAGCTGCAGCCCTCCACGACAACGGCGTGAGGGTTTTAAGCTACAGCAAACACCTTCATAGAGCCAGGGGATTTTACTGCGCCATTGGGAACTGCTCATCCTGTCTTATGACGGTAAACGGTGAGCCCAATGTCAGGGTCTGCACCGAAAAACTCCGGGAAGGCATGGTTGTGGAAACACAAAAGGGAAGAGGTGATATCAAATGAAGAAAACCGAGATAGCGGTTATTGGGGGAGGGCCTGCAGGGCTTATGGCTTCTCTGGCCGCTGCCGAAATGGGCGCCAGGGTAACCCTCATTGACAGGAATTCCAGGCTGGGCGGCCAGCTGGTGAAACAGACCCATATGTTCTTCGGTTCAGAAAAGGAATATGCTTCCATAAGAGGTATAGACATAGGAAAAATCCTCTCCGCCGAAGTGCTCAAAAACCCCAGGATTGAAACCATGCTGGATTCCACGGTCATAGGGTATTACCCCGATGACGGAGTTCTGGGCGTAGAAGTTGAGGAAAAGACCTTTGTGAAAATAAAACCCGAAAAAGTGATAGTGGCCACCGGCGCCTCGGAGAAATTCCTGCCCTTTGAAAATAACGACTTGCCCGGCATATACGGCGCCGGAGCGGTACAGACCCTTATGAACGAGCACGGTGTGGTTCCCGGGGACAATGTTCTCATGGTGGGGGCCGGAAACATCGGCCTAATAGTGAGCTACCAGCTCATGCAGGCGGGAGTCAATGTAAAGGCCATCATCGATGCCGCTCCCAACATCGGAGGATACTGGGTCCATGCCTCCAAAGTGGCCCGCCTGGGAGTGCCCATCATGACGTCCTATACCGTAAAGGCAGCCTATGCCAATGAACTTACCGGAGCCCTGGAAAGAGCCGTTATCTGGCAGGTAGATAACAAATGGCAGCCCATACCGGGGACCGAAAAGGTGTTAAAAGTAGATGTAATATGCATTTCCGTGGGGCTTTCCCCGCTGGCGGAGATATTGTGGCAGGCGGGATGTAAGATGAAATATGTACCGCAGCTGGGAGGACACGTAGCCCTCAGAAATGAAAACATGGAAACCACCGTACCCGGTGTGTATGTGGCCGGCGATGTGGCTGGCGTAGAAGAGGCCAGCAGCGCCATGATAGAAGGCAGACTGGCAGGCCTCAATGCCGCCAAGAGCCTGGGATACGACAACGGCACATTTAATGAAAAAAGGCGGGAAGCCCTGGAACAGCTTGAAAGCCTGCGCTCGGGTCCTGTGGGTGAAAAGATTAGACAGGGTCTGGCTCAATTAGTATCATAATTAGTATCAAGGAGGGAAAAAGAATGCTCTGCACAAAAGGAATTCCCACCACCGAAGACCTGGCCACAAGAATTCCGCCGGAAGAGAGGCGGAGAAAGGGCCCGGTGGTGATGATAGAGTGTTTTCAGAAGATACCGTGTAACCCCTGCTATACAGCCTGCAAACATGGAGCCATTCAAAAATTTGAGGATATCAATGACCTCCCGTCCGTGAATTTCGACAACTGCAATGGATGCGGCCTGTGTATAAGCAAGTGCCCGGGTCTTGCCATATTTGTCATAGACGAGACCTATTCCGAAACTCAGGCCACCGTTTCGCTTCCATTCGAGTTTTTGCCACTTCCCCATGAGGGGGAAGAAGTGGATTTATTAGATCGCAGCGGAAAAAAAGTAGGCAAAGGCAAAGTGTTGAAAGTTAGAAACGGAAAATATGAAGACAGGACCCCGGTCATCACCGTGGCAGTTCCGAAAGAGCTTTCAATGGTTGTAAGGAACATAAAGGTAGGGGGCGATGTGAGATGACGAAAAGCAAAACTATAATATGCCGTTGTGAGGATGTGACCCTGGAAGATATCGAAGCCGTCATTGAGAAAGGTTATACCTCCATGGATGAGATTAAACGCATCACCCGGTGCGGCATGGGGCAGTGCCAGGGCCGCACATGCAGGACTCTGCTGCTGGCGGAGCTGGCAAAAGCCACCAACACTCATCCCAATGATATAAAGGTAACCACTTTCCGGCCCCCGGTGAAAAATGTAAAAATGTCGGTGATACTGGGAGGGATAGAAGATGAAGAAAACAGCTGAGGTGGTTATAATAGGCGGCGGGATCTCCGGCCTGTCGATAGCCTTTAATCTGGCATCCATGGGCATGAGAGATGTCGTAGTCCTTGAAAAAAGTTACCTGTTCAGCGGCTCCACCGGGCGCTGCGGGGCGGGAGTAAGGCAACAGTGGGGTACCGAGATGAACTGCGCCCTCGGCAAAGCCACCTGCGAGATATTCGAGAACCTCAATGAAATCCTGGACTTTGAGGATGATATCGAATTCAAGCAGGGCGGATACCTGATGATGGCCATCACCGAAAAAGAAGTGGAACAGTTCAAGAAAAACATCGAGCTTCAACACAGCATGGGGATACCCTCGGTGATGTTGACCCCCCGGGAAGCTCTGGACATCGTTCCTGAACTAAACATAGAAGGAATCCTGGCCTGCACCTTCTGCCATAAAGACGGCCACGCCAATCCCTTTAAGACCATGCAGGCCTACGCCGAAGCCGCCAGAAGGCATGGAGCAGAAATATACACCTATACCGAAGCTACCGGCATTGATGTAGTGGAAGGCCGGGTAAAAGGTGTTCAGACAAATAAAGGCTATATCTCCACCGACAAGATAGTCATAGCCGCCGGAGCCTGGTCCAAACACGTGGGCGAACTGGCGGGCTGTGACGTGCCGGTAAGGCCCGAGCGCCACCAGATTCTGGTGACCGAACCCGTAAATCCCATCCTGGGCCCCATGCTCATGTCCTTTGCCGGAAATATCTACCTGCAGCAGGAGCCCGGAGGAGAATTCATCATGGGCTTCGGCCCGGCGGAGCATGAGACTTATAACATTTCATCCACCTGGGATTTCGTGGAGACCATGTGCAGGAAGGCCACTCGCTATCTGCCCTACATGAAAAATGTGCGCGTAGTGCGCCAGTGGGCAGGCCTTTACGAGATGTCTCCGGATGCCCAGCCCATCCTGGGCAAGGCCGAAGAAGTGGAAGGAGTTTACCTTGCCACCGGATTTTCCGGCCACGGCTTCATGTTCGGCCCCATCACCGGACAGCTCATGGCCGAATACATCCTGGGCCTCCCCACCACCCTGCCCATCGACAAGCTGGATGTGGGAAGATTCAAGAGAGGAGAACTCATATTCGAACCGTCAGTAGTGTAGGTGCCAGGCACTCACTTATTCACTTATTCAACATTCAGACAATTCCACCGGGGGTAATCCCCGGCTTTTTTATAAAAAAAGAGCCCGCAGTGACCTGCGCTGCAGCTGCCATGAATCCCTGCATAGCCCACTGCAACCTTTCGGCTGCAATAGACCATTACGGAACTCACAGCAACCTGTGCTCGACCATCCTGAGTACCTTAGAAACCTGCGGCAATCTCTCGACTGCCGCAGACCTCCAATTATTACAATATAAGTATTATAAAAATACTCCATATTGTAAAATCTGCGGAACCCAGGATGATCTTAGCTCGAATGCTACGCCTCTTTTTTGACCCCGTGACAACAGTTCGGGCTGCCACGAAGCCTTACAAGACGCATAGCACTCTGCCCGCCGGCCGGTACCGAGCCTCAAGACCCGGTACCGACCTTTGGCCGACTGCCGGAAAACCCGGATGAAGGATCCTCCGGCAGTCTTGGCTCGGCCACTGCGAACCCTCGTTATTTATATTGCCCCTGTTGATTTTAAAATATACAAGTTTTTTATATTTAAAAAGTTAATTGCGGTGCAAAAAGTACTCCTGACGGCAGCCGTCACATACTTCGTTGAAAGTTGATTACCTGCTGATGAAAAAATCTATCAAGTTAATTTAAATTTTAATTTATGGTGATATAATATTATATGACTATCCATCATTTATCAGAGGAGGCGTAGCGGCTAAACCACACTTATGACTTCACGCCTCCCAAATAACATAAGCGAAGGTGGTACTCTTGGCCGAGTGGAACGATAAAATCAAGGAATACATAGCCTTTGACCCCCTGAAATTCCCGGAATTCCGGAAAAGGACCATCGGTAGCGGAAGCATAGGCGGAAAGGCTAAAGGATTGCTCTACTCCAGCATGATACTAAAACAAAAAGATGATGAGATTCTAAAAAATGTGGTCATTCCCGAGAGTTATTTCATCGCCTCCAGTATGTATGACGATTATCTTGCGCAAAATGAGATAGACCTCATAATCGAAGAATCTCCCAATGATATTGATAGAATCCGTCAGGCCATCTTCGACGGGGAATTTTCCGAGGAGGCCCAGGAGCAGTTTGAAACTGTCCTCCGTGAACTTACATGTCCCCTGGCCATAAGGTCCTCTTCCATGCTGGAAGACAGCGTGCGTTTCTCCTTTGCCGGAAAATACTTCACCACCTTTATACCCAACACCGGCACTATGGAAGAAAGGCTCTCCCAGCTCATCTCAGCTATAAAGCAAATATATGCCAGCACCTACGGCAAAAACGCCGTAGTATACAGGAGAAAGCACGCCCTTTCCGAAGAAAGAATGGCGGTGATTATCCAGGAGCTTTTCGGAAAAAGGCGGGGCAGCGGTTTTTACCCCGAAGTGGCGGGAGTGGGATTTTCCGAAAACTACCGCCGTTTCACCGAGAGGATAAGAAAAGAAGACGGCGTAGTCCGGGTGGTCTTCGGCCTCGGCACCAAGAGCACTTCCAGAGGCTATGCCAGGACCTTCTCCCTCACAAATCTAAACTTGAGGCCCGAAGGCAATAATGCCCAGGAGATCGCCAAGTATTCCCAGGAGACCTTTGACATGCTCAACATGGAAACGGGGCAGCTGGAATCCTACAACATAAATGACAGGCTGGATATCATAAAATACCATGAAAATTTCTTCCGTCTTGCATCCCTATATTCGTCAGCAGAAAATATGATAAAAGACCTTTCACCTGTGTTCCCCGAACCCGGCCCGGGAGAAAAGCTCATATTCACATTTGACAGATTTCCGTCATATAGGCCGCGGTTTTTCAAGCTCATGAAATATCTCTTTGAAGTGCTGGAAGATGCCATGGGCATAGCGGTGGATGTGGAATGGGCCTACGAGCCTGAAGACCCAAGGTTTGCGCTGCTTCAGGTGCGGCCCCTGTCAAGCTGGGAGGAATACAGAAAAATAAAGATACCCGATGACATAAAGACCGAGGATATCATCCTTTCGGGTGACCACATGCTCACCAACGGTATGCTGAGAGGTATAAAATACCTGGTGTATGTGGACCATGACGAGTTTTACGCAAGCCCCGACAAATACGCCATCGCCAGAGAAGTGGGAAAGGTAAACGATGTTCTGGCAGGGGAAAAATACATACTGGTAGGCCCTGGCCGATGGGGCTCCAGCAACCCGGCCCTGGGAGTTCCGGTGGGATACAACGAGATTGCCAACTGCGGCATGCTGGTGGAAGTGGGCATCCAGCGCAAAAACTTCACCCCGGAGCTCTCCTACGGCACCCACTTTTTTGCGGACCTGGACGTGGACGGCATCCTATACATGCCGGTCTTCGATAACCTTGAGACCAACATCATAAATTTTGACTGGTTCAAAAACGCTCCCAGAAAGGCCACCGGCCATAAAGCCGTATGGGTCTATGAAGGCAAGTTCGATGTATTTCTGGATGGGGATCACATGAAGGGAGTAATAATCAAGAAATAAAAACGGGGAAACGCCGGGCCAGGCCTCGCGTTTCCCGTGTATTTTAGCGCATTGTTCTACTTTTCTGCCTGCAGCTTCAGCATCCTCACCAGCACTACCGCCGCCTGGGCGCGGGTGACGCTGCCCCGGGGCTCAAACCTGCCGTCGATGCCGGTGATAAGCGAAAGACCCATGGCTACGGCCGCATGGCCCTTATAGGCTGGGGATATGCCGGCGGCATCCTTTGCGGGAACAGTGTAAATGCCGGTGATGGATGCCACTTTCTCAAATCCCAGAGACCTCACCAGAAAGGCCGCCATTTTTTCCCTGGGCAGGGGCTTTTGAGCATCAACTTCACCCTGCTTCACAATGCCCGCCTTGATGGCCGCATCGATATATTTCTGTATGTCATCCCCGGAATCTTTGCCGGCCTCTATACCATATTTCAAAGCCACCTCATCATTTATCGGGCCGCGGCCTGTGGCTATCATCAAAAGCTTTATGAAATCGCCCTGATTTATATTCTCATCGGGGCGGAACTTATCTTCCTTTGACTCGATTACTCCCATATCCACCAGAAGCTGTATATCCTTTTCCGCCCAGTGTCCCTTGATATCGGTGAAGGCCGTCTCGGGCTGCTTTTCTATGGGCTTACCCCGATAGTCCAGAGGTTTGAAGTCAAAAGCATCAAAGGTGTAGGAGCTTGAAGGTTTGAGCTTATAAACCAGATAGAACTTGCTTTCTTCCTGCTGCGGCCGGTATACTCTGGTATAGGAAAGCTCAAGGCCTATGTCTTTCAGGAAGCGAGCCTCGGCCTCATCCCTTGACAGCACCCCGTCGACCTTGGGGAATTCCCTATCCTGCCACCTCATGTTATACCCCAGGACCTTGCCGGTGGAGGAGTCCACGGTGATGGAAAATCCGTTGGCCAGATACGGTATACCATTCACCAGCCTGGTAAAGTTGAAATAATGGTCCCGGATTTTTTCGGGGTACTTGATTTCACCCTTTATCTCCTCCAGCTTCACGCTGCCGGCTTTTTCCGGCTGGAGCTTCTTCAGGAAATCTTCCGCAATCTTTTGGGCTGCCGCTCTGTCGTACTTCTGGGTGAAATCCCTGTTGTAGCGGCTGTCATCCCAGATATTGAAGCTGAGCAATTCCGAGGTTACCGCATTTACCCGGGCGTTTATGGACCCGTAATCGCCTGGGGTATCTGTCTTTTTGCTCCAGCTTATGTTCCATACTCTTTGCTGGGGGTTGTCATAATCCTCATACAGGTTGGCGTAACTCTGCTCATAACCCTCGGGGATGGTTAGATACTTTTGCACCACCTTCAACGCAGCTTCCTTGGTAATGCAGTTCCTGGTGGCTTCCACCTCCTTTAACTCCTGCGGTGTGAGCTCAGCATTCATCGCCTTCTGAGCCTCCCCGCCGCCACCGTAGCCGTCGTAATACGGATAATCGTAATTGGCATCATTTAAAAATTCACCTGTAATAGCATCGATGAGCACCCTGTAAGGGCCATCTATTGTATAAACCAGCTTTACATCGTCTTTTTTGGTCATATAGTCAAAATATCTCTGGTAGGCCAGCTTCAATCCCACTTTTTCTTTAAATATCTTTTCGGCATCTTTCAGGGAAATAATCTTTTCGGCCGACGGCATCTCTTCATAGGACCAGTTGAAGCTGTAGCTGCGTACCTCGCCGGTGCCGGCGTCAACATTGATATTAAACCCGTCGCCCTCTACAGGTATATTCTTGATGACCCTTACGAAATTGAAATAATAATCCTGCTGGTAGCGGACCGTCTTCACGGGTTTATATACAGGTTCCTGGCGCTCCCGATATACGGTCTGGGCAAATTCATCGGGCTGGTGCTTTCTGGCAAATTCTTCGGCAATCTTCCTGGCCTCCTCTTCGGAAACCTTCGGTATAAGGGAAGGTTTCTGCTCGGGGTCATATCCAGCGTACATACTGAGGTTCAGAATATTACCCGTATCGGCATCCACGGTGGCATACAGGCTACCGTAAGGTTCTTTGGTGTTCGACCAGTTGAGGTTCCAGGTCTTGCGGATTTTATCCTCGTTGTAATTAATGTTGAATTTGTCATAACCACTGGTGTCAAACATACTCTTTATCTTTTCGATGGCCTTTTCCTGAGAAAAGGCGGCATTCCCCTGGGCGTAAGCGCCGGGGATAAAAACCGAAATGGTAAAAACAATACTCAATGCCAGCGCTGTTAAGTATCTTAGCCTCTTCATTGCAAAAATGCCTCCCTTTACGATTATAATTAAGTATTTATGAGTCAAGGGACGGTTCTTTGACTCATGGCCTCATGCGGCCCGAACTTCTGAGACAGGGGACGGTTCTCTGACTCATGCGACTTCATGCGATCCCATCTCTGCCCCCGGTAAATGATAAAATGATATTTATACACCTCCCTCCCCAAGGCTCATTCCTCATTCTATAATATTTAGACGAAAAATATGATTAAAAGTTCCATGCTTTTTCCCGGGAAATATAAATAAAGGTTTTTTAAAATTCATGTAGAATATTAAAAATAATTCATAGACTGGAGGATAAATTATGAAGGTGATCAAAAGTGTTAGAAGGCTGCGGGAATTATTATCCTGATATGAAAGGATGAGTAAAATGTCCGATGATATGAAATTAAAGGTTTCATTGCTCCAGATGGATGTGGCATACGGAGACCCGGAGCAAAACCGCCGCCGGGCCGAAGCTATGCTCAAAGAGGTATTGAAACAGAGGAAAAAACCCGATGTGCTGGTTTTGCCCGAGATGTGGACAACGGGATATGACCTGGCAAGGATAGGAGACATCGCCGATCGGGAAGGCAGCCCCACCATCGAGTGGCTTCAGGAAGTGGCAGGCAAAAACAGGGTGAATATAGTGGCAGGATCCATAGCCGACAGGAGGACGATGAGTTCCGGTATAGTGAGAAACGAAGGCGCCCGAACTCCGGACAAAGCGGATGAGTGCTCCACAATCGGCAACTTTCAGGCAACCGGCGCCGGAGAAAAAGAAAGCAACGTCGACAGGCCCCAAAGTGGCGCCGCCGGCACCTGGAGCAGCCCAAACAAAAAAGAAGGAGTGTTTAACTCCTCCTATGTCATCAACAGGGAAGGGGAGATAGTCGCCCGCTATGACAAGGTCCACCGCTTCCGCCTGATGGAAGAGGACAGATACCTTTCCCCTGGCCGGGAAACCGTAACCTTTAAGCTGGACGACATCCCCTGCGGGGTAATCATATGCTATGATTTGCGGTTTCCCGAATTCGTCCGAAAGCTGGCCCTGATGGGGGCGAAAATACTGTTTGTGCCGGCCCAGTGGCCTAAACCCCGGGAGGCACACTGGAAACTTTTAAACATAGTCAGGGCCATCGAAAACCAGTTTTTTGTAGTGGCGGTGAACCGGGCGGGAAGGGACAAAAGCGGGGATTTCCCCGGCATGTCCCTGGTGGTGGACCCCTGGGGCGAGGTGCTGCTGGAGGGAAGCGATAAACAGGAAGTGCTCACCACAACCCTGGACCTTTCCCGCATAGACCATGCCCGTCAAAAGATAACCGTATTCGAAGACCGCCGTCCGGAACTGTATTAGACGTATGTAAAAGTCGGGATAAAACCCGACTTTAAAATTTGTGATTGTTGAGAGATAGTTAAAAAAATGAAAGATTTAAAAAGGCCAACATGTACCACTTGAACTATAAACAAAAATTATTTATAATATAAACTAGAAAATTGAGCAAAGTGGGGATTAGACATGGGTGTCAATTTAGAAAAATTAAACAGGTCAACGGCTAAAAGACTATTCGGAGAGATAATTAACAAGGCCGAACGCGGGGAGGAAATAATAGTTATAGACGCTTTAAGAAACAAAGGCGACGAGAAAAACGCGGTTTCAATCATAAGCACCCAATCCCTTGATAATTTATTTTCAAGGATAGCTCCTTTTAAACTAATATGGGAGTATGACCAAATTTTAAAAGGCTATACCGTAACTATAGAAGGCCTTTCCACGGTTTATGGCGAGGGCAATACAAAAGAGGAAGCTATAGAAGATCTTATCGATGCGCTTCTTGAATATACGGAACTTTATTACAGCAACATTGAATGGTTCACCTCTGAAAACTCTGCCACAAATTTCGATTTCCCTTTTTTACGCCGAATCGCCCGTTGCAATGGCGATAGAGAGAAAATAAAGCAATTATTTGTGGAAGAAAAATGCCAATAAGATATACTCAGGGTGAAATCAGGCAACTTCTGAACAAAATGGGATTTGTTAAGGCGCGAAAAAAGGGAACCATATATATGGGAATCGGATATGATGGTCAAAAGAGGACTGTCAAGTTTGATTACCATAAAGATAGTGACTACCTTAAGATAGGCACATTAAAACAAATATCTATTTCACTGGGGTTTATATCTCTGGAAGAGATGAAGAAGTTTATAGATAATGGTTATAAAAAAAGGTTTGAAAATTAAAAAGCGGCTCGACAGCCGCCCAATCAGGTGAAATCTTTGTCATTTTTGCGCTGCAGGAGCGCTTTTACCAGAAGCTCCAGCAAATATATCCGCAGCAAATCATCATGATCCTGCGGATTTTCCTGCAGGAAGCCGCCTTCCTGCAAAAATCGCAAATCTTCCCTGCCTTCCCGCAGCAGATCCTTTTCCTGCCTGAGAGGAGAGTAAAAAGAAGCTTCTTTTACCGCTGCAGCGTCGCTTACTGCGACTTTGCAGCCCGCCGGGACACCGTGAAAATGCCTGTTCAAGTAAAGGCTTTCCACCAGGCGGGCATTTTTCATGTACTCCAGCACGGTGGTCCTGCTTGCCAGTGTGTTTACGGTTTTGCCGCATCTCAATACAATGCAGGAGGACCTGTCCCCTGCATCATCTATCTGCTGAACCTCCCTGAAATTCACATACCCGAAAGTACCGTCATTTTCCCCGAGAGGCTTTTCCCGAATTTTCACCGGCATGAGGATCATGTTTGCCCCAAAAGGTATGGGGACGGCATGCCTTTTATTTATGGCCCTGCCGTAAAATTCTCTGGTGGCGGGAAGGTCTATACCGTACATCCTGGCAAAACTCTTCAAAACAGTCCTGCAGGTCCTCGAATCCGTCATTTCCGTGCCGTCGGATGCGATGAGCCTTGTGACATTGCCGCCTTCATATACCGGAAGTATAGCCGCCACACCCAGCTCCAGCATATCTTCTATCACCATGAATAACACCCCCGATTATTAAACTAAGATATGATTTTGGTGTAAGTTGCTCCCCTATGAAAGACGGCCCAACACCTCAGCTTTTTGCCGTCTATTCAGAAGCGAAAGCCAAACAAACAATTGTTCGTATAATCAAAAATATTATAATACGAACAAAAGTTTTATGTCAAGGCTTTAAATAAAAAATGATATTGAGTCAAGGAACCGTCCCCTGACTCATCTCTCCTGACTCATCCCGGTCCCCTGACTCACCCCCCTGACTCATCCAAAAAAATTTTAAAGTTTAAACCGGAACCTGTCCCCCGGACAGCTGGTGGCGGCACCCGCCACATCGCAGTGCCTAATAATACCGCTTCTAGGTATCTGGTATATATCCATGAGATAATTCAGTAGATTTCTTAGAGATTTTATCTGCGCCCCGGTGGGCTCCGCAGGTCCCTTTTGCCCATGAGGATTGTCGATGAAATCGAAATTTCCCGTAAGGGCTACCCCCAGGGATTTGAAGTTCATGCCCTGAGCGCTGCAGTGAGCTCCCTGCACAAAATCCGGCCGTCCCTTTTCCACGCTGCCGTCGGCCCGGATAAGGTAATGATAACCGATGTGTACCACCACCCCTCCATCAGTGCGCTCAAACCCTCTTTCGATATATTCCTCCACCAGCGGCTCAGGCCCCGCCACCCTTACTCCGAAACCCCTTCGGGCATGATACCCGTCTATGTCAAGGGCCGGCACATCATGGCCGGCGGTGTGATGCAGTATTATAAATCTGGGATAAAGCCTCTCCATATTTGTCCACCTCCTGTGAGAATGTGAGAATGGGGATGGTTTCTGTCCCATATTAATCTCAAACCATAACCTCTGATAAGCTTTTAACCGAGCCTCTAATCTCGAACCTCGAATTTGGAAATCACCTTTGCCAGCTCATAGATGCTGTTTGTCAGGCTTTCCATCTTGGCCTCCACCCGCACCAGCAGATAGATGGAAACCACTATGGGGAAGCCCACATTGGCCACCTGAGCTACGATTTCCTGCATGACCCCCTCCTCCTTCCAAATCGAACTTCGAACCTCGAGAAAGGGGCCCGCCGGCATCCCTGCCCGCAAGGCCCCGCTCCTTCAGAATCTCAGCTAGTTGTTACTTGCCCACTTTAACTCTGGGGCAAAATCTCCGCCACATCTCTGGTTACTATCCTGGCGCTCACCACCTTGACGATATCTCCGCCGGTGGTGTTAAAGATGTTTTTTGCCAGTATGGTGTCCATGGCGGTCTGAACCTCCGCAGCGGTCAGGTTGTCTTTGGGGTCCGCCACGGATATCCGGGCGTTTTTCCCGGCAGCGTTCTGGAAGATCATCTCCAGGTTTTTATCCATACAGTCTCACCTCCCCTTTATAAATTTGTCCTCATACTTTTGGGATGCTCTTAAACCTGCTCGTTCAGCTCGGTTTCCATCACCCGGCGGATAGAATTTACCGGATGAGCCTGGAGCCCGATGATCTGTTTTGCCACATCCAGCACATCCTGGTCTTGCGCATCGGTCTTTACACGGTTGTAAGACCTGGTCCTGTAAACAGGCTTGTTGTTTGCGTCGACTCCGGTCTGAACTATGATCTGGAGACTGGAATCCACGGGAGTCACTATAACCGGCATGTTCTCACCTCCTCTCCCTTTCGCCAGCCCCGGTCTTAAAAACCCTCCGCCCTGGAGGATGCGGTGCTGGCAAGAGATCATCTTATTTTCGCCAGCCCTTTTTGCACGCCCCCGCATCTTTGCGGGAAGAAGGCATGCCGTCCGCCGTTATTCCATCGGAACAGGCGGCCTTCATCCCGCCTCCCGGCCACCTGTTTTTCCGGGGCTGTCCGAATTACGATTTGATTATACGATGGCCCGGGAAAAAAACAAAAAAGCCGGATCACACTGATTCGGCAGCCCACTGCAAATAAAAAAAGGCCGGGTCGCCCCGATCGGGCGTAAAAGAACATCCATCCGGCCCGAATAAAACCAAAAAACACACCACCGGGAACCGGTGGGCATATTTGCCACAAAAAAAATGATCCCATCCGGGACAGGTCCATCAATATCATAAATTTTACCGCCACAATTGCAGCCTGACAGAGTGTATGATATGATGAAAAAAGGAAAATAATGAAAATAAAGAAAGGGGCTTTCATATGAAGTCTATTAATGTGATGGATAACCAGGATTTAATAAATTACTTCAAAAAAGACCCCAACATCCTGCTGGTTACAGTCTTTGGTTCCTTAATAGAAAACAACTTTCTTGAAAAAATCAGCGATATAGACATAGCTATATTGTTTAAAAATGATATATCTTTACCGGATGAAGCCCGTATCATGGACGATTTATCCGAGATATTAAAATTCGAAGACATTGATTTATTAAATCTAAACAAAGCTAATTTCCTATTAAGGTACAATGCGGTCATAAAAGGAAGGATAATTTATGAAAAGGATAGAGATATTACAGATGATTTTTTAGAGTCGGTAATCAACTCTTTCAGACTCCACTATTATCGATATAACAGCATGCAAAAAGAGTTTATACAAAACCTGATAGAGAGGAATTAAAAGACTTTGAGACATTCTTAAAAGAAATAGCAAATTTTATAGCTAAAAAAGAGGGTTGATGCTTTTGAAAATAAAAGTCACTCCCGAGGATTTCATAGTGAGAGAACTCATAGACTTAAAATATACATCCGGCGGTCGCTATCGCATATACAGGCTCAAAAAACGCCACTGGAACACCATGGACGCCCTGCTCTACATCGCCCGGGAAAACCACATCCCCATGTACATCATAGGCTCCGGAGGCAGGAAGGACCGCCATGCCGTCACCTATCAGTATATCTCTGTCCCTCGGGACCGGGAGATATCCTTTTCCCTGCCCAACGTGGAGCTCACCTTCGAAGGCTTCGCTGACGATTTTGTATCTCCGGCCATCCTTAAGGGCAACTACTTTGAACTCACCCTGCGCAGGATAAAGCCCGAAGAAAAAGACGCCATCGAGCAGCGCCTGAAACAGATCGAAAACTTCGGCTTTCCCAACTACTTTGACGACCAGCGCTTCGGCAGCATAGGAAACCCCGACGAGATCCTGGCCGAGCGCATAATAAAAAAGCACTATAACGGCGCCCTGAAGCTGTACTTTACCGCCATCCACCCCGAAGATAAAAAAGAGGAGAAAGAGCGCAAGAAAAAAATAACCGAGCTCTGGGGAAACTTCCGGGAGATCCTGCCCCTTTGCCGCACCAAAGCCGAAAGAGAGATAATGGAGATACTTTCCACCGGAAAAAGCAAGAATGCCCTGGTGGAGGCCATAAACGCCATCCCCAAAGAGAGCCTCAGCATGCACTTTTCCGCCTACCAGAGCTTTCTGTGGAACAAAGCACTGGAACGCATACTTTTCTCTCATGCCGACGAACTCTTTGAAGTAAAGGGCAAGATAATGGACTACTACTTTTACAAGACCCTTACACCGGAAAACTTAAAAACCTTAGAAAAAATGGAGATTCCTACCGTGTCCTGCAGGATACCCAAAACGTCGCCGCATATCGACAGGGCCGTCAGCGAAGTCCTTTCCCAAAGAGAAGTAAAGCCCTCCGACTTCAATCTAAAAAAAATAAGGAAGTCCTTTTTCAAGTCCTTCCTCCGCCCGGCAATCATATTCCCCGAAAACCTGTACATCGGTCCCTTCGAGGATGACGACATCTACCCGGGCTTTGTCAAATTCAAGCTCAAGTTCGCCCTGCCTCCCGGCTCCTTTGCCACCATGCTGGTGAAAGCCATAGGCGTGCTATGATCCGTTGTACTTTGCCATAACCTTTGTGGATATCCCGCCTCTTGCCACAAAATCCCCGATAATTTCCATATATTTAGGAGCCAGCAGTTTTACCAGATCATCCAGTATCCGATTTACAGCATGCTCCTGTAATATCCCTATATTGCGGTAAGATGTCAGGTAATATTTTAGAGATTTTAATTCCACAAGTTTATTGCCGGGTATATATCTGATGGTAAGCTTTGCATTATCAGGCAAACCGGTCCACGGACAGACGGAAGAAAATTCTTCGGTATGGTATTCAATAATCGTATCCTTTTCTGGATACTCGTATTCCATGGTTTCTAAAACATCGGTATCGATTTTGTCATATCCGTAAATATCAAATCTCTTTTCACTGTATTTATCCATTTATTTTAAGCACTCCTCTCTTACACATAAACTCCATTATAAAATAGCCTGCTATCATTAGGATGGCTTCGGATACCAATACGCTCATGAAGGTTTCAAAAAAGGGGAAATCGGCGGCAATTTTCAAAGTGAAGGCTACCGAAGCGGAAATCCAGAAGGCAATGAAAAGAGAACCGATGAACCTGTTCGTGTATTTACCTATAATAAAACCCATTCTACAACCGATTAAATTAGAGAGCGGCATAAATACCAGTTCCATAGGGCCGGCAAAAGGGCTGAAAAGATTTGAAAGGAAATTTCCAATCATCATAGATACGGCAAACTTTTTGTCAAAAGTGCTGATGGGTTTTACCATTTCACCCACTCTAAACTGACTGGGAAGATAAGAAATCGATGAAGAGATAAGGGTGAATATAACATAGAGGCAGGCTACCAGTGATATTTGTGTCAGGTCTTTGATTTTTTTGGACACAGAAATTCCTCCTTGTTTTTTTAACCGGGGTGTCTGCGACCCGGGCAGGATTAACCGCTTTTTTTATTATAGCATGGAAAATAAAAAAAGACAAAGATGATTCATTATCCTTATATTTCCCAAAAAATATCCTCAAAAAAAAGGAAATCTCCTCCCCATGTAGAATAAAAATAAAATAGGGCATGAATCGACATATTATGCAATACCATAAATATCCGGCCTGATGATACCTATTTCAGCATAGCGGGAGGCTTTCCGGGGACATCCCCGAATCTGCGATGAGAAAAAAATGGTATGTGCTGTTTACAAAGACGGGCGAGGAAAAAAAGCTGAAGGAAGCCATCGAGCACATCTTCCCGCCGGATGAAGTAAAGCCCCTGATACCACGAAGAAGGCTCATGGAAAAGCGGCAGGGGAAAAAGATAGAAGTGGTGCGCACACTATTCCCGGGTTACGTCTTTATAAATACCGTCATGACCGAAGAAACCTACCGCAGCATAAAATTAATGCCGGTATCTGCAAAACTTCTGATGACGGACCTTGAGCCGGCAGAAGTGCCACCGGAAGAAATGAAGCCTATCCTCAGACTTACGAGCGTATCAGATGTCATAGGATTTTCCACCGGGATAAGAGTGGGTACAAAAGTCAAAATCATCGAGGGCCCCTTAAAGGACTTTGAAGGCATCATCATCGACGTAGACAGCAGGAAGGGCAGAGCCAAAGTCATGCTCGACATTTTGAACGAGACGAAAAAAGTAGACCTGGGCCTTACGGTAATTAAAGATATTGAAAAGAGCAAAAGCATATAATCGTCACACCACCAAGCCGTATGTAAGCACCGTCATCAAAAGCTGGCGCTTTTACTTTATCAGGGTAATGTTCAATTAATTGCCATATTTATCACAATGTGATATCATTGTAATCAGAAAATATTGCACGGGAGGGTTAGCTGTGCAGGAGGACAGGCGCCCCATGAAAATCCCCTATGGCATCTCCAACTTCAAAAGCCTCAGGGAACAAGGGTATCTTTACGTAGATAAAACACCATACATAGAAAAACTAGAAAACTTAAACAGCAAATACATATTCTTCATCAGGCCCCGCCGCTTTGGGAAAAGCCTGTTTTTGTCCACCCTGGAACACTACTACGACATAAATGCCAGAGAAGATTTCCAGAAACTCTTTGGTGATTTATACATAGGGAAAAATCCCACTCCCTTGAAAAACACTTACCTCATTTTAAAACTCAATTTTTCAGGCTTAAATACCGAGAATAAAGAATCATTATATGGATCGTTTAAATCAAGTTTAATTAACTCTATTGCAAGTTTTTTAAGTAAATATTCATGGGTCCTGGGCGATAAGACCGAACTTAAAAATGCTCTTTTTAATATATCCGATATACGCTCTATCATAGATTTATTTATCGAAGAAATAAGAAAGCATAACAAAAAAATATATCTCATAATCGACGAATATGACCATTTTGCCAACGACATCATCGCCATGGGGGAAAATGATCTTTATAAGGAAATTATAAGGGCATCAGGTTTTGTGAGAGACTTTTATGAAACCGTCAAGATAGGCACCGAAACTGTTATAGACAGGATATTCATCACCGGCATATCCCCCATCATGCTGGATGACCTCACCAGCGGCTTCAACATAGCCATGAACATCACCATGGATAAGAACCTGAATGAAATGATGGGATTTACAGAGAAGGAATTGCAGAAAATTCTCGATATGCTAAACATAAATCCGGCCGACATTCAGATTAAGCTTAAAGACTACTATAACGGATATTTGTTTAATTTAGATGCTTCTGAGAGAATGTATAATCCCGATATGATATTCTATTTTTTAGATCAATATACAAGATATAATAAAGAGCCCAGAATACTGATAGACGACAACGTAAAAACCGATTACGGCCGTCTGAACCGGCTTGCAACCAATGAAAAAAATAAAAAAGTCCTGGAGAAGATCTTGAGGGATGAAAGTATTGTCTCCGACATAGTTACGAAATTTTCTTTTGACAGGATGTATGATGATGAATATTTCATTTCATTACTTTTTTATATGGGAATGTTGACCATAAAAGAGAGCAAATACAACATAGTGGAACTGGCCATACCCAATTATGTAATAAAAACCATCTTTTTTAATCACCAGCGGGCTGTATAAACCGGTTAGCGAAAAAGAAGTCGAATCCGGCTATATAGACATATATCTGGAGCGGGACATGCGCAACCCGGACGTAAAGTATGAATGGCTGATTGAATTGAAGTATATAAAAAAGAGCGAAGAAAGAAGGCCGGACTTTGCCGCATACGTTGAAAAAATAAAGGCAGAAGGTCAGGAGCAGCTGGAGCGCTATAAAAAAAGCCGCCGCCTGGAAAACAAAAAAGACCTCAAACAGGCCCTGCTGATATTCATCGGCAAGGACGAATACGAGGTTGTGGAAAAATGATGTAGAGCCCGAATTCATAGAAGATGAAACAAAATTACCTCCCCAAAAAGAAGGAAATCGCTTCCTTATGTAGAATAAAAATAAAATCGGGCATGAATCGACATTTTGAACGAGACGAAAAAAGTGGACCTGCGTCTGGTGGTACTGCAAACCCTGGACAAAGCGGCAAACTCCTGAGGCGTTTCGGCGCCCTTGAGCGACGGAAAAATAAACCTTTTTTTGATTTGTAAAAAAAACACGCAAATCATAAGGCAGAGCTCTGTACTTTATTATGGTAAAATATCACACAGGAGGAATAATATGGAAGAAGAAATAAGCCTGCGAGAATTGATTGAAGTGCTGTTGCGAGGCAAATGGATCATCGCCGCCATAACAATAATCGCCATGCTGGTGAGCGGTATCTTCAGCTTTTTCATAATATCACCTACATATGAGGCCAGGACTACCCTTATGGTATCGCCCCTGGTGCCCAAGAACCCGCCGCCGACCCAGGAAAGCGCCTACAACACGCTTTTAAGCTATCTTTCCCAGTATCCCCAGATGACACTGGAAACCTACCGGGTGCAGGTGACAAACCCCATATACTGAATCAGGTCATAAAAGACCTCAACCTCGACCCGGAAAAATACGACTTAAATTCCCTGAGAGACGCCATAGATGTGGAGGCAGTCAAAGATACAAACCTTATCAGGATCACAGTAAAGGATAAAAATCCGGAGATGGCCGCCAGGATAGCCAATACCCTGGCACCCAGGTTTGTTGATTTTCTTTCCAATGCCTTACAGGAGCAGATGGGTAAATCCGCCGCATTCTTAAAAACTCAGATGCAGGAGGAGCAGAAAAACCTTCAGGCCGCCACCGAAGAACTTAAAAAATTCATGGCCCAGCCCCAGAGCGTAAATGAGCTCCAGCAGGATATAGAAGCTAAGTTAAAACTTATCACAGATTTTAAAACGCAGCTGGTACAGCTGGATGTGGATGAAAAGGCCACCAGGGCATCTCTGGAAAGCGCCCGGGCGCGCCTTTCAAAGGAACCTAAATTCCTGGACCTTCAAAAATCCGTCATAGATGACCCCGTCATGGCAGGCCTTGCTGCCGGCAAATCCGACGGAAAAATGTCGGATGTGGCAGGCCTTACCATGAAAAGCCAGGAGATAAATGAAAACTACACCATGTTAAACAATAAGGTGGCGGAACTGGAAGTGACACTGTCCGGCATTATTTCACAGAAAGCCGCCATTTCTGACAATATCCGCAAAACCCAGGCGGAGCTGGAAAGCCTCCAGGCGACCCTGGCGGAAAAGCAGACGGAGTATAACCGCCTCCAGCAGCAGTTTACCGTGGCGCAGGATACCTACAACACCTTCCTGCAGAAATACCAGGAAGCCCGTATCACCACTTCCAGCAAGATCGGCGATGCCAACATCATGGTAGTATCCCCGGCCATAGTGCCTATTAAACCCGTAGCCCCAAAGAAGGCTTTGAACGTGGCCATAGCCATGGCGCTGGGGCTTATGGTGGGCGTGTTTACGGTATTTTTCCTGGACTACTGGCAAAAGTCGGGCGAATCTCAAGTCATACCGAATGTTAAGGGATAAATAATAAATACATTTACCAGGCCATGCAGCTAAAATTATGAAAAAATAGGTGAAAATAGATGGGAAGAAAGCAAAAACTAAAGGAACAGAGAAAAAATGAAGAAAAAGGAGCGGATCTCTACAGCAGAGTATTCCTGCCGAGAAAGGGACCTTGTATTACCTTATATATATAGGCCTTATCATCCTTCTGCTCTATCCCCCCTATTTTAGGGGCATGTTCTTCGACAAAGAATTCCTCCCCACCCATATGTATACCGGCGTCTTGTTCCTGGCATGGGTGATATATAAAGGCTTTATCCTGAAAGAGCAGAGATTCTTTAGATCCCCCATGGACTTTGCCGCTCTGGCCCTGGTGGGAGCCTACTTTATATCCCTCTTTGTGGCCGTAAATATCCGCTCGGCGGTGGGAGAACTGCTGAAGTACATAAATTACTTCATGGCCTTCTATCTGGTATCGGACTTTGCCCGCACCAGGAAGGATATCAAAATAATCCTCTGGGCCATGGCGCTCTCCGCTTTCGGCGTGGCCTTCATTGGCATCGGCGCCGCCGCCGGCACCTTCACTTACAACGGCGCCTTCGTGGGCGGCAGGATAAACTCCACCATCCAGTACCCGAATACCCTGGCGGCATACCTCACCGCCGCCTTCATGATATCCACATCCCTGTGGGCCACCGCCGGACAGCGCTGGCAGAGGGGTATACTGTCCGTTGTAAACTACACCCTGTTTCTGTGTTTCCTCTTCACTCTGTCCCGGGCCGCATGGCTCATGTTTCCGGTGTTCTTTCTGATTCTAATTGTCGGCATGCCCGGCGAATACCGAATGAAAGCCCTGGGATACTCTATGGAGACGTTTATAGCCGCTGTAATCGCATCCCCCGGCTTCGGCACCGCTATATCCGCCGCTCAAAAAAGCCAGGCATGGATGTGGTATGCGGCGGGTGCCGCCATAGCCGTCATCCTATTCTTTGCGGTGGAGAAAATCAGTGAGCACTTTGCCCTCCATATAAGGCCGAAAGTTATCATTACAGCACTTATAATATTCATTATCCTGGCAGGCACCGGCGGCTATATAGCCCTTACTACTGAGGCATCTCTGACCCTTTCCCACACGGAAAACGAACCGGAAAGCTGGAAAACCGCGTGGTATCCGGTAGAAAACGTCAGGCCAGATACGGAATATACCGTCAAAGTTACCGTTTCTTCTAAACCTGGAGCAAAAGAAGAACAATGGGGCGCCGCCCTGCTTGTCAACAGCCTGGATGAAAATAAAAACTCAGTTAGGATTTTGAATGAATACATAAAAGAATCTTTAAACGGGCAGGTAAAAGAATTTACCTTTACCACCAGGCCCGATACAAAAAGCCTTTCCATAGGTTTTTCCAACCGTTTCCCCGGCACCGCTGCATCTTTTTCCAATGTACAATTTTACGAATCCGGGGATAAGTCCACAGCTCAAAAAATAACCCTTGCATATAAATATATTCCCCAGGCCATCAGCCGACGGATATCCAGTATAAATATCGGTGAACACAGTGTTCAGGAAAGGCTTACCTTCTATCGGGACGCCTTGAAGATCATAAAATCCCACCCCATCTTTGGCACTGGTGGCGGTGGCTGGAAATCCGTATATTTTGCCTATCAATCTTACCGTTACTTCACCACGGAAGTTCATAGCTTTTTCCTGCAGCTCTGGGTGGAAACTGGCACCATAGGATTACTGGTGCTCATTAGCCTGTGGACTTTTGTCCTGATTTCAGGATTTAAAGTAATGAGGTCCGATGCACATTCGGAGATAAGGGGCCTCGCATGGGGAGCCATGGCGGGCGCTGTAGCCCTGGGAGGCCACAGCGCCATGGACTTTAACCTTTCCCTGGGCGCGGTAGCCCTGTATCTCTGGGAACTCTTCGGCATCATAAAATCATCGTCATATATGGCAAATCCTCAAGAGAATAAAACATCCTCGACTGTCGCCTGGCCGGCATGGGCTTATACAGCAATATCCTGCATATTGATTGTATCATCTTTCTTCCTTTATCAGGGCTATACCTACGGCCAGCAGGCGGTGGGATATATCCAGCAGCAGAATATCACGAAGGCAAAAGATGCCTTTGAGAAGGCTTCAAAATATGATCCATTGACAGCTTCGTTCAAGGCGGATCTTGCCCAACTGGAAGATGTCATAGGAAGACAGACAAAAGACGACGAACTTATTAAAAAAGCCGAACAGGATAGGATGACGGCAATAGGCCTCGACCGTTACAACGCAAAGCTCCAAACGCAGCTTGGGGCATATTGCCTGCAAAACGGCAAACTGCCGGATGGCCTTTTGGCCCTTGAAAAAGCTTCAGATCTCAACCCCTATAACATGGAAGTATGGGAAAACCTGGCCGATGCCTATGAAAAAGTTGCCGAGGTATATATAAGACAGGGCAAGAAAGATGAGGCTTTAAACCTCACTCAAAAATCCCGGAACATCTTCGATAAAATCTCCGACCTTAACATGAAATCTCCGAAAAATGCGCCGGAAAAACTGGAGATCACCAGTAATCTGATGCTGTATGTATATAAAGCAAAACTTCTGGCCGAAAACATCGACGACGAAAATTACTATAAAAAACTTAAAGATTTGGTCTTTGCGTCAGATTTTACCGTAGATGCAGACCATGACGGGATCCCTGATTTATGGCGTACTTCCAACTCGGAAAAAGGCTTGCTCAAAGCCGATATCATAAAAAAGGATTATGCTCGGTTAACAAATGAAGGCCAGGGCCCGTCCTATATATACACAAAACAGGATATTTCCCTGAAACCTCAAAACTTTTACACCATAAATATTATGGCCAGTGGCGACATACCGAAAGATAAACTGGTTTTCAATGTATTCACAAGGGAAGGCAAGAATCCCCAGTACCAATGGAAAGAAATAAATCCAACCCAGCAGCTTTCAAAAATGACGGCTACATTTCTCACCACAAAGGACCTCAAAGAAGGCAAACAATGGCTGAGGCTGGATATCCAGGGAATTTCCCAGAAGCAGATCAACATCAAAAACCTGGAAATATGGGAGGAATAAAATAAATTGAAAATACCCTTTCTAGATTTGCAAGCCCAGTATGATTCCATAAAAAATGAAATAGACACCGCCGTATCGGAAGTCATACGGAGCGGTCATTTCATTATGGGCCCCAACGTAAAACAATTTGAAGAGGAAATGGCCTCCTACCTCGGCGTAAAGCATGCCATAGCCGTGGCAAACGGCACCAAGCCACCATATTGCAAGGGAAAACCATCCATGAAGACGGCTTCGTATTTTTTATTTTTTTAACCAATTCCATTGTATCACAAAAAGGATGGTCCTTGCATTTTTATTTGCTTATAATTATTGATTCATCAAGGTTTGCAGCTATCTTTCGCTCTGCGAAAATTGAGTAATTAACCATTTATGCCAAATTATTAAAAGTAATGATAAGCTAATTATCTATAATTCTAATTCGCAATATTTTAATGAGAAAAGTAATGCAAAAATAAAAAAATACCAGAGAACACTCAACCTAAGTTTGGGAAAAGCGGAGCGATTAAGAGGTTTATTTGGAGCAATTATAATTTATTGAACGAAATTATAAAGAACATGTTAATTATAAAGATTCTTTACAAAGGATTTTAAGGTTAAAAAAGCATATTGAACGAAATCATAATTAAGGATAATTGGGTGTATGGAGGTTAAAACGAAAAAAGAAGAGGTGAAATATTATGGATGTTATTGCTCAAAAAACAAGTTTTAAAGTAATTGCCATAGTATTGTCATATAATACAAAAAAAAATCTCAGAAAGTTAATTCCTGCTCTCTTATCTCAAACTTATTCTTTGAGTGAAATTGCTGTAGTGGATAATGTTTCTAAAGATGGTACTGTACAAATGCTTGAAGAAGAATTTTCTCAGGTAACTTTATTGAGAAATCTATCTAATCTAGGTGTAGGTGCGGGATATGCTAAAGGACTTGAATATGCTTTCGAGAGAGGATATGATTGGGTGTGGCTCTTGGATGGAGATAGTTTTCCTGAGAAAACAGCTCTAGAACAATTGATATCAAGTTTTAAAGAGATAAAAAATGTTTATTCCGAGATAGGGATTTTAGCTTCCTCTCCTGTTAATCCGTTAACAAATAGAAGATATCAACCGCTCCTTTGGAGAGGTAGATTAGTAAAAGTTTCGGAGGAACTTATATTGTCGGGTAAACCTTTATTAGTAGATTCAGTGATTTCTTCCGGTTCTTTAATAAAACGTGATGTGATTGAATACGTAGGTTTACCAAGAGAAGACTTTTTTATAGATTTTGTAGACCATGAATATAATCTTAGGGCAAGGAGATGGGGGTTTCAAATTGTATATATTCCTTCAAGTATTATTTACCATGAAGTAGGGAAACAGTAATAAGAAGGTCCTTACCCCGATTTGGTAAAAAACGATCATATGCGGATCATTCCCCTTGGAGACTTTATTATATAGCACGTAATGAATTGTATACGTACCTGTATGAATTTAAAGATTGGAGAGCTATTTTGTTTTTTATTATAAAAATGGCAAAGGAAGTAGTAGCAATTTTATTGTACGATTATTCCGAAAAGATGAAAAGAATTATATACATTCTTATGGGAATTAAAGATGGCTTGAAAGGAAAACTTGGCAAGGTTGCAATGTCGGAGGAATAGTATGGGACATATGATAATGGATAAAGACAATGAATAAAGACAATGAATAAAGACAATGAATCAAAGACAATGAATAAAGACAATGAATAAAGACAATGAATAAGACAATGAATAAAGACAATGAATAAAGACAATGAATAAAGACAATAAGAATGAAAGACAATGAATAAAGACAATGAATAAAGACAATGAATAAAGACAATGAATAAAGACAATGAATAAGATATGGTCTTCTTAGCTAGATTGTAAAAACAATAAAGTTAAAAAATATAATAGTACTGACTGATCTTAAAAAGATAAAAAAGAGTAGTGAGAAGGAATTGATAATGGAAAAAGTATTTTTAACATCTTTTAATGTTTCTAAGTGGACTAATTATATATTTGATCGATTAATTTCTCTGTTTATTTTTGTCTTTTTCTTTTTAGTTGTAGTAGTGCCAAATTCCTTTCGGTTTATCACCATACCACTTTTCTTTTTTTGGGCTTTATATCCTTATTTAGTATGCGATTATTTAATAGAAGATTAACATCACTATGGTTTAATGGGTAGTTGTGTTACCATTTTTTACATATTGATCGGGCTTCCCAATTCTTACCCTGCAGCAGTTCCACAGGTAATTTTTGTATATATAGTGGCTCCATTTATTTGGATGCTGATTTTAAGTTTTGTTTTTTCTAAATATAATCTTCAATTTATTTTTAAAACTTTCTTTTCTTTTTCATTTATTGGTGCCATATCAGTCCCACTTTTTTTAATAATATTTTTATTATATGGTCCACATGCTTTAAATTGGCTGATTAAAGAACCAAACGCGGTCTTTACTTCTGGTTCTGCAGGTGTAACGATGCATGTTTTAGGTCCGTTGTCTTTTGTTGTTGCTGGTTTTTTTTCTACCCCCAAAATCATTAAGAATCTATTCTTAAGATTCATAATATCATTTGTCTTTATAATTGCAGTTATCATTTCTGGACGAGCTGCATTGTTTGTTTCATTTTTTGTTGGCATTTTTTTTAATATTTTATTTGGCATGCATAAGCGTTGCTTTAATTTTTTCTCTTTTATTTATTATTTAATTTCAGGAGGTATTTTATTGTTTTGTTCTTATTTGTTATCTACAATATTTAATTTTAATATTCTGATGGTAGTCCATAATTATATAAGTAAAATTTTGGAAATGGGAGGACAAGAAAGAATACTGCAAGCTAATGCACTTATACAAGGTATTTGTTCTAATTTATTCTTAGGTTCCGGACATGGTGTTGGTGTTGGGGTCATTCGTAATTCTGAATTTCCATGGAGATATGAATTACTATATTTGGCTACTTTGTATCGAGTAGGATTGATTGGATTTATTGTTTATTCGTTACCAAGTTTATTTGTTATAAGAGGATATCTTAAAGTTTCTAAAAACAAGTCACATTCATGGCTACGTTTGGTTGATAGATATATGTTTGTTGGCTTTATAGCAACTATAATAATATCTGCCACAAATCCATACCTTGAGTCATTCGAATTTCAGTGGATGTTTTGGTGTCCAGTTGTTTATTTTATTTTGAGACAAGAGGTGCATAAGCTAAATGGTATTAATTTCAATAGTAATAGTTAACTGGAATTCTGGCAGACAATTATATGAGTGTTTAAAGTCTATTTATAATGCTAAAAAGGATGGATTAGAGATTGATAGAGTTGTTGTTGTGGATAATGCATCATCTGATAATTCGTTGTTTGGGTTAGAGGAAATTGATATACCATTAAAAATAATTAAAAATTCTACAAATCGAGGTTTTGCTGCTGCCTGCAATCAAGGCGCTAAAGAGAGTAATGCAGATTATTTGTTGTTTCTTAATCCCGATACTCTTCTTTTCAAATATTCTCTTTCAAAACCGATTGCTTTTATGGAAAAAGCTGAAAATAGAAATATTGGAATAGTTGGAATACAGCTAATTAATGAAAATAAAGAAATTAGTCGTACATGTGCACGGTTTCCTACATTAGGACAATTTAATTCAAAAATTTTTGGCTTAGATCGTTTGTTTCCTAAATTAAGTTATTTTATGGCTGAATGGGATCATAAAAGTGATAGATTTGTTGATCATGTAATCGGTGCGTTTTTTTTAGTACGTAGACAACTTTTTGAAAAACTAAATGGTTTTGATGAAAGATTTTTTGTTTATTTAGAGGATTTAGATTTTTCATATCGAGCAAAACAATTAGGATATAGTTCTTATTATTTAACATCGACGAAAGCGTATCATAAAGGTGGAGGTTCTTCAGAAAAGTTAAAGATGTACGATTATTTTATTCATTGCGAAGCCGGATTTTATATGGATATAAACATTTTAATTGGGTTTCAGCAACTCTTCTTGCTTTTTGTACCTTAACAATTGAACCAATAACAAGAATCGTTTTTGCAATTATAAAGGGCAAATATATTGAGATTATTGAAACATTAAAAGCATATAGATTACTTTGGTCTGATATTCCATGTTTAATAATAAAGGAGAGAAAGTTTACATGAAAGTATTGCTTTTAAGCCGTTATGGAAATCTTGGAGCCAGCAGCAGGGTAAGAACGTATCAATATATTCCATATTTAAAAGAGGAAGGTATTGACGTTACAATAGCTCCCTTATTTAATAATGATTATATTAAAAGTTTATACGAAAAAAATGCAAAAAAGTTAAACATCGTGTTATATTCTTATTTTAAAAGATTATTTGATTTGACTAAAATAAAAAATTTGATTTGTTATGGATAGAAAAAGAATTGTTTCCTATGTTACCTGCATGGGCGGAAGAGATAATTTCTATATTAAAAATTCCGTATATTGTAGATTATGATGATGCAATTTTTCATAATTATGATTTGAATAAGAAACGTATAATACGTAGTTTGCTAAAAAATAAAATAGATAAAGTTATGAAAAATGCAGCAGTAGTTATCGTTGGAAATGATTATTTAGCAGAACGAGCTCAAAAAGCAGGTGCACGACGAATTGAATATCTGCCAACAGTAATTGATTTAAATCGATATAAATTAAAAGAATGTGGAATAGGTAATAATGAAATTTTTAAGATTGGGTGGATAGGTTCACCAGCAACATCAAAGTATTTATATTTAATACAAGATGCATTTAAGGAAATTTGTTTAAATATTAGATTCCGCTTAATACTTGTGGGATCTAATAAGATAAACTTATCTGATATTCCAATTGAAATTAAACCATGGAGAGAAGAAACAGAAGTTGAAGATATTAAGGAATTCGATGTTGGTATTATGCCATTAGTTGATGAACCATGGGAAAGAGGAAAATGTGGATATAAATTAATACAATATATGGCTTGCGGTGTCCCGGTAGTTGGTTCGCCGGTTGGTATAAATAATAAAATAATTATTGATGGTATCAACGGATTTAAAGCAAATACAATAAATGAATGGATATATGCTTTTAAAAAGCTACATCAGGATTATAATTTAAGATTAAAAATGGGTCAAGCAGGCCGGAAGTTAGTTGAACAAAATTATTGTATACAAGTAACAGCTCCAAAATTGATAAAAATAATAAAATCAATATGATTGCTCTTAAAGATAAAGAAGAGAGGAGAATTACATTATGAAAGGAGTTATTTTAGCAGGTGGAACGGGCTCAAGATTATTTCCACTTACAAAAGTTACGAATAAGCATTTATTACCAGTTGGCAAATATCCTATGATTTATTATCCGATTTATCGACTTGTTGAAGCGGGAATTAGGGAGATACTTATTGTCACAGGTAAGGAGCATATGGGAAGTGTTGTTAATCTTTTAGGTAGCGGTTATGAATTTGGAGTGGAATTTACATATAAGATACAAGACCAGCCTGGAGGTATAGCACAGGCGTTAGGATTAGCTGAGCATTTTGTAAATGGTGATAAATGCGTTGTAATACTTGGTGATAATATATTTGAAGATAACATATCAGAATATGTAAATAACTTTAAAAGGCAGCAAAAAGGAGCAAAAATATTGTTAAAACAAGTATCTGATCCTCACAGATTTGGTGTTGCAGAATTAAAAGATGGAAAAGTCGTATCTATTGAAGAAAAGCCTAAAAACCCAAAAAGCAATTACTGTGTAACAGGTATATATATGTACGACGGCAGAGTTTTTGATATAATTAAAACATTAAAGCCGTCAGCGAGAGGAGAGCTTGAAATAACAGATGTAAATAATGCCTATATAAAAGAAGGAATGCTTACATACGACATACTGAAGGGATCATGGACAGATGCAGGTACGTTTGAGTCATTAAGAAGAGCAAATGAATTATCGTATAATATAGAACTTAACTTTAATGTGGCATTAGAATATGCAGCAGTCACTAAAGAGAGGGAGGACTTAATATAATGGATAATTAATCGAGAAAGTACAGGTTAAAAAGCTTATTAAGCATGTTGATGACAGGGGCTTCTTTATGGAGGTGTTGAGGGACGACGATAATTTACTTAAAAGATTTGGGCAAGCATCAATGTCAATGTCTTATCCCGGTGTTATAAAGGCATTTCACTACCATAAGCTTCAAGATGATCTTTGGTTTTTTCAAAAGGAAATGCACAGGTCGTACTATACGATATGAGAGAAAATTCGCCAACAAAAGGCTTGACTAATGTGTTTTATATGGGAGAACACAATCCAATACTTTTGTTAATACCTGCAGGAGTTGCTCACGGATATAGGGTATTGGGGAATGAACCTGCTATAATAACTTATTTTACTACAATGTCATATAATCCGCAGGCCCCGGATGAATACAGGATACCATGGGACGATCCATCTATAGGATTTGATTGGACGACAAAGAATAGATGAGGTGCAAAGATGAAGATATTAGTTACCGGCGGTGCCGGATTCATAGGTAGTAATTTTATCAAATATATGTTAAAACGGCATGCGGATTATCAAATAGTAAATTTAGATAAGCTCACATATGCCGGCAATCTTGAAAATCTCAAAGATATAGAGGATAATCCCAATTATTCATTTATTAAAGGCGATATAACTGATAGAGATAAGGTAGAAGAAATATTTGAGGCGGGAATAGAATATGTAGTAAACTTTGCGGCCGAATCTCATGTGGACAGGAGTATAGTAGACCCGGGTATATTTCTTAAACAAATATCATTGGCACTCAGATCCTTCTCGATGCATCTAGAAAATACGGCGTAAAAAAATATCTCCAGATATCTACTGATGAAGTATATGGGTCTCTTGATGAAACAGGTTATTTTACGGAAGACACACCACTTTCTCCAACAGCCCATATTCTGCAAGCAAGGCTTCTGCCGATATGCTGACAAAAGCTTATCATCATACATATGGATTGCCTATCAATATAACAAGGTGTTCAAATAACTATGGGCCCTATCAATTTCCGGAAAAGCTCATACCCCTTATGATAATAAACTCATTACATGATAAAGAATTACCTGTCTATGGAGATGGGTTAAATGTAAGAGATTGGCTTTATGTGGAAGACCATTGTAGGGCGATTGACATGGTATTACATGAAGGAAAAAACGGAGAGGTATATAACATTGGCGGCAACAATGAAAAAGCGAATATCGAGATAGTTAAATTAATATTAAGGGAGCTGGGTAAGCCGGAATCATTGATAAAATATGTAAAGGATAGGCCCGGACATGACAGAAGGTATGCTATAGACTCTACAAAGATTCAGAAAGAACTGGGCTGGAAACCGGAGTATAAATTTGAAGAAGGCATGAAAAAGACGATTAGCTGGTATCTTGAGAATATAGATTGGTGGAAAAAAATTATATCGGGGGAATATCGGAATTATTATGAAAAGATGTATGCAAACAGGTAGGTGTAGCAATTGAGAATACTTATTACAGGTAAGACTGGCCAATTGGGATATGACCTATATGAATTGATAAAAGATAAAGACGAGGTTATCGCAACTGGCTGTAGTGATTTCGATATATCGGATATAGAAAGCACGCATAAATTTATAAAAGAATATAAGCCGGATATAGTAATTCACTGTGCAGCATATACAAAAGTTGATGATTCGGAAAAAAATGTTGATTTAACCTATAAAGTAAATGCAATAGGTGCTGGCAATATTGCATCAATTTGCAGCGATATCGGTGCTAAAATGGTATATATATCCACAGATTATGTATTTGATGGAACAAAAGGAAAACCTTATAATGAATTTGATGCACCTAATCCATTGAATGTGTATGGCAAAAGTAAACTAGCAGGTGAGAATATAGTCAAAGAAATATTAGATAAGCATTATATAGTAAGGACATCCTGGCTGTATGGAATAAATGGTAATAATTTTGTCAAAACCATGTTAAGGCTTTCTAAAGAAAAGGAAGTAATAAAAGTTGTAAATGATCAATGGGGTACGCCAACTTATACAAAAGATCTTGCAAAAGGGATTCATTTTCTCATTAAGACTGGTGCGTATGGAACTTACCATATGACAAATAATGGTGACACTACATGGTATGATTTTGCAAAAAATATATTCAAAATAACGAATATAAATATGAAAGTCGAACCTATAACCACAGAAGAATACAATGCTCCTGCCACGAGGCCTAAATATTCGGTACTTGATAATTATGTTTTGAGGTTGAGATTTGATTATAAGTTGAGGGATTGGGAAGAGGGTTTAAATGAATATCTGTCATTTCTAAAAAATTGACTTAAAAATTGATGAGAGGGCATTATTATGACATTAAAACAAAAAATTATCTCTAAGCAAGCTATTGTTGGTATCATAGGTTTGGGTTATGTGGGTCTACCTTTAGCGATTGAATTTGTCAACGCAGGATATAAGGTTATAGGTTTTGATGTTAATGAAAAAAAGATAGATTCATTATTACATGGTCAATCTTATGTATTGGATGTTCAATCTGATATTGTAAAAAAATATGTTGATGAAGGTAAATTAATACCTACTACGGATTTTAGCAAAATATCAGAAGTAGATACTTTGAGCATATGTGTGCCGACTCCATTGAGAAAGACTAAAGATCCCGATATATCATACATAGTAAATGCAGTAAATGAAATAAAAAAATATTTTCATAAGGATTTATTAATAGTGTTGGAGAGTACTACATATCCGGGTACAACTGAAGAATTGGTTCAAAAAGAAATAGAAAGTATGGGGTATAAAGTTGGGGAAGATTTTTATTTATGTTTTTCACCCGAGAGAGTAGACCCCGGCAATAAAAAGTACAATACTAAAAATACGCCGAAGGTTATCGGTGGTGTTACAAAAAAGTGTCTGGAACTCGCATATCTTTTATACAGTAGTGCTATAGATACTGTAATCCCTGTTTCATCTACTAAGGTGGCTGAAATGGTAAAGCTATTGGAAAATACATTTAGGGCTGTGAATATAGGATTGGTGAATGAGCTTGCGATGATGTGCGATAGGATGGGTATCGATATCTGGGAAGTTGTAGATGCCGCTGCTACTAAGCCTTTTGGCTTCATGCCTTTTTATCCCGGCCCGGGAATCGGCGGGCATTGTATACCACTGGATCCTCAATATTTATCATGGAAAGCCAAGACATATGATTTTTATAATAAATTTATAGAACTTGCCAGCGATATAAATGGCAATATGCCAAGATATGTAGTAACAAAGGTAAGTGAAGTATTAAATAGATATAAAAAATGTATAAATGGTTCTAAGATATTATTGCTGGGCATGGCATACAAAAAGGATATAGATGATATAAGGGAGTCCCCCTCGTTAGAAATATACAGGATGTTAAAAGAACAAGGTGCAATTTTGGATTACAATGATCCCTATGCCGTAGAGTTTATGGATGAAAAAGGAAATATAGTTAAGTCATTTGAATTGAATTATAAAACTTTGTCAATATATGACTGTGTTATTTTATGCACTGACCATTCCTGTTATGATTATGAAAAAATTGTTGAAGAAGCAAGAGTTATTATCGATGCTCGAAATGCTTTTAAAGGGTTTATTGACAAAAAATATATAAAATTGGGTTCACCCATATACGATGGGGATACTGGTATTTATGACTATATAAAAGAGATTGCGGTTGCTAAAGAAAGGATTGATAAAAAATAATGGCTAATTATTTAATTACGGGTGGCGCCGGATTTATAGGATCAAATATAGCTGAAGAACTTTTGAGAAGAGGGGAAAAGGTCAGGATCATTGACAATTTCTCTACCGGCAAAAGAGAAAATATTGAACGATTTATTAATGATATTGAGTTAATCGAAGGTGATTTGCGGAATATCGAGGATGCAAAAAAAGCGGTAAACGGTATTGAATATATTTTGCATCAGGCGGCATTGTCTTCTGTTCCAAGGTCGGTAGTAGATCCAATTTCAAGCAATGCTAGTAATATAGATGGGACTTTAAACCTGTTGGTTGCAGCTAGAGACGCCGGCGTAGAACGTGTAGTTATCGCCGCATCTTCATCGGCTTATGGGGACACTGAAATATTGCCTAAAGTTGAAGATATGGTGCCGAATCCTTTATCGCCGTATGCTGTTACCAAATATGTAGAAGAATTATATGGGAAGGTTTTTAGTAAAGTATATGGATTGGAAACTGTTTCATTAAGATATTTTAATGTTTTCGGCCCCAGGCAGGACCCGAATTCTCAATATGCTGCGGTAATTCCTAAATTTATCACTAAAATATTAAAGGCGGAGTCCCCCATTATTTATGGTGATGGTGAACAATCGAGGGATTTTACATATATAGATAATGTCGTTGAAGCAAATATATTAGCTGCAACTTCAGAGAAAGTTGGACATGGCGAAGTAATAAATATCGCAAGCGGTAAGAGGATATCATTGAATCAACTGGTTCAAAAATTAAATGAGATATTAGGAACTGATGTACGGCCGATATATGATAAACCTAGAATTGGTGACGTTAAACATTCTCTGGCATCTATCGAAAAGGCGGAAAGATTGCTTGGATATCATGTTAAGGTTTCTTTAGATGAGGGATTAAAAAAAGTAATAGAATGGTATAAGAGGAGTGAAATCCTTGCCTAAGATTCTACAGGTATGTGCTGTGGATTTCACTGTAAAAAACTTATTATTGCCATTAATCGACAGATTAGAAGAAGAAGGATTTGAAGTTGAAATCTCCTGCTCAAGAGGACAAGCCTCAATAGAATTAGAAAAAAAGGGGTATGTGTTTAGATACGTAAAAATAGATAGAAAAATAAATCCCATATCTAATATAAAAACTATCTGGAATCTATATAAAATAATGAAACATTATAAGTACGATATAGTTCATGTCCATACTCCGGTAGCAAGTGTCTTGGGAAGAATAGCTGCCAAACTTGCCGGTATCCCAATTATTATTTATACTGCCCACGGTTTTTATTTTCATGATAATATGTCTAAATTGAGCTATAAAATTTTTGCAAGTATTGAAAAGATCATGGGACGGTATTTTACAGACTACATATTTACCCAGAGTCGGGAAGATTATGACACGGCAATTAGATTGGGAATTATAAATAAAGATAAGATCGCATGTATAAGTAACGGGATAGATATTGATAGGTTTAATCCTGAAAATGTAAGAATTGATATAAATGAATATAAAGATAGTTTGGAATTACCCTCAAAAAGTAAGGTCGTTTGTTTTATTGGTAGGCTGGTTAAAGAAAAAGGTATATTGGATCTTCTGGAGGCTTTTAAATATCTAATTGATGATTATAGTGATTTATATCTAATGATAGTGGGTGATGCATCTTTAAGTGAAAGGGATATAGAAACAAAACAGAAAATTGAACATTACTTGAGCAATGATAAATATAAAGATCGAATTATATTGACAGGCAGCAGAAATGATATCCCGGAGTTGTTAAAGATAAGTGATATTTTTATTTTGCCATCATACAGAGAAGGGATGCCCAGGTCTATAATAGAAGCCATGGCTATGGGTAAACCTGTTATTGCTACAAATATAAGGGGTTGTCGGGAAGAAGTCGTGGATGGCGAGACAGGATTTTTAGTAAATGTAAATTCACCGAAGGAAATATATGAAGCTATAAGAAAATTACTTGATAATCAGGATTTGGCACAAAAGTTTGGGACAAATGGTAGGAAGCGCGCAGAAAGATATTTTAATGAACAAAAGGTGTTGGATACTGAGATTGAAGTAATTAAAACATTGTTGTTGAAAATAAAACAAGTCAATTAATATCTATATTTTAATACATAAAAAGGAGTATTGTATTGCAAAGTGAACTGCTATGCGATAAAAAAATAGTATCTGAAGGGAAGAAGTATAGTTCCGGAAGTGTGGCTAAGTCGGCTGCTATTATAATGGTAGCAGGTCTTTTAAGTAAATTATTAGGTTTTTTACGGGAACTACTTATCGGGACAAAGTTTGGTGCTACAAATATTACCGACGCATATCTCGTATCATTGACGGTTCCGACAGTAATTTTTGCTACTGTTGCCGGTGCTTTAGCTACTACTTTTATTCCGGTATATTCTAAAATAGCTGCGAAAAAAGGTGAGCAAAAAGCTATATATTTCACACAGAATCTTTTTAATGTAGTTTTAGTTATCTCACTTGTTATAAGCATAGGTGGCGCTATATTTGCTCGACCTCTAGTTAAGTTAGTGGCAATGGGATTTGAGGGAAACACCCTTGAAATGGCCGTAAATTTCACGCGAATAACGATGTTTATCTGCATTTCTTTGGGTTTAACTAATATCCTAACAGGTTTTTTACAATCCCATCAGCAATTTGCTATACCGGCAACAGTAAATATCATATTCAATGTGATCGTGATCGGTTCACTAATATTAAATTCTGTTTTCGGAATATGGGGATTAGTAGTAGCGTCAGTTTTAGGCTTTACAGCACAGATATTTATACAATTACCTTCGGCTATGAAAAATGGATTTCGTTTTGGAGGAAAGCCGGATTTTTTTGATAAAGATCTAATTCGTATGGGGACTCTTGTGATTCCTGTTGTTATCGGGACCGGTGTAAGTACGATAAATACTTTGGTTGACCGGATGATGGCCTCATTTCTTGCCGAAGGTAGTATATCTGCATTAAACTTTGCTAATCGCTTGAACTTTTTTGCCCTTGGGCTTTTCATATCTCCTATAACTACCGTAATATATCCGACACTTTCAAAGTTTTCGGCTGAAAAAGATGTTAATACATTTAAAAATACCTTGAATAGAGTTACAGGTATTGTAATCGCCGTTATTATGCCAGTAATGACCGGAGCGATAATCCTAAGGGTACCGATTATTAGGTTTTTATTCGAAAGAGGCGCCTTTGATCAAAGAGCCACATACATGACTGCTACCGCACTTTTATTTTATTCTATAGGTATGGTAGGCATAGGTATTAGAGAAGTGTTAAACCGTGGATTCTATTCTTTACAGGATACAAAGACACCGATGATTAACGGTGCCATTGCAATGATAATAAACATAATCTTAAATCTAATTCTTGTAAGATTTATGGGTATAGGAGGCCTGGCCCTCTCTACCAGTATTTCTGCTATAATATGTACAGTTATGCTTTTTTATAGCTTAAGGAAAAAGATAGGCCCTTTGGGCGGAAAGAAAATTATCGAAACTCTGTTCAAATCAGGGCTTGCATGCCTTATAATAGGGGTAGTGGTACATTTTACCTATAATTACATGAGCACCATTTTTGGGACAGAAGGGATTATATATCAAGCCCTAGACCTTGCAGTGGCCGTTCTAGTAGGAGCATTAATATATATAATAACATGTGTGCTATTTAAGGTGAATGAAGTTTTCTGGATGGCAAATTTATTGAGAAAAAAGATATCAAAGAGAATAGCTATATAGATTTAGCCTCAGAAAAGTAATAGATCGTGACCCGTATATCGAGGTAAAGCAATGATCATATTTTTCAGGCTTGACGCTTGTTTCTTGTATTTTTTCAGGGGGAATGAAAATGGGGCATGAAAGAATAGGTTTTTTACCGCGAACACAGCCCTGGGTTGACATTATTAAGCAACTTACTGATTTTGATTGCTCAGATGATACAGTTACAAAAATTTCCAATAATACGCTTGCGAATATTAAAAAGAAATATGAACAAATGTCATCTGATGAATCTGTTATTAAAGCAATTCGCTTTTTGATAATCCTATCTCTTTCTGCAAATCAACAAGATCAAAGGGAATTTCTTGCAAAAAACGGACTCATCGTTGATGAAAGATTCTCCTTATTTTCTCTTATAAGATGTGCAAAGGATTATATAGTCACAGATACTGGATCACTTGAGACCAATAAAATGGTTGTTGATGCTGTATTATATGTTCTTTCTTCTTATGAAAGAAAAAAAGGCAACAAACAACTTTCACTCTTTAATAATTCAAATGAAACCCCATGGAAAAATATAGGAACAGGTGCAGCTTTCTGTGAATTGGCAAGACTTTTCTTTACAGAATTTACAAATCGACATCTGAGATATTATTTAGAAAGAGAAGCCGCTCAAGCTATTGATGATTATGATTCGATAGAAATATTTTCACAAAAGCTAACAAAGCAAAGTGAGGCTTTGTCTACACATGCTTTTGAGATTTCAAAGATTATGCAATCTTTTGCTGCAGGATGGTTTAATAAATATAGTCGTAGTGATATTCCTACTAATGAAGAAATAACCAGATTTCTAAATATGACATTCGGCAAAATAAGGGCAGAGTTACGGAGGGAGGCTGAAGCTCTATGAGTCAGTCTCCAAATATAATTATTTGTAGTAATGTTCATCCAGATAAAGTAAATCCTACCGGAAAAGTTATAAGGCTATCATATTTTGATAATGAAAAAGAAAAAGGAAACGTACATATTGCACTTAGCCGTTTTATTAAAAATCCGGATGAATTACCTGAAAGGATCTTGGATTTATTAGAGATTGCTTCATATGTTTTTTCAGCCGATAGAGCTGTGGATAGAGGAGAGCGTGATAGTCTCTATAACGAAAGCTGGGCTCGAATCTTTGAGTTTCATATTCCAGTCAGGGACCTAGCTTTTTGGGAACAAGATAGTGTTAAGACTGCTTTATCTAATGCTTTAGTTTTTATGTCTGGAGATAGAAAATATAATTTTTATTTTTACCAAATGAATCAAGAAAATCAACCGAATGAAAGCAATTATACCCAGCTATCTTTATTTACCAAAGATTTTTTGCCTATTTCTGATGCTTCTAATACTGAGATTATATTATTTTCTGGTGGCCTGGATTCTTTAGCAGGAGCGCTAGATTTTTTGCATACCTATCCAGAAAAAAAGTTATGTCTAGTAAGTCATCAAGCTAATAAAAAAGTAACTCATACGCAAGATGTTTTGGTTGAGTTATTAATGAAAAAATTCCATAATAGAATTAATCATTATAAATATGAATGTCATTTACGAAAATTTTCAAGCCTGGAAGAAACCCAAAGAACGAGGATGTTTCTATATGCTTCAATCGCTTTTTCTATTTGTAATTACTATGATAAGCACAGTTTTAATGTTTATGAAAATGGCATTACAAGTATCAATTTACCGAAACAAGGCGATATCATGAATGCAAGGGCTAGTCGGACAACTCATCCAAAGACAATAGGCTTAATGCAAGCTTTTCTTCAATGTTTTGATAATACATTTACAATAAAAAATCCATTTATAATGAAACAAAAAAGGATGTAGTTAATATTTTTAAGAAAACGCATGAATTAAATATGATTGAAAATGCTGTATCCTGTAGTTCAACACGAAATAAACCAGGTGGCGCCTCACATTGTGGTTATTGTTCACAATGTATTGATAGAAGGTTCGCTATATATTCTGCTGAGCTAGAGGCATATGATGAAGGTGTATATACGGAAGATTTTATAAACCATATTCCTGATTCTGAGACAAAGCAAAGATTGTATGGTACTCTTCGTCTGGCCTGTATGGAAGGTATTAGAAATCAAGCAGACTTTCGGGAAAAGTTCTTAAATGAGCTCGATGATTTAATTGATTATATACCGGGAGACAACCCTGATGATAAGTTGTCAGACGTTTATGATCTTTTCTGTAGATATGGAGACTCTATTCTCTATGCTGCAAAGCGTATGCAAATGAAGTATGAAGATTTGTCAAGTCAAATTCCTAAAGATTCTCTTCTTGAAATGCTGGCAAGTCGTGCATATAAAAAAACACCCATAGAGCATAAAGTTATAGAGATTGATAACTTATTGAAAAAAACAATACCCATATTATTTAAAAGAGAAGAACCCAAAAGTGAGAATGATCTAAATGATAAAGTTCAGGCTATCCTGATAAACGAAAGTACTAAATTCGAGCGAGAATATCCACCAATAAGATTTGGAATTACCACATATAATCCCGATCATTCACAAGATGATTTGCTGATTGAAACTAAATTTATTCGCAAAAATACAACACCTTCCGTTGCAACCAGTGGTATCGCTGAAGATATGACAAAAGTACCAAAAGCATACGGCTTATTATTTATTGTGTATGACCCTGAAAGGAAAATAGATGATGATGATACCTTTATTAGAGATTTTGAAAGTAGACGCGAAGGGTGTTATGTAAGAATATATCGCTAGGCTAATAAGAAGGAAGAGGGAGCCTAATCTATAGATGGTATCAAGGGAACAGGATGGTTGACAACCTAAGATAGGCAAATATTTTATCGAAAAAGTGCTAAAAGGGATGGATGAAATTTATAATGTATTTTTTGATTCCGATATTGAGAAGGCGAGATTTTTATGAGTTCAGAAACAATATCAGTTGCTTATTGGTTCTTTAGACTTAATGGATGTTTAACAATCACTAACTTCATAGTTCATCCAGAAAAACGTGGATCACAAAGAACTGAAGCGGATATTTTAAGTGTTCGGTTTCCTTATAGATGCGAGCTTAAAACTTCTAGTCATCCGATGGAAGACTATAAAGAATTTTTGAAGTTCCCTAACAAGATACAAATAATTTTTGCTGAACTTACTAGAGGAGAATGCAAACTAAATAAGCCTTATCTTCAGCCGAAGAAGAAAAATATCGAAAGCATATTATATGCCTTGGGCGTCTTTCCAGAAAATTGTGTAGATAAAGTCGCTAAAGAAATTTATAATAATCAATTTTATGAAGATGAAAATATAGTTTTTCAGTTTTTTGCAATTGGCAAAGAAAAACGTGATACTCTTAAATCTAAGGTAGTTCAACTGACATGGAATGAAATTCTTGTTTTTATTTACAATCGTATGAAAGAATATTATAGACAAAAAGTTAATCATCAACAATGGGATAAATATGGGCATCAACTTTATGATGATTCTATAAAATCTAGTCAAGATGATTTTATTAAGACTTGGCTGAATAAATTATTGTAAATTAACTTAAAAGAATAATCCATACTCCGCGCTGCTAAAAAAAATTTAAATTTTTATTGCCTTCTGGTGGATAAGGGAAATTTAGAATAAACAAATTGAAAGACCAAAAAAGGGAATCTGATTTCAGTATAGAATATTTATAATGTTAGTCTTAATAAAAAAGTGCGGTAAGTGTTTCAATGGGAGAGGAAATTCATGCTGGAAAAAAGAGTGGGAACTATTCATCATATTGTTATTGCATTAATAGATGCATTTTTAGTGAATCTGGGTTATTATTTGGCTTTTCAGTTTAGGTTTGAAAATATTCCGGCTGCAAACTTTGCCGATTATGTAAAGTTGATTCCATGGATTATCATAACAGCATTTATTATATTCAAAATTTATGGACTATATGATATAGAGCGGAAGACTTTTACCGAGCTCTTATTTTCTGTCGTCCTGTCATTGATCATGATCATGGTGTTTACCATGGCGTTGACCTTCTTTTACAGGGGTTTCGCATTCCCGCGAAGCGTATTTGCGATTGGTGCGGTGATTCAAGTAATCCTCATTGCTTTATGGAAAGGGATTTGCCTGATAGTAATAAAACATCTTCATGGAGTGCAGAAAGTTCTGCTGGTAGGCTCAAGAGAAGAAGCTTATAAAGTGGTCCGAAAGTTTCAGGATATGTCACGAGGCTGGTTTGAGGCTAAGTACATAATAGATGAGGAAAATATTAATCATATAACAGATGCCATTTCAATGGTGGATATAGTTTGTTTATGCCCGGGGCTTTCGCAGGAGTTGAAAAATGAGATTTCGGTGATGGCCCTTGAAAAGAGAAGGAAGATTTTACTCATCCCTGAACTTTATGAGGTTTTTCTTGCCAAATCTTCATCCACTCAGATCGGCGATATTCCTGTCTTTGAATTGATTGACCTTACTCTTACTGCAGAACAAATGATTATAAAAAGAATTCTAGATGTCATTGTATCTATCATAGGACTGATAATTTCTTTTCCAATAATGTTATTGATTGCAATTCTAATAAAGTTAACTTCCCCTGGTCCAGTATTTTATACTCAAGAACGAGTGGGGCTTTTTGGTAAAACATTTATGCTGTATAAATTCAGAACTATGATAAATAATGCGGAAAAATTCACCGGGCCGGTGTTAGCCACTGAAAAGGATCCCAGGATAACACCTATAGGGAGGATCCTCAGAGCTACACGCTTAGATGAGCTTCCGCAGTTAATAAATGTCTTTAAAGGTGAGATGAGCATGGTGGGGCCCAGGCCTGAAAGGCCTTTTTTCGTGAAACAGTTCAAACAGGAAAATCCCCACTATAAATACCGCCATATAGTAAAACCTGGCATTACGGGTCTTGCTCAGGTGCTGGGCAGGTATAGCACCAGTGCTGATGATAAGCTCAGATATGACCTTATATACATAAGAAATTATTCTTTTTTACTGGATTTGAGAATATTATTCTTAACTATTAAGGTGGTTTTCATGAAGGATAGCTCTAAGGGACTTGATGAATCGGAGGATTATGAGAATTCGCTTTTGGCCGGTATCGAAATACTTACGCATGATAATATCGCGGCGGCCAGAGAGAAGTAATATATATAGAAAAGCAGGAGGAATAGCATGACAAAAATTTTTGTAACCGGAGGAGCAGGTTACATAGGAAGCCATGTAGTAAAGTTATTGGGGCAAAAGGGCTATGAAGTGATGGTTTATGACAACCTTTCTACCGGAAATCAGGATTCGGTGCTGTATGGGAAGCTGATGAAAGGCGATATACTGGACTTTGAGAGCATAAAGACTGCGATGGCGGATTTTCAGCCCGATGCGGTGATGCATTTTGCAGCAAAGATAATAGTGCCTGAGTCGGTGGCTGAACCGCTGAAATATTACGAAAACAATGTGTATGGTGCAGTAAACGTGATTAAAGCTATGAAAGAATGCAAGGCAGATAAATTTATTTTTTCATCTACGGCTGCTGTATACGGTGAACCGAAAGAAATGCCTTTATCGGAGGACATGCCCCTGAGTCCGGTAAATCCTTATGGCCGGAGCAAAGCCATGGTGGAAAGGGTGCTGGAGGATTTCTCAAAGGCTCGGGATTTCCGTTATGTATCCCTCAGATATTTCAACGTTGCCGGGGCAGACCCGGAAGGCAGAATAGGGGAGACGAAAAAAGATGCCACCCACCTCATAACCATGTGTGTAAGGACCGCCTGCGGAAAAAGAGATAAAATGTATGTTTATGGGACCGATTATCCCACCCCCGACGGTACATGTATAAGGGACTACATCCATGTCATGGACCTGGCGGATGCCCACGTGCTGGCCCTGGAGTATTTACTGGAGGGCGGTAAAGGTGATGTTTTCAATTGCGGTTACGGTCAGGGATATTCGGTGCAGCAGGTGGTAGATGCGGCAAAAAGGGTTACCGGAGTAGGTTTTCCAGTGGAGTATGCTCCGAGGAGGCCCGGCGATCCTCCTGAGCTTGTGGCCGATTCTACTAAGATAAAGCAAAAGCTTGGCTGGAAACCTAAGTACAACGATCTGGGTTTTATCATTAAGACGGCCTGGGAGTGGGAAAAAAAGATATTGTGATATTAGAAATGAGTCAGGGGACGATTCCGTGCGCCACGAGGCGCACAGTATATAGCAGAAAACTTTATGGTAAGGCATAGCCCGAAGCAAATGACTGCATGAAGAGCCGGATGCCTTAATTAGGCACGTCCGTTCTGTGAGGGGCATGGGCCGCAAGGCCCATGTCTACTCGACTTGACTCAGTGCAGCAAAGTGAGTTAGAGAACCGTCCCGTGGCTCACATTCCCTGGCTCATCAGTCACTTTGATAATTGCATATGCTATGAAGTTGTTACCGGGACGGATTTGGTGACAACATTTGATACCGGACAACCAAAATAATATAATAAAAACAGGAGAATGTAACATGAGCGACTGGCACAGCGATTTTTACGCTGCAATAAAAGAACTGTCACATCCGGAAGGTCGAAAAAATGGTGGAGGATATCTTTAGCATAAATGATGTAGAAGATGTAAGAAACTATTTAAACTAAGATTACAAGGGAACGAGCCAGGACGGCTGCTAACATAAATTTAGCACAAGAACCTTTCCGGGTGAATTAGGGATGCCTTGGTGATTAGAAAGCTGGTAATTGCAACGGATGTTAAAAAGCATCCGGTGGAGTGTATATTTTTATGTTTAATAATGATTTTTATGCTCTTGTAAAAACATTAATTATTGAGATTCTTGGCTTATTATCTAAATGCGTGAGCGATCATAAAAAACCCCCGGCAGAAGAAGCCCTCATACTTTTCAATCTTATCGAAGAAGATAATTTTCAATCTACGCCGTCCGAGATGCGATATCCGTTATCATTAGTACCTATAGTATCTAATTATATTATAGAGAATTCTTCCGATTACAGGAAGTTTTCCAGGATACTTTTAAATGATGATTTATTCAATAAATTTATACCCAAAAAAGAAAGAGGTCCTATAGGAGATTTTACTTTTCCCATGGAATTTTTGGTTTCCATATTATGGAGGTATTTAAATATAACAAAATCTCTTGATTGGAATAATCAATGCTTCGATGAAATATTTCTGCAAAGTAAAAATGTTTGGGAAAGAGGCTCGTATAACATAGAATTTGTTGTTCCACTTTTAGGCATAAGCGGCACATATTACTTTCCAGAGGTTGAACTTGATGCGAAATGGCGTATCCGCTCGATTAAGAAAGAAGAGTATCATTTAATAGAAAAAATAAAGGGCTATCTCAGACTTCCTGCGGTAATGGTGTATTCTGCAGAAGCTTATCCGGTAATAGGATATGTATTAGCATGTAACAAACATGAGATTGAATTTGATAAGTTTTCAGCAGGATGGAATATAATAAAACCGGAATTTCTTCCTTTGAAAGAAATCCGTTCTATTATTTCGGTACTTCAAGCCGCAACAAGTGTCGGTGAAATGAATCACTGGTTTTCTATAGATAGTCCGGTTGTGATTTATAAGACTGATGAATGGGCTGCTAATCCTTTTGGAAATCCTTTTTCACCCTGCTTTTCCTGGCCTTTAGATACTTGCCCAATAGATAGGGAGTGGTTTATCCCCGGCAAAGACTGGGATAAATGGCTAAAGAAAATGTATGACTTTATAAATAATGCTGACCCAGGTCGGCGTGAAAGATATAAAAATGCACTTCGATGGTTTGCAAAAAGCATAAGCTGTAAAGATGCGGATGAAAGGCTTGTAGATTTATTTATAGCATTGAACACTTTATGTTGTGAGGAAATAAGGGGAAGAGGCATAGGGATAACTATAGGGGAGTTTTGTTCAAAAAGACTGAATAATAATACTGAACAACAACGGAAATGGAGAAAGTATATAATAAAAGCATACGAAAAGATACGGAATGCACTGATTCATGAGGGACTGGATATAGAAGTCTTGAACAAAATGCTGGTCGAGGATACTGAACTTGAAAGTGCCGATCTTTGCGCAAATATGTTGGAAATCGCTTTCCGAGGTACATGGAATGATATAGTATTAAACGGATAGCATTTTTTATTCATAATTAATTTGTGCCGCCAGCGGTAAAACGGAGTGGAGGATTTATAATGAAGATTTCTAAAAGATTGCTTGATGAGCTCGTCGATGCATATGAGGATAATGATCCTATGCACCAATATTTTTTGAATGTCAAGACGGGGGAAGTTGAATTTTTGACAGATTATGAACCTGACGAAGAGCTATCCGATAGGATAGAAGAAGGTTTCGGCGAAATCTACTTCAGGGTTCCCCGAATATCGTCATCTGAGGGTTATGATGTAATGGAAGAATTTGCAGAAACAGTTGCTTCATCAAAGATAAGGCAAAGGCTTTGTGAGGCATTAAACAGGTCCAAAAAAGTATTCAGGGAAAGCCAAAAAAGAAATAAACGACATAAACATTGAAGAAATGACCCTCAGCTTTGTATGCAACAAATTTCCGGAAAAACTCATATCGTATCTAAAAAAAACACGACAAAAAAATAGAAAAACCCATAGACGGCATATATTATATAAACGGTGAATGGATTCCTGTACAGATAATAGTTCAGAGCGAAATAAGAAATGTCGAAGAAAACTTCGCTCTATACTACTGAGCGACAATGAATATTTTCAGGAAGCATTGAAAAAATACTTTCAAACAATAACAGGCGAAAAAAGTTCATCAGAAGCGAAAAGGCTTCTTGAAGCCGCCTTCAGGAAAAACATAATAAAAGCTGTGGAGGTGTATAAGATGTATGAGGACATGATAAATGAAGAAGTTCAGGAGTATGTGATAAAGACATTAAAACAGACCAAGCTAAAAATCTATACCGAGCAGGAACTGAAGAAGGTAGAAGAAAGAGGAATAGAAAGAGGAATAGAAAAAGGAATAGAAAAAGGAATAGAGGAGGGCATGGAAAAAGGTAAAGAAGAAAAAGCGAAAGAACTAGCTATGAAGCTGCTTAAAAAGAAGCTTTCAAATATTCCAGATGATATTATCGAAACCATCAAGAAAACCCGGGACATCAGGAAGGTCGAAAAAATGGTGGAAGATATCTTTAGCATAAATGATGTAGAAGATGTAAGAAAGTATTTGAATTAAAATTGAAAGCATGGCTATACTTGAACATTGAGGCTGCGGCAAACCTAATTCAAAAACAAAATTTGGGGGTAATTAATTTGGGGGGTAATATAATTGAAAGTAAGAAAATTGGGTTTTTTGGATTCTTTTTTTATGGTGATAACAGATGTATTAATAATTAATGCCGGATATATTCTGGCATTTATTAGGGTTTGCCTTTCCCAGGAGTGTATTTTTAATAGGAGCAATGATACAATTTCTGCTGATATTGCTGTGGAAAATATACTGTTTATTTTCAATTAAGCGCATTCATGGCGTACAAAAAGTAGCACTGGTAGGTTCAAAAGAAGAAGCTTTTGAAGTGGCACGCAAATTTAAAAATATATCGGATGGATGGTTTAAAATAGAATATGTGATAGATGAAAGATAATATCGACGAATATGTACGAGTTCTTTCTTTCAAAGTCTAATTTTACCAGAATAGATGATATGCCGGTGTTTGAATTAGATGAATTAAATCTTTCTTTTGACCCAAATTGTATTGAAGAGATTTTTTGATATAATACTTTCTATAACAGGTCTTTTAATTGCTGTTGTTCCTATGGTCATGATTTCGTTATGCATAAAGCTGACTTCACCAGGGCCCGTCTTATACCATCAAAAAAAGAGTAGGTCAGCATGGAAAACCATTTATACTTTATAAATTTAGGACAATGATAGATGGTGCCCATCGCTTCTTCCACCATCTCCCTGCCCTTTCACAACAACCTCTCTGATGAAGAGATAGACTACGTGGTGGAAAAAGTAAGGGAAGGGATAGAAAAGTTCGGGGGATGAGGAAATAATTTTATTCAAAAGACAGACATGAGGGGAAACAGGGATTTAATTCAAAATGGCGTAAACGGCATATTGGTGCCGGTAAATGACATTGAGACTACAGAGAAGGCTATTGACAGGTTAAGTCGTGATGAACAACTGAGACAGAAGAAAGGCCGGGAAGGCAGGAGAATAATAGAAGATTTTCGCTGGAGGACATGGCCGAAATTTGCAGACGCTCTTGTCGGCGTTTTAATATATTTATTTGCAATCAAATTATCAGAAGATATTAAAAGTTTGCTGGTGAATATTGCTGCCAAAGGCTTCCAAGATGTTACAATGCATACGTGATTGGCGGAAAACCGGAGCCGGTGCAGTTGTTACAGATTACGAATCTATCAAGCAATTGTGCGATGATTGATAAACCTGGCAATGTGATTTATGTTTATTATGTTGAAGGTGAAGAAGAAGAAAAACCATCTATTTTAAGTTATTTTAAATACTTTAAAAAATCTTCCAGTGTTATCCCAGCCTGTTCTAATATGCTTTTTAACGTTCCTTTTGCAATTTCATAGTGCCATAGGTATTATAACAACTTTTTTATTTGCACCTGATTTTACATATTTTGCATGGCTACCTTTTTGCGATACCTTTTTAAATCCTAACTGCACAAGAACTTTTATTATATCGTCTGGAGGGAGAACAGGATACTTTGATCCCATTATAGCGCTACCTCCATGGTGGTTATAAAAGTCTGATAATAGGAGATATCCGGTTTTTCATTTTCATAATATAACTCCAATGCTTCACGTAAATTGTTTAGCGCTTCCTCGATTGTTTTACCCTGTGAAGCTACGTTATTTTCGATACACTTTGCGACGTACCAGTTTTCATCTTTTTGAACTACAACCGTAACTTTTATACTCATATACAATCACCTCAAGATAGATTATATTTATATTATATCATCTTTCTAATAAATTAGACACTCAACTTTCGCAGGGATAGATTATAGAGATTTAATTAATATGCATTAATTAATAGCCAAAAATGCAAAATTTTTGGAATTGATAGCACCTACCTGTACAAATCCACAATGAACGCAGAAGGGAAAAACAAAAAAGAAACAAACGACATAAGCCGCCTTCAGGAAAAACATAGAATCGGAGGATTATGAGAATTCGCTTTTGATTAATTAATAATGGTATAATTTAATTAATCAAAGTGGGAGGTGTTAAAATGATTGTTAATGCAACAGAGTTTAAAACAAGAGCAGGAAAATATTTAGAAATTGTAGATAAAGAAGAAGTTATTATAACAAGGAATGGTAAGGAAGTAGCTAAACTTATACCAATTAAAAATCAAGGGACTCCTAATGCAGATTTTTTATATGGGCTTTTAGCCGATAAAGAAAAAAAGGATGTAACGGCAGAGCAAATCAGAGATGAGAGGATAAAAGAAAAATAATTATTCATCACGTTAGATTGGTGAAAATTGCATTTTTGGTCAGGTTTTTTATTTAGTATACATCGGATGATTGTCAAGGGGATGGGATTGTTGACACTTTATAAAATATGCTACTCTTGAACTGATTTACACTATAACATCACCGACGAACTGGATGCTGGATCGATAAAATATAGATAAAATATAGAGTCAGGATAATAAAAATAAAACAACAAAACGCAGAGAAAATACTTTGTAGATAAACTGCTGGACAGAAACAATGAAATAAATTCAGCAAACATTAAAATAAATTCAGCCGCGCACAAAAAAGCACGGCTTTTTTAGCCCGCATGTTTGTAGAATGAGCTACTTTATGCTACTCCAGAACTCATCTTCCTGCATTTTTAACTGTAACTTCAGTATTTTTTTCCATAAGTTCCCCGGTATTTCCTTTTGCAATGCATGGCTTATTTTAGTCCTTAACAGCGACCCATCAGATAAAACCTTTTCGTAGTAAAATGATCGGTATTTTTAACCATGACCCAACCGTTATTGTCACAATAACGTTTTAAATCTCGAAATCTAGGAGGCATGATGCACCTTTAAAAGCGACTTTATCTCTTCGTCCGAATCACAAAGTAAAATTCTAAGAAGGTAAGGCAAGTGGTGTTTACGGTTGGGAGCATTAAGAAAAAGTTGAGACCTTTCCATATAGTCTTGAGCATATATTTTCAAATCTTGTATAAGCTCATTTAAGGCTTCTTCTTGTGTAGGACCGTTAGCCGCAAGTTCCAGTATATCTATAGATACGGTAAAAGAACAATCATTTTCGGGCAATAGATCTACATCAAGAACATAAGCCGAGAGCATATCTTTCAGCAAATCCTTGCGCAACATTAATACCTCTTGATCCCGGTTTCTTCTGATGACCGCCGGTTCCCGCTCATTAAATACCATATTAAATACCCGAGAAAAATCGTTTCTTGCCTCGGTAAAACCATATTCATTCAGCATATAACCACCTCTTCAATAAGTCTAGCATAAATGTGCAATATGTGCAAGATGAACTTTCATCAATTAAGTCATTGATTCTAGTGTAGAAACCCTACTTTTTTACTTCTTTTCACGAACCTTGATTTTCAGATGCTGATTTTACTGCTCTTTCCAAAACATCAAATGCCAATGCTATTCTCCCGGCTTTCTTGATGTTTGACAGGAATGAGACAGGGGACGGTTCTCTGACTCACTTTTGAGTCAAGGAACCGTCCCCTGTCTCATTCAACATCATAGAAAAAGGAATAGAAGAGAAAACAAGGGAACTGGCCATAAAAAGCAATTTTTACAGCATAAAGAATGGAGGAATACGGATGACCAGAAAACCAGCCAAAGATGACGAAAAGATACTGATTTTGAAAGCAACTGCATCGGATTGGGAAGGTAGAGTCAGGGGAATGCCCTACAGGGTCATAGCAATACCCGAGAAGATGAGTTTATACGACCTGGCGGAAATCATTATCGAAAGCTTTGGCTTTGATTTTGACCATGCTTTTGGGTTTTACAGCAATATAAAAAGATGGCCCAGATCCGATGAAGGCTATGAATTATTTGCAGATATCGGCGAAGGAGAACAATTTCCCGGAGTTTTAAAAGAGCCAAGGTTGGCAAAGTCTTTAACTATGTAAAGAAAAAATGTTGTTTTTATTTGACTACGGGGATGAATGGCATTTTATTACGCAATTAATGAGAGTGGAAGAACCAAAAGAAAACGAAGAATACCCCTCTGTTCTGGAAAGTTACGGCGAGGTTGAACAGTAAGGTTATTATGATGAAGAATATGAGGCTGATGATGAAGAATGCGAAGATTAGTTATTGAGTATTTGAAAAAGTTAAGCTGTGGAATTTCCACAGCTTTTTTATATCCTAGTCGATGCGAAGAACTGATATTAAAGTTGAAGTTCTTGAAAGTAAATATTATAATTAAAAGTAAAGAAACATTGAAGGAGGTAAAGAAATCATGCATAGCGTAAAACTATCAAGCAAAAACCAAATTACTATTCCGGCGCAAATATGCAGGGCACTAAAAATAAAAAAAGGCAATAAACTTTTGATAGAACAAAAAGATAATAGAATTATATTAACACCGGAGCCGCAAGATTATGTAGAATACTATTATGGAATCGCAAAGGGAACCTATGGCAAATGCGCTGAAGAGATGGATGAGTATGTTAAAAAGGAGAGAGAAGATTGGGAATAGACGTCTTGATTGACCGCATTAAACAGGATAAAAAAGTGCTGATAGATACAAATGTCCTTATTTATTTTTAGAAGGAAATGATGAATTTGGCTTGGCTTCAAAAAAAGTTCTAACATTAATAAAAAATGCCGAAGTGAAAGGCTATGTTTCTGTCATCTCTCTTGCTGAACTGCTCGTGAAACCCTTGAAGATGAAAGATGCAAAATTGGTTACTGAAATAAATAAGTTTATTAATAATTTTCCTAATTTGAACCTGGTTTCTGTAGATAAACATGTGGCTACTGTAGCTGCACAGATAAGGGCAGAGTACGGGCTAAAAATGCCCGATGCTTTGATAGTATCGTCCGCAATATCATTAAAATGCGGTATCATTACAGTGGATACAGGATTTAGAAAAATAGATATCCCCATCTATGATTTAAAAAGTTTTGTTTGAAGCGCCATTTTATTTTCAAAATCATTCACCTATAAATATTTTCAAAATAGATTAGCCACGTCTTGGCGCGGCTTTTTTAGTCCGCATGTTTGTAAAGCATCTGTCGTAGATAAACCGCTGATTAGGGGAGGATTTTTATGAGCGTAAAATCTAAATTTTATGAGCAAAGGTGCCAAAGGGCGGTAAAAGCTCTTATTAAAAACGGTTTTGATGCCATATATGTGCCCACCAGAGAGGAAGCGGCAAAAAGAGCCGTCGAATTAGTGCCCGAAAAATCCAGCGTAGGGGTGGGCGGTTCAGTTACCATACATGAACTGGGCATTGTGGATGCATTATTTTGACAAAATATAACAAAGTCCGAGGAGGATTTTTATTTTTTTTGTGGTATTAATTTATAAAACATGTACAAGGGGGATGCACATGAACTATTTTTTTAAAAAATTCGTGCTAGTACCGGTAGTAATTTTCACACTGATTTTGTTTGAAGTTTTTTCGGCGCCTGTTTTAGCAAATACCCATAACAGCGGTATTGCAGGAATTGTGCCCAATAAATTGATGGTGAAGTATAAAGGGCAGCCTGACACAGTTTATGAAAAGGGATTTTCCCTTAAAGCCTCCGGGTCGGAATCGAGTTATACGGTAAAAACCATTGATTTGAGCCCCGGGGAAAATGTTTTTGAGGCCATCGAAAGGATGAAAAAGGACCCAAATATTGAATATGTCGAACCGGTGTATATTTATAAGATAGCCGATACATACAGATCCGACGATAAATATGGAATAAAAGATTATAAAACGCAAAACGCGGTCAATGATGCAGAATTTAATAATCAATGGTGGATTTTAGCTACTGAGATGGAGAAGGCATGGGAAAAGGTGAGCGAGGATAGGAGAAAAGATGTGACGGTGGCTGTGCTGGACACCGGTATTGACAGCGACCATCCTGATCTTGCCGGGAGCATCGTCCCCGGATATGATTTTGTGAATGGCGATAGTGTTCCGGAGGATGATAACGGCCACGGCACCCATGTGGCCGGGATTATCGGGGCTATAGCCAATAATACTATAGGGATCGCCGGCGCAGCCAGCGGAGTAAAAATAATGCCGGTAAAGGTTCTCGATGCGAACGGCGAAGGAGATTCCGGGAAAATTATAGAAGGAATTAAGTGGGCGGTAAATCACGGAGCCGATATAATAAATATGAGCCTTGAACGGTCAAGATACATAGTTGATGAAAGTGGGAAAACGGTGGATGCTTTCAGCCAGATCGAATATGAGGCCATCCAGTATGCGCTGGAAAAAGGTGTCATTATGGTGGCAGCCGTAGGAAACGAAAGCAACCACTGGACAACCGATGAGCCCGGGGACCTGGACATCGTACAGAATGACAAGAAATATGATTCGCCCGTCGGTTATCCTGCGGCGTACAGCGGCGTATTGGGCGTGGGGGCCGTGGATTGGTATAGCAATACGGGCTTTATAATCGCAGATTTTTCCAATACCGGCGATGAGGTGGATGTGGCAGCCCCGGGAGTGGGAATTATCAGTACATATCTTAACAGTAATTATGAGTACGAGTCGGGCACCTCACAGGCCGCGCCCATTGTGTCCGGGCTGGCGGCGCTGTTAAAAGCCGGCGATGAGTCCTTATCGAACGAAGATATAGAGAAAACCATAATGGAAAGCGCCATCGACCTGGGTGAACCCGGCGTCGATACGGAATTTGGTTTTGGGCTGGTAAATGGATACCGGGCCTTCAACCTTCCCAGGCTGGAAATAGTGCCCGACACTCCATACCCGGACACCAAAGGCAGGATAACGGGCGAGATCATGGCCAAAGCCTATAATAACACAGTAAGTCAGGAGGTTTACGGGGCGGTTCAGGTATTTGTCGACAGATATGATTTTGATAATAATAGATGGCTTTTGGTGACGGATATCGATAATACTGTGGTGGATATGGTCTACGGTTCCGGGAATCTTGATATAGTTTTGCCCGATGCGGGTTATTTTTCATTATATGCTGATGAATATGTTTATGGCAGCCAGAATACCGAATTCATCAGCTCAAGGCCAATCTACATGACTTTTAAGCCGCAAAAGCCGGTGGCCAGCCTGGCGCCGGGAACGTATAATAGCTCCCAAACTGTGGCTTTGACCTGCGGCACCCGGGATGCAAAAATATATTATACTCTGAACGGTGAGGAACCGACTACCTCATCCCTCCTGTACCAGACGCCCATTACCATCAGCAGTTCCGTCACCATAAAGGCTATATCCTTTAAAAATGGTGTGACAAGCGATGTAGGCGTCTACAGCTACACCATCAACCGTACGGACGATGGTGGTTTGACTTCGGGGGGCTCCGGCGGATCAGGAGGGGCTGGAAGCACTGCCGAGCCGAAGCAAAATGAAATAATCAAGACAAAAGATGATTCCGGCAGAATAAAGATGCTGGTAAAAATATCCCCCGATCTGGTGGAAAAGGAATTAAAGTCGCTGGATAAAAGCGATGTTACCCTTGATGTAACCACTCAAGATGCCGTAGACAGTGTAGAAGTTGAAATGGATGCAAAAACGCTGGATAAAGTTCTGTCAGCCCACAGGGGAATAGTTATAAAATCAAATAACGTTGAATTTAAAATGGATGCTGATTTTTTAGCCTCAGGCGGCGGGGTGGAAAAAGATGGCGGCCTGAGATTGACTGTCAATGAATCGGATTTTGAGGCGAAGGATATAGAGGCTACGAGTGGAGCTGCTCCTGTATCGAAAATATTTGAGTTTGAGATCTATTCCGGTCATAAAAAGATAGGGCAATTTGCCAAACCGGTGACGGTTACAATGAAATACGATGCAAAGAAAGTTCTCGATATCAACAAGGTAGGAGTATACTGGTTAAATGAAGCCACCCACAGATGGGATTATGTCGGAGGGAAGGCCGTCGATAAAGGAATTACTTTTGAGACCGAACATTTTTCAAAATATGCGGTTATGGAATACAACAAGACGTTTAAAGATATTACTTCTCACTGGGCTAAATACGATATAGAGCTGATGGCTGCAAAGCATATCATTAAAGGAGTATCGCAAAACGAATTTGCTCCCGAAAGAAGCATCACGAGAGCGGAATTTACCGCTTTGATAGCCCGGGCGCTCAATATCAAAGAGCAGGGTGCCCAAAGCAATTTTATCGATGTGTCCGATGAGGCTTGGTATAAAGACGCCGTTATGGGCGCCGCCAGGGCAGGCATAATTTCTGGTGTTGATGCCAGCCATTTTGCGCCGGAAAAGAAAATCACAAGACAGGAGATGGCGGTGATAATTGTCAAGGCTTATTCATATGTGACCGGCAAAAAATTGAGTGACATATACACCACATCCGAAGTTAAGTTCAGGGATGAGGGTGCTGTAAACAGTTGGGCCCGAAGCTATGTAAGGCTGGCCGACGCGCTGGGCCTCATGAACGGAAATCCTGACGGCACTTTTGCTCCCGGTGACAGTGCCACCAGAGCTCAGGCTGCAGTCATAATAAAGAGAATGCTGGAAAAATCGGGCAAACTTTAAACGCTTTATGCACAGTAACTTTTAGACAAGAATTTACTTCTGTTTTCTGAAATCTTCTGCCGGCGCTAACCATCGGGTCTGTTGCTGGCAGACAGAAAGCATGAGTTTGAACAACTGATAGCCACGGTGATAATCCTTGTAGATAAGCTGCTGGATGAAGAAACTATAGAAAAATTTTGCAAAAAACTTGGAGAACTGCCCTGCGGGTACAAAGAAAGAATTCTGGGTCAGGATAGGCAGACTCTTGAATTGATTGTGGAAAACATTTTTGAGATTGATTCGCTAAGCGATCTTGACAGATTCTTGAAGCAGTGAAAGATAGCGAGTAGCCCACCCTTAGTGGTGGGCTACTTCTTTGGCGTAAAACCTTCCTGAGGAGGTATTGTCATCGGCAGTGTTGGCGGTTAGCCCACCCTGCATGATAGTGCTTTTCGGTTGGGCTCTGGAAAAGTCTGCTGCCAGCCAATAAAGTGATGCCTTATCCACACTTGGGATTCATTAAAGTTTTGTCAACGCGGAACACACCGCGAAGGTTTTTGCGACCCAAAAATGATTTCGCCTAAATTATTTCCGTTTAAATTCACTCTAATCGATGTAACTCATTATAATTTTATTATCATATTATGTAGTAACCGACAAAGAAGATAAGCCAATGGCCTTCAATAAAAGAGCAATAAAGTGGACTTGATTATTTTAAGGGGAGGTGTAGACCTATAATGGCTGACGGAAGCGTGACCATTATTGTTAAAGACGTTAATGACATTTTAATAGATGGGTTTAAGTATATTATCAATTTAAACAATGTAGGAGACCCTCAAGTGGAACTCCCTGAGAATAGCAGAGATCCATCTTTGTTTCCATCATTAAAACCGGTAGAAAGTTACAGTCCTGTAATCTTGACGGGAGAGAGTGCAACTTCTCAAGCAAGCGTGACAATACCCGAGGGAAAATATATAATTTCTGTTCTGGCACCCGGGTATAAGATGGGTGGCAATTGGGTGACGGTGCTGCCGGGTGATGATACTATTGTAGAAGTAAAACTATATCCAAATCCACTGCCGCTGTCAAAAATAAGGGTCCGTGTTTTTGAAGACAATCACCCTGTAAATGGGGAAGATGATATACCCCTGGAACGTGGATTAAAAGGGTTTCGGGTAGTAATTAGCGATGCTGTCGGTGAAGTAACCGTAGACTATTTTGGGAATCCACTAGGAACCCAATACGAGAAGGATATAAATGGGGATATAGTGTTCGATTCTTCAGGAAACCCAATTCCCATACCTGATACAGGAGGAGTTGTTCTTACAGATGAAAATGGATTGGCCTTGATAGACAATATTCCGCCCGGGAAATATGCAGTTCAGGCAATACCGCCGGATGGAACGGATTGGATACAAACTACCACTATTGAAGGAACTCATGAAATCGATGTATGGATTGAAGAAGGCAACGATGGATATAGCCCGAGGGAAGGGTTTAAGGTTCCATTAGTTTGGATAGGTTTTGTGAAACCCATGAAGTTTGAAGTAAAGCCTCCTTCAGAAGTGGGAACCATAACCGGCAGGATAATGACAGTTATAGAATTTGTACCACCTTTTAGACCTTTAACTTTAGGAAGACCCGTGGAAAGACCCTGGATTGCCCTTACGGACATTGGGGCAAATGACCAGCAGGTATATACGGGAAGAGGAAATGTTGATGGTACCTTTACAATAGAAAACGTACCGCCGGGCATATATCAAATGGCCATATGGGATGAACCTTTGGACTATATTATTTCTTTCCGTACAGTCCAGGTGGCAGCAGGGCAAACGGTAAATATGGGGGATATAGGCATACCGAGATGGTACGGATATATTGAAGGCGATGTATTTTATGACGAGAACGAAGACGCTGAACCGGAACCTGGAGATACAGGGATACCAAATGTCGAAATGTTTACAAGATTTAAAGATGGCAGTATTCAATATATGACCATATCTGATATGAAAGGAAAATATCTGTTTAACGAGGTATTTGAATTAGAGCGTTTTGCAGTGGCTGAAGTCGGTTTCACCAGGTTTAAAAAAACCGGGGGAACAGCCATACCGGATTATGGCAACCCTGCACAGAAGCCACCTATAACAGAGCAGGGAGCACTGACTATGGCGGAGTTAACCTGGGCTGCCAAGACCAATAAGATTGACTGGGGTAAAAAGGCTTACGGCTCGGCGGAAAACGGCGGAATTTCAGGTATGGTTTATTATGCCACCATGAGAAATGAAACGGATCCAAGGATGGCAGCAGCCGAAGATTATGAACCCGGGATACCCAATGTGACGGTAAATCTTTATGCCACTGAAGAAATAGACGGGCAAATAGTTCAGGGACAGCTGATTAGCACGGTGACCACCGATGCATGGCAGCATCCTACAGGCTGTACGGATGCGGATAATAATCCTGTACCTTGTTTGGAAGTCCCCAATATATCAAATCAAATCAGGCCTGGAGTGTTCGACGGAAGATATGCTTTTGAACCATTACCGAGTGGCACTTATATAGTGGAGGTAGTACCGCCAGCCGGATATAAGGTAATAGACCAAACGGGTTCCGTAAATACCGGCGAGGGAGATGAATATTTTATAGATACAACCATAACTTCTAGGGCACGAGGCTTGAAGGAAGAGATTTCCGCTACCGGCTGTATAGATGAATGGGCCCGGGACAAAAAAGACCTTATGACACCGCCGCCTTACTATGAGCCGCCGGAAACTCCCGGGTTAATAGATATCTATAAAAAGATAGTCAAAGTTATAGAGGGCAGAAATACTACGGCAGATTTCTTCCTGTATACAGATGTACCGGTGCCGGGAAGAATAGTAGGTTTCTTATTGGATGATGTGAATATAGAAACGGACCCTGGCAGGATATATTTTGGGGAAAAGAGGGGGATACCAAATACTCCGGTTGGAATAAGGGATTTTAAAGGAAAGCTGATTACCACGGTCCATTCGGATTTAAATGGGGTTTTCGAAGTTTTGCTGCCGTCAACTTATACACGGAATGTTCCCATACCGTCGGGAGTTGTTCCGGGGATGTATTTAGTGGTTGGAAATGATCCTGGAGACCCGGACCGTCCCAACCCATTATATAATCCAAATTACCAATCACTGATATTGGTGTTTGATGTATGGCCGGGAAAAACCACTTATGCAGATGTAGCATTATTCCCAATCACAGCGTTTACTGGAGAAGTAGGTGGAGCCCAATTTGCACAACCACCTCAATGCAACCTGAAAGATGATGTTCCGCAGGTATTTAAGCTAAGCAGAGTTGAAGCAGATGCAGATAGTTTAAATGACATGGATAGAACCTTTACTATTTACGGGAGAGGATTTGGCAGCTCCGGGAAGGTGACTTTAGATGGTGTGGAAATTGATATTATTGACTGGACCCCTACAAGTATTGAGGCAAAAATTCCTCCAGGCTTCACAACCACAGGACCTGCCCAATTGATAGTAACCAATGCCCTGGGTAACAGGAGTATAAATGGCATCACCTTCCATGTTCGCAAGAACAATATTTATTGGCCAGATATCCTTCATGTAAAAAAAGATGGAACCGGGGATTATACCACGATTCAAGATGCTATAGATAATGCACCAGACGGAACCATCATAGTTGTACATGAAGGGACATTTTATGAAAGTCCGATCCTGTACAAGAATGTGAAGCTTCAGGGCCTGGGGCCGGGAGGATTAGACCCGAACAATAATCCGGTAATCGGTTCCGTTATAGATGGCAGGTTCTTCTTATCTTATCTAGATCAATGGCTGGCAAAGCTTGATAGTATTGATTTTGACGGACCGGAGCTGGTGGATCCGGGTCAGGTCAAGGAGATAAGCAGAGGGCAAGTAATTACGGTTGTAGCTAAGGAAAACCGGTTTTCATCCGGCTTTAGACCTCAAATTGACGGGTTTAAGATAACGGGAGCAAGGGGAGAAGACGGAGGAGGAATCTATATCAATGCCCACTGTAACTATCTTGTTATAAGCAACAATGTAATACAGAGCAATGGTGGAGGATTTGGCGGAGGAATTACTATTGGAAAGGCCTATGCAGGTAATAATTACAATTCCAATATAACCATAAGCCATAATCAAATTCTAAATAACGGCGGCATTAGTTTGGCAGGCGGTATAGGAATATTTAATGGGGCCGATGATTATTCCATTGAATACAACTTTATATGTGGAAACTATTCTGCTGAATACGGTGGAGGTATTTCACATTTTGGCCTGAGCAGGAGGGGAAAGATCCATCATAATATAGTTCAATTTAACAATTCCTTTGATGAAGGGGCAGGAATATTCATAGGCGGAGAGCAGCCTGTACCACCGGCTGTATTGACCAGAGGTTCCGGAGAAGTTGATATATATAACAACCTGATAAGAGGTAATGTGGCCAATGATGACGGGGGAGGATTAAGATTATTACAGCCTCTTGACTATAGAATTAACATATATAACAACATGATAGTAAATAATGTTTCTACAGATTTAGGCGGAGGAATAGCCCTGGATGATGCTTCAAATGTTGTCATTGTAAACAATACTATAGCTAAAAACATTACTACAGCTACAGCCGAAGATAGTGATAGGCTGGCCCACGGAGCAGGCCTTGTCAGTGAACTCAATAGTGCAGCATTCCAGGCCGTACTCCCACCAGGGTCTGATAATTTTAGCAATCCTATATTATTCAACAATATTTTTTGGGATAACAGAGCCGGAATCTATGATCAGACTTTGAACGGTGGAACCGGGGGAATTTGGGGAATTGGAAATTATGGTGAGCCGGTAACGGTTATAGATTTGGAAGTATATGGAACCAACCAGACCTTTAATCCAGTATATTGCATTCTGACAAATCTTTATGGCGGTGGAAGCAACAATATTGTATCGGATCCGCTGTTTGTAGAAGAATACAATATTAAACTTTCAGCTGTAGCCTTCAACATGGAACCGGATTTTATATCGGTAAAAATTGTAACTGTAGTTCCGGAGATTTTGGGAAATTATCACATAACTGGTGGTTCTCCTGCCATTGACCAGGGGGTAAGTTCTATAACTGATGGCACGACTACTTATTTTGCACCAAACACTGATTTTGATGACAATCCAAGACCGCAGGGCGCAGGCTATGACATTGGTGCCGATGAGTATATGGCCTAGGAAAGGGGTGTATCAAGTGGCTGTTATAAAGAAAAGATATGGTGCCACTGACGGGTGGATAAACATGCCCGATGGCACTGTTCATTATATATTTGGTTTCTGTGACATAACCGATGTGCCTGAAAATGAAGTGTTTAGCTATAGAGGAAAAGCAACTTTACTTGCACCATTGTTAGAAGTATACGAAGGTGATGAAATTTATCTAACTTTAACAAATTTGGGTTTTCCTCAAAGACCGGATTTGGATGATACTCACACAATCCACTGGCACGGGTTTCCCAACCAAATATCATTATGGGATGGAGTACCTGAAGCTTCTATCTCGGTGCCGGTAGGAAGAAATTTTGAGTACTATTACGAACCATTAGACCCGGGCACTTATATGTACCACTGCCATTTTGAACCGGTAGAGCATATACAAATGGGAATGGTAGGCCCCTTGATAGTTAGACCTTTGATAGAAAAGGATCCAGACTATACGGGAAGAAAGTTTGCATATAATGATATTTCTACTGAATACGACAGGGAAGCTATTATATTTGTAACAGAAATGGATGCACGACCTCACCACTTAGTAGCCAATGTTCAAGTTTTTGATTGGACTGATTATTGTCCTCAGTACTGGATGATAAATGGCAGAGCCTATCCGGACACAGTAAAACCGCCAAATGATCCTTCATTTCCTTCGCAACCTTACTCTGCCTATATAGAAGGATTCACCGATGAAAAAGTATTGCTGAGGTTTGTGAATTTAGGTTTTGAAAATCATTCCATTCAGATAACAGGCATTCCTTTTAAAGTAATAGGATTGGATGCAAAGCAGCTAAAAGGATTAAATGGAGAAGACTTAAGTCAATGGAGGAATGCAGTATATGTGGCTCCAGGCCAAACTGTAGATGCAATAATAACACTGCCGGATGCAGGCAAATACATTTTATATAATAGAAGTCTGCAAAGGAACACTAACAATGGGATTCCATCAGGCGGAATGATGACAGAAATAAATGTTTTAGAAGTATAAAGGGGGGAGAAGAATGGCGGTAATAAATTTATGGGCAAAGCAAGGCTATATGAGCACTCCGGATGGCCAAAGCATATACTTTTGGGGTTACTCCAAAGGAGCAGCTGAACCGGCTCAGTTGCCGGGTCCTCCTATAATAGTTAAACAAGGTGAAGCCGTTACTATAAATTTAACAAACAACCTGCCTGAACCTGTATCTGTTTTCCTGCCGGGCCAGACAGGAGTTAAAGTGGGTTCTCAATTTGTTAAACCTCAATACAGTGGTGGAAATTTAATTTCCTTTGTGAATTATGCTTCCTCCAATGGGGGGACCGTTTCTTATACTTTTACACCAACCCGTCCCGGAACCTATATTTACGAAAGTGGAACCAATCCTCACAAGCAAGTATTATTAGGATTGTATGGAGGGATTGTGGTAAGGCCGGAAGATTACGATGAAAATACCAGCAGGACCGCCTATGGCAGCGGTACTGATACGGAATTTGACAGGGAATATCTGATAATATTTTCAGAAATTGACCCCAGTCTTCATCAAGCAGTTATTGAAGGAAAACCGTATATGATTAGTAAACACCATCCTCGTTACTGGACTATGAACGGACGATGTGCTCCCGATACAATGCTGCCTGATAATGCACCCTATTTGCCCAGTCAACCTTATGGGGCTATGGTGATGGCAGAGCCAACAGAAAAGGTTTTGATAAGGTATATTGGTGCGGGGATTGACAGTCATCCATTACACCCTCATGGCAATCATACCAGAATAATAGCTATGGATGGAAGGCTGTTGAAAAATGGAGCCAGGGATAGGTCCTTTAAACGTTTTACCGTTTTAGTAGGTCCGGGGCAAACTTATGATCAGATATTTCAGTGGACTGGGTTAGGGTATACTCTGGATAATCCAATACCAACTATAATCCCAAATCGAAGAAATCTAGGCATAGGAGAGGCGGGCTGGACTATGTGGAGTGGAAGTCCGTATTTGGGAGAAAAGGGTGAGATACCGGAAGGTGTAGTATCTTTTAACGAAGTAGGAGAGTATCATTTCATGCTCCACTCTCACTCAGAGCCTAAGATTACAAATTGGGGCGCCTTTCCGGGAGGAATGATGACTATGATTTCCATATACCCGACCGGTTTTCTGAGTCCAGATGTCGGGGTATTAAGTCAGCCTGTAGGGAAGGAGTGAAAGTATGGCTACACTTTTTTTCAGTTTATGGGTGAAGAGAGGCACTGTAACATTAAATAATCAAAATATTCCTTTCTGGGGACTGGCTACGCTTGCTACTGGTCCCAGGCTCCCCGGCCCAACAATAAAGGCGAAAGTAAATGACAATATAAGGATTAGATTGAGTAATAGTTTTCTTAATATAAAACAGATAGGCGAACCGGTGGGGCTAATGTTTCCTGGTATAGAAGGAGTCATGGTTGAGGAATGGCCTGCTGGAAATTCAAGACCTGTTCAACCCCAATATATAAATGGCGAATTAGTAGCTTTTACAGACTATGTAGACAGGGGAAGTATTTTTTTGCCAAAGGGATTGATATATAAATTCCAGGCTAAAAAGCCCGGTATATATCTTTATGAAAGTGGAGTAAAGAGTGAAAAACAGATACAAATGGGTGTTTACGGCATTATCGTTATAAAACCGGTAGGATATAACATGCCAGGTCATAGTAACTATAAAACCGCTTATGGTGCGGGAACCAACTCGAATTATGATGTGGAAAAGGTATTGGTTATGGGTGAAATAGACACCACAATGCATGAGAATGTTGTGCCTGAAAAAAATTATAATATGCTGGATTTTAAACCAAATAATTGGATATTAAATGGTAGAGTTTATCCTCATACAATAGATAGCGACAACAATTCCAGTCAACCATATGGTTCCAGAATAAACTGCAGAGTAAATGACAGGGTCCTTTTAAGAATAGCAAATGCAGGATATGAGGCACATACTTTCTATTTCGGTGGGTTAACAGGAAGGATAATAGCAGAAGACAGTTATCCGCTGGTGTCAGCGGATTCGGATTTATCCTATGAAAAGAACGGGATAACTTTAGCCCCCGGTCAAACCGCCGATGTAATAATAATTCCAACTGCTAGAGGGGAATACATTTTGTATGATAGGGATTACAATCATATAGTTAATGAGGAGTCTTTTCCTGGAGGGATGATGACCAGTATGGTAGCTGGTTAAGTATTAGTCATTGAAAAATAAAAGGGGTGAGAGAATTGTCTGATTGCGTTGACCAGTTAAATGATAAAACAAGAGAACATGTTCATTCACATATAGGGGTTACGACCTTTGATGCTGGCCACAGTCATATGCATTTAGGTGTTACCGGCACCCCTATTCCTGCAAAGATATATTTTGAAAAACAACATTATCACGAAATAGCCGGAAAAACAACTTTTAATGATGGTCACTTTCACTTTTTAAAAGCTGATACAGGCCTATCAATACCATTGCAGAATGGATATCATACCCATTATTTTTCTTTTAGAACGAGCTTTAATGAAGGGCATGATCACAAAATTACAGGGTTTGTTGAAGCGACAAGAAGCTAATTACAACCCCCGACCTTAAACCGGGGGCCTCTTTATTCATAAAACTTTCTTATCATGGGAATAATATTATCCAGGAGGCGATTTTCATGAACGGAAAAACTACAAGTTGGGTAGTGACTGGTGTCGGTGCAGTTGTTACTGCCGTAGGGTATATGACAGGTGGAACAATCGGCGCCGGTATAACTGGCTTTGGCCTGGCGCATGTAGTTCTCGGCGTCCTGGATATGTTCAGGCCAACCGTTCGGCACTAATATTGTTGTTAGCAAAAAAATCCCCCGGTGAAAGGTGCCAGGCACTGGTGAAAGGTGTATGGCACTTTTTTAATGTACGCTGTATGGACTGAAGCTATATCTTTTTGTCGTCATTATGAAACTTTTTCTTATCCTTTCATTAACAAACTCTACTAAAATAGCTGGTCTATCATGCAACAATTTCTGTTATAAATCATATTATTTTATCAAAAGATAAAGAAAGGAGCGATTTCAATGACTGAACATACTGACCTGAACACATTTTTTGATAAACTTAAAGAGGGGCTACCCGAACAAAAAGACCCATCATTGGAAGGACTGGAGTCTGCCCTTAACAAAATGCAACTCAACGGAGACAAAAAAATCGGTATTGAGTTCGAATGTGGAGATTGTTGCAAAAAAGTCATAAACGGGGCCAAATTATTTTTCATCTTTAATTTTGCAGTTCTTCTTCCTGAGCCGGGCGACTGCCTCTTCTTGAAAGTTATCAGTGGTGGTAAGATCGCTGATAGAGAGACCATGAAGAAAATCATAATTCCCGCAAACCGTATTTGTTCTATTGAAATTGATCCTGAGCAAGAAGATAGCTAACTTTAAAAACCAAGCCAGGCATTACACGACAACAAAGGTTGTTGACTGGTATCAGGTCAACAATCTTTGTTGTAGCAACCATTCTTTGTCTGATTTTTCCTCTGGAGTCTGATAACAGCCTTGTTTGACAATTCCCGTTCCCCGGTCACAACCGGGGGCTTTTTCTTTTACGGAGAAAGCCTGCAGAGGTGAACAATTTCCAGGAGTTAAAGGGACCAAGGTGGGTAAAGTTTGTAAATCTTCCTTAATTTTTTATAATATGCGGATTCCCATCATAGTTTCCCAATAAGGAATCGGCAAGATGTATATAATGTAAGCAGGAAAAAGTAATTCGGTGTCGAATAGGTTAACAAGAAATTGGATGTGAACCGGTCCTTAAGCTTTGTAAAATATTTTAATGTCTTTATACGGGGAGGATATTTATGGACGTAAAATCCAAATTTTACGAGCAACGGTGCCAGAAAGCGGTTAAAGCTCTGATAAAAAACGGCTTTGATGCGATATATGTGCCTACCAGGGAAGAAGCTGTAAAAAAAGCCATCGATTTGGTGCCTGAAAATGCCAGCGTAGGGGTGGGCGGTTCCGTTACCATCCACGAATTGGGCATCGTGGATGCATTGAAGGAGAGGGGTCATGTGATTTTCGATCATTCTCCGTTGACTGATCCGGTAGAAAGAAATGCGACCCGAAAGAAGCAGCTCACCTGTGATGTTTTCTTTGCCAGCACCAACGCACTTTCACTGGACGGGAAGCTGGTCAATATAGATGGTACCGGCAATCGGGTGGCATCGATGATTTTCGGGCCGGGTCACGTGGTCCTGGTGGTGGGCGCCAACAAGATAACTGATGATCTGGATCAGGCCCTGCTCAGGGCAAAACAGGTAGCAGCACCTATGAACGCCATCAGATTGAACCGAAAGACGCCCTGCACGATCACCGGCCAGTGCAGCGGATGTCTCTCCGAGGACAAGATATGCAATGTAATAACCATCATCGAACACAGGCCCAGCATGACTCCTTTTACGGTAATAGTGGTCGGGGAGGAAATAGGGTATTAGGTGCCGGTCCCTCATTTAATAGCTGATGGGGGTAGTTAGTCCGGCTTGTATGTGATCTGGAACAATGCTTTTGAAACCGCATCAGCCTGTTCCTGTGTCAGCGTCCCATTATCGACAAGTTTTTGCAGAGGATCAGCCGTCGCACCTTTTTCCGGTTTTGATTCTTTCTTGCTTTCCAGATAGGCCTTGCGTTCTTCTTCGGTCATGCTTTTGACCTTTTCCATTTCGGCTTTTCTTTCGGCAGCTTTTTCTTCCATATAGGCCGTCATTTTATCTGCAATTTCCTGTGTGATGATACCCTGCTCCACAAGAGCTTTTGTGATGTCTTCCATGTTGTTTTTGAAATCGATCTTATCACCGACCTGTGCAGGCCCGAACATGCCCATTTTCATCAGGCCGCCCATCCTGCCGGGCATCATTTTGCCCGCCGCGCCCATCGCCGGCCTCTGAATGCCGGAAGTGGCGGTAGTGCTGCTATCCGCCAGTACGGCGCCGCCGGTTGTATTCTCCTTGACGTCATGCTTCCCGAGTTTGACGGCTGGACAGTATGCAGGGAGATAAGGAAGGTGTCGCAGGTGCCGATTATTATGCTGACCGCGAGAAGCGAAGATTTCGACGAAGTCCACGGGTTTGAAATAGGTGCCGACGATTATGTGAAAAAGCCCGTTAAGCCCACGGCTTTAATTGCCAGGATCAATGCTTTTTTTCGAAGGCTGGACAGGGGAAAGACCGAAAATAATGTATTAACCGGTTGAGAATAAAACTGGGGAAAAGGGCCGACGCCATTACTACAATCAGAGGATTCAACGCCCTTTTCAAAAAGAACTTTTTTATGAAGACACTAGGATTGAACAACTGAAACAAGAATACATAAGGTTAGATAAAACCTCTGCCATTGCCGATACGGTACTGAGCATAAAAATAAATGCAAAACAAACCAAATACCACATAGAATTTCAGACCTTAAACGACAGGACCATAGTAATCCGTATGATAGATTACGGATTTAGAATCGCAATAGATAACCTTGACTACAATAAAATTAAAGCAGGTGAAGAAATAACCGTAGAATTCCCATCACAAACCGTCATATTCCTAAAACGTAATGAATCGATTCCTGACGAATTAAAACTCTCGATAAAAATGCCATATACAGAGCAAATTATAAAATACATAGTACCGACCTTCAAAGTCTGGGAACATGATCCGCTTTTTAGTGAAGAGGTAAAGAATATAGAGCAGGAGGTGGATGAAATGGCAAAAATGATAATCGACCCCGAAATGTATAGGAGAGGATTAGAAGAAGGAATCGAGAAGGGAATTGAGAAAGGGATTGAAAAAGGAATTGAAAAAGTCAAAAGAATTCAGCCGCACACAAAGTGCGGCTTTTTGTTTAGAAAAGTTAAGAGGAGTTTTTCGTTTTATATAGAATATAAAAAACATTAAATGGGAAGCCAGAAGGATAGTAAAATGAAAAAAATTACTTATAGCCTAAAAATAAAAATACCATTTTTTATTGTCATTTTAACGATTCTTGCTGTTTGTGTAACCGGGGCTCTTTCTCTTATTATTGCGACAAAAAACACGCAAAAAGAAGTACTGGATAAAAATTTGCTAATTTCTCAAATGATATCCGAACGTATCTATCAATTTTTATCCGATGCTACAGAAACCGTAGTAACGGCAGCTAATATTTCGTCGCAGAGTAATGATAACTTTGAGCAAATAAAAAATGAAATATTTAGGATATATGATAATTTTGCATATTTTGATTTAATATTTTACATGAATTCTGAGGCTAGAATGCTGTTCGCAAAACCATCGAACGAGCATGTGAAGGACAGGACATATTTTGACAGGGATTATTTTAATGAAGTTATGAAAAACGGCAAACCCTTTGTGAGCCGGCTTTTGATTAGCAGTGTTTTGGGGAAACCACATTTCATCATTGCAGCTCCAGTTTTTGATAAATTTGGGAATGTACAGGGTCTAATAGGCGCAGGCATACCACTTGAGAAAATTGGAAGTATAGTAGAAGAAATACAGAGAAGATTCAACGGAAGGATATGGGTAACTGACAGGGATGGAGTGATTGCCGTCCATCCCGACAAAAAGCTTATTTTAAAATTAATGCCGTCACCGGAAGTTATGATGAATCTTGGGTCTTCCTCGAAAAAGCTGGTAGATATCATAAAAGATAAAAGTGAAGGGATTGGATATTACAAAGAAGGCAAAGATACAGTTTATGCGGCTATCAGTTTTGTTCCTAAAGTGAATTGGATGGTCATGGTGGAACAGTATGAAAAAGATGTTTTTGCTCAAACCCTGAATCTAAAAAGACAGCTGAAAAGCTCCATATATGTTATAATAATTATAGCTATTATTTCGGGCGTCTTTTTAGCAATGAGCATTACAAATCCCATAGAAAGACTGGTAATTAATGTCAGGAATATAGAGAAGGGCATATCCGATATAGAAAGCATACCGGTAAACAGTAAAGATGAAATCGGGGAATTGAGCAAAGCCTTTAACGATATGAGCATTCGACTAAAAAGTTATGTGAACGAATTACAAAATTCCTATATAAAGGTAAATAATATTCAACAATACTTAAATAACATTATAGAAAGTGCGGCCAGTGGGATCATTGTAATTGACAAAGAAAAAAATATAACGGTATTCAATAAGGAAGCAGAAAAAATTACAGGGTATAAAAGCAGCGATTTCACTAATACACACATTTTGAAATTTTGCGAGGTTACTAAACTTGATATCAACCTTACAGATAACCTCCATCAGAATATAGATGATGTGGAAACAAAATTGATAACAAAAAATAATGATGAAATTCCTATAAATGTTTCGCTATCGCCTGTAATAAATGAACAAGGCGAAATTTTGGGAACTATAATTCTTTTTAAAGACCTTTCCCGTATAAAGATGCTGGAAGAGGAGTTAAAAAGAGAAGACAGGATAAGGACTTTGGGAGAAATGTCGGCAAGCATTATCCATGAGATTGGAAATCCTCTAGCCGGTATTGCCAATCTACTTCAGGTGTTAAAAGAAAGCTGGCAAGATGATAAAACAAAAACTGAGATAATGAATATCCTGCAAGAAGAAGTTGGAAACCTTAATAAAATGGTGATAAATTTTTTGAATTTCAGCAAGTCCAGTAAACTGAATCCGGAGCCTACAAATATCATAGAATTGCTGGATGATATTTTGAATCTGGTAAAATCCGACGTAATTGCAAAAAAAATAATTGTAAACAGAAAAATAGACCCTTCTATTCCAATCGTTTATGTTGATCGGAGAACTATAAAACAATGCTTTTTAAATATATTGATAAATGCCATTCAGGCAGTAGGCCGGAGTGGCAGGATAGTTATAGAATGCAAAAACTTTGAGGCTTCATGTAATAACAATTCAAAGAAACTTGCTCGAATTAAAATCTCAGATAATGGGAATGGTATACCTCCGGAAAATATCGAAAAGATATTTTCGCCCTTCTTCACTACAAAAAAAGGTGGAACAGGTTTGGGTCTTGCTATAACTTATAAATTAGTAAAAGAAAACGGGGGCAAAATTGCAGTAAAAAGTGAAGTCGGCAAAGGGACTGAATTCGAAGTTCTGCTGCCTGCAGTTCCCTGCGGTGTTTCGGAAGCTGGTGAAAAAACATGAAAATATTGATTATCGATGATGAAAAAAGTATAAGGTTTTCTTTACAGATAAGCCTCGGTAAAATGGGACATGAAATATTTGTAGCGGAAACAGGCGAAGAAGGTCTAGAAGATTTTAGAAAATATAACCCTGAAATTGCCATTGTAGACATTAAACTCCCGGGAATCGACGGTATCCAAGTTTTACAAGAGATAAAAAAGTATAAGAAAGAGTGCCTTGTGATAATGATAACGTATCTTAGTGAAGTAAGGCTTGCGGTAGAAGCTATGAAAATGGGAGCATATGATTATTTCACAAAGCCCTTTGATCTGGATGAAATAAAAGATACCGTTAATCAGGCAGCCAATTATCTTATGATAAAGCGGCAGATTGAAAAAAGTGACAACAGTCTGAACACTGATTTAATCGGCAGGAGCAAGGCTATATCTGAAATAAAAGAGGTCATTAAGAAAATTTCAAATTTGAATTTCAGTACTACGGTTTTAATCATCGGAGAGAGCGGTACGGGAAAAGAAGTAATAGCAAGAGCCATACATTATAGCGGAGTAAGGGCTAAGAGACCATTTATAGCCTTAAACTGTGCGGCCATACCTAAAACGCTTCAGGAAAGCGAGCTTTTTGGCTATGAAAAAGGAGCTTTTTCAGATGCAAAAGTGTCAAAAAAAGGTATGATTGAAGAAGCCGATGGAGGCACATTGTTTTTGGATGAGATTGCCGATATGGACCTTAGTCTTCAGGCCAAGTTATTGAGGACAATACAGGAAAAAACTTTCCGGCGTCTTGGCAGCAATAAAGAAAAAACTTTTGATGCGCACATAGTTTGTGCCACAAACAAAGACTTGCTGAAGGAAATAAAAGAAGGCAGATTCCGGGAAGACCTTTTTTACCGATTAAATGTAGTTCCTATAAATATACCGCCTTTAAGAGAACGGATAGAGGATATCGAGCTTCTTGCGGTGGAATTTATAAAAATTTACAACAATAAACTGAACAAAAATGTCGCGGGAATTTCTTCAGGAGCTATAGAAATATTAAAAAGGTATAAATGGCCAGGTAACGTCCGGGAGATGAAAAATCTTATAGAAAGAGTCATGATATTTAAAGAAGATAGCACTGATATATGTGAAGATGATTTACCTTTGGAAATATTGACTCAAGATGTGGACGAAGATTACGATAAAAATTTAAATCTTGAAAACGTTGAAAGAGAAGCTATACTGACTTCGCTCGAAAAAAATTCCTGGAACATTTCAAGAACAGCCGAAGAATTGGGGATTTCACGTCTGACCCTTAGAAGAAAAATAAAAAGGTATAACATAAAATAGCGGAATTACAGCCATTTATATGGTGCTTACCCATACATATATAAATGATTGATATAGGAGTAGAGTGGTAACTTTTGAACTTAAAAGTTCAAAAGTTACCATTTTTTTTAACGTATTTTTGAGGAGTCCCAAGAAAAATAAGATTTTTAAATCGGTAGGAGACCAGGCATGCTTTTTGCACTGTTAAATCATTACTTATCAATAAGGGGGTGATGATTTCTTCTTAACGGTACCGTAGCCCAACATATGCTGAAGTAAAACAATTTTGTAAAGGAGGAGAGGATTTGAAACCGTTAGAAGGGATTAAGGTACTGGATCTATCCAGGGTATTGGCAGGTCCTTTTGCCACAATGGTTTTAGGGGACCTGGGGGCTGAGATTATAAAAATTGAAATTCCGGATGTTGGCGATGATTCCAGAAGTTTTGGCCCTTTTATAAAAGATGAAAGCGCTTATTTTATGAGCATTAACAGAAACAAAAAAAGCATGACATTAAACCTTAAGAAACCAGAAGGCGTAGATATATTAAAAAAATTGGTGAGGAAAGCAGACGTTATTGTGGAAAATTATAGGCCCGGTACCATGGAAAAGTTAGGAATAGGCTATAATGTTTTAAAAGAAATTAATCCAAAGATCATTTATGCTGCTTGTTCCGGATTCGGTCATACAGGTCCATACAGCCAGAGGCCGGCTTATGATGTGATAGTGCAGGGAATGGGAGGCATTATGAGTATTACCGGTCAGCCGGGCGGGCCTCCTACTAGAGTAGGCGCCTCCATTGGCGACATCACTGCAGCATTGTTTACAGCCATAGGTGTTCTTGCAGCACTGAATGTCCGCGAAAAAACAGGAAAGGGGCAAAAGGTAGATGTTGCTATGTTAGACTGCCAGGTAGCAATCCTGGAAAATGCCATCGCCAGATATTTTGTTAGTGGTAAGTCACCGGAACCCATCGGGAACAGACATCCTTCTATCACTCCATTTTCTTCATTTAAAACTAAAGATGGATTTGTAATTATAGCCATAGGCAATGACAACTTATGGGCCAAATTTTGTAGCGTAGTTGAAAGAACAGAGTTAATAGATGACACAAGATTTAAGACAAACCCTGACAGGACAAAGAATTGGAAAGAACTGGAACCAATTCTAAATGAGATATTTAGCGAAAAAACCACAGACGAGTGGCTGGAAGTTTTAGAAAAAGCCGGCATACCATGTGGCCCCATAAATGACGTTGAACGGGTGGTAAAAGACCCGCAGATAAAAGCAAGGGAAATGCTTGTAGAACTTGAACACCCCGTGGCCGGAAAAATGAAGGTTCCTGGGATACCTATTAAATTTTCAGAAACGCCGGGGCAGATTGAAAATCCCGCACCACTTCTAGGACAGCATACAGAAGAAATTTTAGCGGGTATGCTTGGTTTTAGCGATAATGAAATAGAAAATTTGAGAGCAAATAAAATAATTTAAAGGGAGAGGATATAGTATGGAAATTTACGGCCTCGGAATAATTGCCGTGTGTATGTTTGTCGGAAGTTTTTTAGGAAATATTCTGGGAAATTTATTGGGCGTTAAGGGAGATGTAGGCGGAGTAGGAATAGCAATGTTATTACTTGTATTGATAAGTAATTATGTGGAATCTAAAGGTAAGCCTTTTCCTGAAAAGACCAGCAAGGGTATAGAGTTTGTAAGTTTTCTATACATACCTATAGTTGTGGCTATGGCTTCCATCCAAAATGTTGTGGCAGCTTTTAAAGGTGGTGCCGTAGCATTTTTAGCTGGAGGCCTTGCAACAATAGGTTCGATGTTGTTGATACCACTTATATCAAGAATAGGTGCGTCGGAAAAAAATTATAACATAACAAAATGAAAGGAGATGGCATATTATGGTAATAAACATTATAAGCGAATTTTTTAAGTCAAACGGCCTGGTGGGTGCTATAGGTATTATTGCTCTTGTGATGTATGTGGCATATTACATTGCAAATTCAATAGGCCAGAAAAGGATGGGCTCCGCCTTTGCTATAATAATAGGTCTCGTTTTGGCCTATATAGCAGGAAAATATACCGGAGGGAAAAAAGGCCTTGCTGATATAAAGCTTTTTGCCGGTGTAGGCTTATTGGGAGGCGGGATGCTGAGAGACTATGCCATTATTTCAACCGCTTATGGAGTTAAAGTTGAGAATCTGAAGAAGGCTGGTTTAGTAGGAATTTTCTCATTGATTGTTGGTGTCCTGTTTTCTTTTATAATAGGTGTGATAATTGCAGTACTCTTAGGTTTTAAGAATGCTGTTGATATAACAACAATCGGTGCAGGTGCTGTAACATTTATAGTTGGGCCAGTAACTGGAAGCGCTCTGGGGGCAAGTTCTGAGGTAATTGCTCTTTCAATAGCGGCCGGTGTGGTAAAGTCGGTACTGACGATGATAATTACACCGATAATTGCACCGAAAATCGGCTTAAACAATCCTACTGCCGCTATGGTTTATGGAGGTCTTCTTGGTACCACAAGTGGAGTTGCCGGTGGACTTGCTGCTACTGACCCAAAACTTGTTCCGTATGGTGCGCTTACAGCTACTTTTTATACCGGTCTTGGTACTCTCATTGTACCTTCAATAGGATTTTTATTAGTCAAAATAATATTCGGTTAAAATATTCAGAAGGTATCAATAATGCGATAAAAAATTCAAAATGTGTGGTTAGATAATAAATTTAACGTATGCCAAATAATAATTGGCTTATTTTTTTGATAATACCAGTGTAAATATTTTAGTGGAGGAATATTATGTCAAAGATTGATAAATTGCTAAATGAATTAAATAACAAGATAAACTTTATCCAGCAGGGCGGCGGTGAAAAACGCATAGCAAAACAGCACGAAAGCGGCAAGCTCACCGCCCGGGAAAGAATCCAAAAACTCCTTGACGAAGGAAGCTTCGTCGAAATCGACGCCTTTGTAGAACACCGCTGCATCCAGTTTGACATGGCAGAAACTAAAGCCCCGGGTGAAGGCGTAGTCACCGGCTACGGCACCATAAACGGCAGGCTGGTCTTCATATTTGCCCAGGACTTTACCGTCATCGGCGGGTCCCTGGGAGAAATGCACGCCGCCAAAATAGTAAAAGTCATGGACATGGCTATGAAAATGGGAACTCCTTTAATAGGATTAAATGATTCCGGCGGCGCCAGAATACAGGAAGGCGTGGATGCGCTGAAAGGCTATGGAGAAATCTTTTACAGGAACACCCTCGCATCCGGAGTAATACCTCAAATTTCGGTCATCCTGGGCCCCTGCGCCGGAGGAGCCGTATATTCCCCAGCGCTCACCGACTTTGTATTCATGGTCTCCGGCACAAGCAAAATGTTCATCACCGGCCCACAGGTAATCAAAGCCGTAACCGGAGAGGAAGTCAGCCCCGAAGACCTGGGCGGGGCAAAAGCCCACAACCAGAAAAGCGGTGTCGCCCACTTCATGAGCCAAAACGAAGAAGAGTGCTTTGACCAGATAAAAAAACTGCTGTCATACATACCATCCAACAACCTGGAAGATGCACCCTTCAAAGAAACGGGAGACAGCCCTGTAAAGATACTACCGGAACTTGACAATATAGTGCCCGTCGACCCAAACAAACCCTATGACATGAAAGAAATAATCAAAATGGTGGTGGATGAAGGCGATTTCTTCGAAGTACAGCCCCTTTATGCCCAAAACATGATAACGGGCTTTGCGAGACTATCCGGCCACAGCGTCGGAATCCTGGCAAATCAACCCAGAGCTCTGGCAGGTTGCCTTGACATAAATGCCTCCGACAAAGCAGCAAGATTCATCCGATTCTGCGATGCCTTCAACATACCCCTGATAACCTTCACCGACACCCCCGGCTACCTTCCCGGAGTAGCCCAGGAACATGGAGGAATAATCCGCCACGGGGCAAAGCTGCTCTATGCCTATTCCGAAGCCACCGTCCCGAAGATAACCGTCATCACCCGCAAAGCATACGGAGGAGCATATATAGCCATGTGCTCAAGGCACCTCGGAGCAGACCAGGTCTTTGCATGGCCCACAGCAGAAATAGCAGTCATGGGCCCCGAAGGAGCGGCCAATATCATATTCAGAAAAGAAATAGAAGAATCCAGCGACCAGATAGCCACGAGAAATGAAAAAATAGAAGAATACAGGGATAAATTCGCCAACCCCTATCAAGCCGCAGCAAGAGGCTACGTGGACGATGTAATAGAACCATCCGCCACCAGAGTAAAACTCATTTCCGCCCTGGAAATGCTGATGTCAAAACGCGAAACAAGACCTGCCAAAAAGCATGGCAACATTCCGGTATAAAAGAGGTGAACCAGATTGAATAGTATTGCACAGGACCTCATGGAATCACTAAAAACAGGATTACTGGGCATGGGCATAGTAATGGTAGCCCTGTATAGTCTCTCTTTAATTCTGGATCTTATGAGATATATATTCTATCCCCAGGCAAGACAGGTAAAAAAAATGAAAAAACTGGAGAACCAGTAGAAGAAATAAAACAACCGGAACCACCCCATGAACAGGATAACCGGGAACTGGTAGCAGTAATTACTGCAGCATTGAGTGAATACCTGCAAAAACCCATAACACATATCAGAATAGGTTCCATACGCCAGATTCACAAAACTACTCCCGAATGGGGAAGGGCAGCAAGATACGAAAATGTATACAACAATCTTTAATCAATTTTAAAATGTGTATGAAAGCAAAGATATTCCTTAATATAGGGCTTTCCATAGCACATTTCAAAAAAGCTACCGCTGTCAATTAAAATATAATAATGAAAGCTTTTTTATGAAAGGAGATAAAAACTATGAAGAAATATAAAATAACCGTAAATGGCCAGACTTATGAAGTAGAAGTTGAAGAGATAGGTGGTACCGGGCTGGTTAAAGAGGAGACACCTGCGCCTGTGGCCACAACAGAAAAGCCAAAAGAAGCGCCGAAACAGGAAACTCCAAAGCCAGCACCTGCTACCGCACCGGCACCCAAAAAAGCTGCACCTGCCGGTAAGGCAACAATCACTGCCCCAATGCCCGGAACCATACTTTCCGTAAAAGTAAAAGAAGGCTCAAAAGTATCAAAAGGCGATGTAATAATGATATTGGAAGCCATGAAAATGGAAAACGAAATCCTTGCTCCCCAGGATGGAATTATATCTTCCATAGACGTATCCGAAGGAGCATCCGTAAATACCGGCGATATACTGGCTACCATGGAATAAATAATTAAACGGGAGTGGAGAGCCTTGCTAGACCAAATAATAAATTTCATTAAAACCACCGGATTTGTAAATATAACCATCCAACAATCAATAATGCTATTAATATCCTGTATCCTGCTTTACCTTGCCATAGTAAAAAAATATGAACCGCTGCTTCTGGTGCCCATAAGCTTCGGCATGCTCCTGGCCAACATCCCTCTGGCCAACCTCATGCAAAAAGGAGGATTTCTGTACTGGATATACCAGGGCGTAGAACTTGATATTTACCCACCCCTCATCTTTTTGGGAGTAGGTGCCATGACCGATTTCGGCCCCCTCATCGCCTACCCCAAGAGCCTGCTTCTTGGAGCCGCCGCCCAGTTTGGCGTATTTACCACATTCCTGGGAGCAACACTATTGGGGTTTAACTTCAAAGAGGCAGCATCCATAGGAATAATAGGCGGAGCCGATGGCCCTACCGCCATATTCCTTTCAAGCAAACTTGCCCCCCACCTGCTGGGAGCCATAGCCGTATCGGCATATTCATACATGGCCCTGGTACCCATAATACAGCCTCCCATCATGCGCCTTTTAACCACCAAAAAAGAGCGCATGGTAACCATGGAACAATTAAGACCCGTTTCCAAAACCGAAAAGATAATATTCCCCATAATAGTTACAATTCTTGCCAGCTTCCTGGTCCCGCCGGCTACCGCACTAATAGGCTGCCTCATGCTGGGAAATCTCTTTAGAGAATGCGGAGTCGTTGAGAGACTCTCAAAGACTGCCCAGAATGAGCTTATCAACATCATCACCATATTCCTGGGCACCACCGTCGGAGCTACAGCCAGTGCCGAAAACTTCCTGAGAATACAAACCATTGAAATACTGCTCTTAGGTCTTGCAGCCTTTGCCATGGGGACGGCAGGCGGAGTGCTTCTGGGAAAACTCATGTATGTATTATCCGGAGGGAAAGTAAACCCCTTGATCGGTTCTGCCGGAGTTTCGGCAGTGCCTATGGCTGCCCGGGTTTCCCAGGTTGTAGCCCAGAAAGATAAGCCCGGCAACTTCATACTGATGCACGCCATGGGTCCCAATGTGGCGGGGGTTATAGGGACTGCCATAGTGGCAGGAGTTTTGCTGTCGCTGTATAGCGGTTGATAAGTTGAAGCAATTGAAGATTTCGATGTAAAAAGTCGCCCTCCTGCCGAGAGATGGCCCGGCACCTCCGCTCAGCATGCCGCTCTATAGTTTAGCCCTGCGCTTTGTGGAGATTCGCCGGTAATTCGGCGTCCTGCCTCAATGCCGGCCAGCGGGAATCCGTGCCAGCTGCCTACACTACGCTGGTTCTAAACTTAAGAGCGGCGACGGCTTCACTAAAACGGTGCTTTTGGTCATCTCCCGGCAGAGAAAATAGTTTTTACATCCGAATCATTAAATGCCAGCGACATGGCCCCCCCTGGGTCTGTTGCTGGCAGATTTTGTCTAGAACCCTATTAATTTCTGAGCATTTGATAGTCAACAGCGGATTAAAATGACCCATTATCAACGGTTTTAAATTGACCCACCCTGGCTTTTTTAAAATTAAGCACTGGTATTTGGGGGCCGGCATACTGATTTTTGGCATAAACTGTAGTTCTTGAACGGAAACGCTTTTCATGGGTCGCTATCACCTTCCCGTTCGCCAGGGGGTGGGTCAATTCCTTTTCGTTGCTCCTGAAAAATTTACATCGGCGGTGACACCACTCAAACATTACAGGGTAAAATGCTTGATTTTCTTGGACTCCATACAGCTCCTATAGCAGAAGTGATGCCTACAGAATTACCATACATTGAAGCAAGAAGGATTAATGAAGATTACATATTCAGACTTCAGAATGATACCTTGCTGCACCTTGAATATCAGTCAACATAGCTTTAGATGATATAGTCAGATTTATGATATATGATGCCAGGTTGTACGAGCAATATAAAAGGACTATAAATACAGCTATTAAATGCTGGGGAGATATAGATACTTCTGATATAGGCAAAATTGATGCTGGATCTAAAACCTATAAAACCGATATAATAAGAGTAAAGGTAGAAGACCCATAAAAAATCCTTATAGAAGAAGAAAGTAAGATACAAAAAAATGCTGATCCTAACATAGCTAGAATAGTATTCTTGTTTTCAAAGTACGCCTTGCACTCTTCTTCCGTCATATTTTGGACTTTTTCCATTTCGGCTTTCTTTCGGCAGCTTTTTCTTCCATATAGGCCGTCATTTTATCTGCAATTTCCTGTGTGATGATACCCTGCTCCACAAGAGCTTTTGTGATATCTTCCATGTTGTTTTTGAAATCGATCTTATCACCGACCTGTGCAGGCCCGAACATGCCCATTTTCATCAGGCCGCCCATCCTGCCGGGCATCATTTTGCCCGCCACATCCATCGCCGGTCTCTGAATGCCGGAAGTGGCGGTAGTGCTGCTATCCGCCAGTACGGCGCCGCCGGTTGTATTCTCCTTGACGTCATGCTTCCCGAGTTTGACGGCTGGACAGTATGCAGGGAGATAAGGAAGGTGTCGCAGGTGCCGATTATTATGCTGACCGCGAGAAGCGAAGATTTCGACGAAGTCCACGGGTTTGAAATAGGTGCCGACGATTATGTGAAAAAGCCCGTTAAGCCCACGGCTTTAATCGCCAGGATCAATGCTTTTTTTCGAAGGCTGGACTATCTTATCAAAAGGATTCGCGCCGGACATCCCACTTATGTGCAACAAAAAAACGTTATAATAAAATATTTTACTTCATAGATTATATTAAAGTATTATTACAGTGAATAAAGGGGGGAACTTTATTGCGTCTAATAATTGAACTTTCAGAAAGAGATAAAGAGAAACTTTTAACTCCTGTAGCTGGCTCCGGTGGTTTTCAAAGTCTTTTAAGAAACCTACAACATGGTATCCATGGTAATGAATTAGTATTAACTGTCGATCAAATAAAGCATGTTATTGATTATGTTAAAAAATATGGTTCTGGAGGGTTTCAAAGTAGAATGGAAGGTATTATTGAAGAAATAAATAGCCTTTTAAATGCTCTCGGGATTGATCCGATTTGAAGTTAAGCTACGGAAACCCTACAGCTTTTTAGAGAAGAAGTCAGGGATATGGAGCAGGAGGTGAATGAAATGGCGAAGATGATAATCGATCCCGAGATATACAAAAGAGGAATTGAAAAAGGCAAAACAATCATCAGTCAAGAGGTTAGGAGAAGAAGATTTAAAGTAATTTTAAGGTGCTTGAGCACCAAATCCAACGAGAATGTCTAAAGTTTTGTGTAAAAATGCGCTGCAGTTATAAGACTGCAGCTCAGCTTGTAGACAAAAACCGCTTTTAGAACGCACAACCTAAAAGCGGTTTTTTATTTGAAGCAAAAAATTTTAAAATCATAAAGAAAAATGAATGCAAAGCAGGGGCTGCCGGTGGAAACATCCCACGTTTTCTCTTCCACATGGCCAGCTTTTTTAAATTCATGCATGCGAAAAGAAGCGTGAGATAATGTCCTACTTTGCTCAAGCCTCTTAGATTCGTATAACGCATACCATGCTTTTCTTTGGCATCGGCAAATACCCGCTCGATGGTCTGGCAGCGCATCTTGTATAATTCTTTGCCTAATTCGGTGTGCCTTATATCTTCTGCTATTTCCACATAGTGCTCCCATATGTGCCGGGTTACCACTTTCGTGTAGTTTTTGCTCTGTGTGCATCTCAAACGCATGGGGCATTCCCGGCATATTTGTGGATCGCTCTTGTATTCCCGGTATCCTGACCGGTTGGTGGTGCTGTATTTTAATACTTGGTTGTTAGGGCATATGTAGCAGTCATAATATTCGTCATATACGTATTCTCTCTTTTTAAAGTAGCCATCTTTGGTCATTGGCCTTTATATGGCATGACAGGAAGTATTTCCGCTTCAATGATTTCTCTGCATATGCCGGGGGTCTTGTAGCCTGCATCAACCACTACTGCTTTTATTTCGGGAAATTTATCGTTTACTTCTTGAAAAAGATCGGAGAATACCTGGCTGTCGTGTACATTTCCAGGTGCTATTTTGAAGCCAAGGATGAAGTTGTTGCGGTCGCAGGCTACAGAAGCCGTGTAGGCAAAGCAGCGCTCTTTTTCTCCTTTTTGGAATATGCCGCTTTCAGGATCGGTGGTGCTTATCTTTACTCGTTTTCCGTTGGTGGAGCTGTTTCCTCCTTCGGCATCGCCGCTAGCTTCATCGTCATCTTCTTCAAACGGTTCTTTGCCGTTGGCTTCTCTTTCGGCGTTGATTTCTTTTAAAAGTTCTTTCTTGTATTTTTGTACCTGCTTTTTTGCAACTTTCTCTATGTATTTATTCTTATTGGCACTGGCTTTTATGTGGGTGGCATCGATAAATACCGCGTCTTCTTTGATAAACCCGCACTCTATGGCTTCTTTTAATATTCGTTCGAATATCTTTTCAAATAGATCGCTTTCTTTAAACCGCCGTTCATAGTTTTTTCCAAAAGTCGAGAAGTGAGGTATTTTTTCTTGGAGCCCATATCCTAGAAACCAGCGGTAAGCCATATTGACTTCTGCTTCTTTGATGGTTTGGCGCATAGAGCGGATTCCATACAGTGCTTGGAGCATGAGCAGTTTTATTAATACCACTGGATCAATGCTGGGTCTGCCTGTATTTTCGCTGTATAGGTCTTTTACTTCGTTATATATGAAGTTAAAGTTGATGCTTTCTTCTATTGTCCTGAGGAGATGGTCTTTAGGTACTAAGCTATCAATGCTTACTAATTCTATCTGCTCTATTATTTCTCGTCTTTTCTTCGTTAACATTTCATCGCCCCACCGTATGTTTTTATTTCTTTAATTTTACTATAAAAATGATCATTTTTATACCCTTTTTACAAAAAAGACTGTCGACAGCTACTTTGTCGACAGTCTGCGCTGCAGTTATAAGACTGCAGCTTTTCTTATTGTTTTTTTCGGCCTCATTTTAATATGTAGGTCTTATATATTCCAAGAAAATGCTAAATTTCATCTGATTGTTTTCAAAAATTCATTTATTCGATGACCAATTTTCATGGTTATATCTCAAAAATATGCTATAGGATATATATAATACTATAGCGAGATTAAAAAATCAAGAAAAAAGGAGATAATTAATGAAAAGCGTGGTTCTTTAAAGAAAAGTATAACTGTAGTCTTTTATTCATTGTCGTTTTTCTCTTTGAGAGCTTTTAGAAATTCATTGAGAATTTTTAATTGTTTATGTGTAAGAACTTTGGCGTTATCTACAAGTTCCAGGTATTCGGGGTTGATGGTGTCTTCACCGGTCGAAAAAAATTCAGAAAAAGTAATACCAAGTGCATCACATATTTTTTGAAGGGTCTCTATTGTAGGGATTTTAATACCGCGTTCTATCTCATTTAAGTAAACCCTCGAGATGCCGACATTTTCAGCAAATTGTGTTGCCTTAAAGTTTTTATTCAACCTCAAATTCTTTATACGTTCTCCAATATTCATAATAATAATCACCTATGCAAGCTATTAGTTAACGAATAAGTTTAATACAAAAATGTAACAAAATCCAAGAAATAAACAGATATAATGAAAAAAGAGAATCTAAATTCAAATAAACGGCAATAAGAAACATTGATAAAGGTTAGCTATTAGCATACAATAAGTATTTGAAAGGGGGTTTTAAGTGGTTTATTTAATTTAATATTATTTTATTGACCATAAAAAGGAAGGGGGACCAAAATTAAATAATCAAATTACTAATTATTGGACATACAAAATAACTCTTTCTTATTGGACAAGGACAGATCATTTAAAACCAAAATTCAATCGTTTCACTGCCCGAATTAATCATACTATAGGCTTGTTGAAAAATCAAGGAAATTTAAGTAGAACGCTTGAGTGTATGTATTTATTGATTTTGCAAGCAAATATCCGGTTCCCCTGCTTACCGGATGCGGGGAAGAAAAATAAAAGCTCAAACAGGGTTCTGGCATAATGCTTGGCGTTATAAAAGGGAGGAGCCATCGTTGGAAAAGATACTGATGATACCTGGTCCATGTGATGTGGAACAAGATGTTTTGTTAGAAATGAGCAGGCAGGTGGTATGCCATTATGGAACCGAATGGACAAACTTCTACAATCAAACTTGTGATTTGGTAAAAGAATTATTAAATGTGGCAGGGGATGTTTTTATTGTAAACGGTTCCGGTCATCTTGCATTAGAAAGTATGGTCCTGGCTCTTGGCGAAAGAAATGATGAAATTGGTATTGTAGATAATGGCAACTTTTCCCATAGAATGATTGAGATATTAGATACGTATGGCATAAAGCCTAAAGTATTAGAGATAGAATGGGGAAAAATTGTTACACCCGAACAAGTGGACGAATTTCTTACAAAAAATCCCACTGTAAAGTCACTGGCCCTGGTACATAGTGAAACAAGTACAGGAGTTTTAAATCCCATAGAGGAGATAGGACGTATAACTAAAAAACGCGGCATTATATTTGCAGTGGATGCTGTGTCTTCCGCCGGAATCGTCCCAATAGACATGGAAAGCGATGGCATAGATTTATGTGCAACAGCCTCTCAAAAAGGTATCGGTGCACCACCAGGCCTTGCTATAGTAGCTGCAAGCGAAAAAGGTCTAGATTTTATAAGAAAGAGAAAAAAGCCCATACCGGGTTGGTACGCCAGTCTTTCCATCTGGGATAAATTCCGGCGTGAACAGGCAAGCTTTCAACCATACAGCATAACCATGGCGGTTAATCTGGTTTTTTCATTAAATAAATGTCTCAAAGCGATAAAAGAAGAAGGAATTGCACAAAGATACAAAAGACACAACGATATTGCATCAATGCTGAGAATGGGCTTAAAAGAGCTAGGGTTAAATATATTCTGCAAAGAAGCCGAGGCGACACCGGCAATAACTGTTGTGGAAATTCCGGAGGAGATAGGAACCATTAATCTTATAAACCACCTGAAAAATAAATACGATATACTGATTGCTAATGGCCTTGGAAAGCTGAAAGGAAGGGTTGTTAGGATCGGTCACATGGGCAAAAATGCGCGTTTGGTTAACATTATGGCATTATTGCGAGGAATTGAAGAATTTCTTGTGCAATAAATCAATTATTTTTCGAGGAGGTTAATGCATGACTAAAAAACTTAGTTTTGCCCAAATATTATTGATAGCTTCGATATTAGGTATAGCAGCAGGATTCATAGGCGGTAATCGGGTAATGATAATAAAACCCTTAGGGGATTTGTTTGTTAGACTTTTATTTATGATAGTTCCTGGCCTGGTTTTTTTTTCAATAGCTTCTTCTTTTGCTAATATTTCAGATGTAAGAAAATTAAAAAAATGGGCAGGTAAAGTTGTAGGTTGGTTTGTTTTAACAACATTAATAGGAACCTTCATTGGAATTCTAGCTGGCTTTATTTGGAAACCGGGGACCGGTCTTGTCATTGAAGGACAAAAAATAGAGCAAATAAATAAATTGACGGTTAATACTTTTCTCGATTGGATACCTAGCAATGCATTGGGTGCAATAACTGAAGGTAATGTAATCCAAATTGTAATATTTGCTGTAATATCTGGTTTAATTATTGTACTGCTTGAAAATGGAAAAGATAAAACTGTTCTCAAAGATATTTTAAATGCAGGAATGACTTTATTTGTTACTATTGCTAAATATATTATGTATTATGCTCCAATAGGTGTTTTTGCTTTAATGGCTGTTTCCATTTCTACATTCAAGAGTACGCTTGTATCTGAAATGTTTCGTTTTATTACTGCATATACAATAGGATTTGTTATTCATATTACGTTGATGTACTTTATTGTTTTTTGGTTAATTACAAGACTTAATGTATTTACTTTTACTAAAAAAATTTTTCCTGCATTGATTACAGCTTTTACTACATGCAGTAGTGCTGCTACGTTGCCGGTAACTCTGCGCTGTATGAAAGAAGTTGGAGTTTCGGATGAACTGTCTAACTTTGGTATACCACTTGGCGTTACCTTTAATATGGATTCAATGGCAATAGAAATACCGTTATATATAATGTTAGGGATGTATGCTGTTGGAACAAACCCTACTATTATAGACTTGCTGCAATTTGTGTTTCTTGGCGTTCTTTTTTCCATCGGTTGTGCCGGAGTGCCCGGTGGGGGATTAGCAATTGCAACTATATTAATTCAGGCATTTAATCTTCCCACACAAATCGTAGCATGGATTGCAGCAATTTTTGCTTACCTTGATGTAACCGGTACGGCAATAAATGTGTGGGGAGATATGGTCTGTACGACTATTGTTGCAAAGTCAGAAGACTTATTAGATATGAATCATCTTTAAATAAAACTGAAATGTTATAATGCTCAACTTATGGATTGAGGGATATAGTGGAAGGCAGGCCGGAACTATATAGTGAAAAGGATAAAATTAAAGTATCGATTTTCCCGGACCTTGTGATTAATTTAGGGCCGGTGTTTGAAGGAATTTAAAAATATGAACTCACTTTCATCAACGGCTACTCCTGTTTTGGGAGATGCCTGGATGTCATGTCAAATCATCGCCTCAATATCCTGCCGGGCAACTTACCAGTGTGTTCACCTCCCGAAACCACCAGTTTTCCATTTACTATGACATGTTTTATACCCAGGGGATACCTGTGGGGTTCCCGGAATGTGGCCAGATCAATTATTTCGTTCTATCAAAAATGGTAATGTCAGCGAAATACCCCTTTTGAATTAGTCCCCGGTCTTTTAATTTTAATTTTTGAGGCCGGCAGGTAAGTCATCTTTTTTATGGCCTCTTCCAGGGGAATGATGTTTTTTTGCCTTACATATCTGCCTAAAATCCTGGGATATGTCCCATAATACCTTGGATGTATCTTTCCACGGGCCAGCTCTCCGTAAGGTGCCACCGCCCTGCCATCGGTACAAAAAATAGTATTGGGGTGTTTCATGACCGTTTCCAGGTCCTGTTCGCACATGCCGAACAATATCATTTTAACTGACGCCCTCTCTTCTACCAGAAGGCGCATTACCGTTTCATAAGGAGAAACAGCCCATTTCTTGAGATATTTGTCCTATATCTTTGCCCTCGCAGTTCTTGTTTTTGTCGGTGCCCACCGAAGCTATGACAACCTTATCCCAGGTGTTGCCTTCCATGGGGTTTTCCCATATGTCACTGGGTTCCATCATATCATGGATTGCCCTTGCCCGGTGATCCTGATTTTGCAGTAACTCAATCATTTTGCCTGGGCCTTGCTGCCTCACCCATGGGGGGACCAGGTCAAGAAGCCCGCTGCCAAAGGCCGTATAAGGGTACTGGTCAAATCCTACCTCCAGTCCATCTTTTCGTGCTTCATCTATGAGTTTTAATCCTTCCACCACCTTACCCCAGTTTCCGGGACCCTCGGCTTTAAAATGGGATATCTCCACCGACACCCCCGACATCCGGGCAATTTCAATGGCCTGGGAAATGCATTCCAGAAGGTATTTGCCTTCGCTTTTCATATGGGTGGCATAAATGCCGCCGAAGTCCTTGATTAGCCGGGACATTTCCACCAGTTCCCGGGTTGTGGCAAAACTGCCGGGCTCGTAGGCAAGCCCCGTTGACATGCCGAATAGCCCCCTGTCCATCTCGGCCTGTAACATGTGAAGCATCTTTTGAAGTTCACCGGCACTGGGGTCTCGTTTTTCAAAGCCCATGACGGCGATTCTAATGGTACCGTGACCCACCAGGGAGGCTATATTCATGGACGAACCTTTTTCCCCTATTTGTTCTACAAAATCCGCCTGGGTACTCCACTTCCAGCTTTTTTTCCGGTCATCGCTGAGGATCACTGTATTCACCAGGTAGTACATGAGATCGTCAAAGTGAGCCGGATTTACCGGTGCCGCGGTAAATCCGCAGTTTCCAACCACTTCGGTGGTTATCCCCTGTCGGACTTTACTTTCACCATTTGGGTTCTGCAGAAGGGTAAAATCTGAATGGGAATGTATATCAATAAATCCTGGACATACCACATAACCCCGGGCGTCAATACATTCCCGGGTTTCAAGGTTGATTCGGGGGGATATGATGTATATGCGGTCCCCCTTTATTCCTATATCCGATACAAAGGCCTTTCTTCCGGAACCGTCGATGATTTGACCGTTTTTTATGAGCAAATCCAGCATTTTTACCCCTCATTCCTTTAATCTAGGATCCAGCACATCCCTCAGGGCATCGCCGAAGAGATTAAACCCCAGCACTACTATCATTATCATAATACCGGGAAAAATGGAGATCCATGGGGCTTCGGCGATAAGGGCTTTGCCGTTGCTTAAAATGGAACCCCAGCTTGGTGTAGGCGGCTGGGCGCCAAGGCCCAAAAAGCTGAGGGAGGATTCCACTATGATAGCCTTGGGAAATTCCAGGGTTGCCATGACGATAATCGGTGCCAGGGAATTGGGCAGAATGTGTTTAAATATGATTCTTATGTCGCTCATTCCCAGCAAATGGGCTGCTTCTACGAATTCCCTTTCCCGGAGAGACAAAAATTGACCCCGCACCAGACGGCAGTATCCCGACCAGCTCACCAGCGCTACTGCAATCATTACATTTACCAGGCTCGGTCCCAGGGCTGCTACGAAGGCGATGGCCAGCAGTGTGGTAGGGAAGGCCCAGGCTATATCGGTTATAGCGGATATTACGTAATCCACACAACCTCCGTAATAGCCCGCCAGGGCTCCCAGAGTGGTGCCGATAATAAGGGACAATCCCACCGCCACAAAACCTACTTCCAGAGAAATCCTGGAACCATATACGATACGACTGAAAATATCCCTTCCGAATTCGTCGGTCCCAAATATAAATTGCTTACTCGGGGGTTTTAACATATTTGGCAGGTCCTGATAATCATAGCTATAGGGTGCTATCACCGGAGCCAGAATGGCACAAAGTATCAACAAAAGAATAATCGATGCCCCGAATATGGCGGCCCTGTTTTTAAACAGCCTTCTTGTAAAATCCGAAAAATTGCTCTTTGACTTTTGTTGGGTCTGGGTCTGTCTTGAAATTTCTATCATCAATATCACCTTTTTTGCACTTTATTCTAGTTATATCTTATTCTGGGATCGAATACGGCATAGAGGAGGTCTGCCAGGATATTTCCAAGGATAATGGATGTGGTCAGCACTATCATGGCGCCCTGGACCACCGGATAATCCCGGGCCAGTATGGAATCCACCATAAGGCGCCCGAGGCCCGGCCTGCTGAAAACTATTTCCAGCATTACAGATCCTCCTATTATCCACCCAACCCTGAGGCCCAGCAAGGTAATAATAGGAATCATGGCGTTTTTCAATGCATGCTGGTAAGTAACCACCATCTCGGCCAACCCCTTGCTTCTGGCAGTCCTGATATAATCTTGCCTCAATACCTCTAGCATGCTGGATCTTACCATTCTGGCAGTAATGGCCGCATCCGTCAGGCCTATGGCAAAACCGGGTAGTACAAGATGCCGCCACGTGCCGTACCCCGAAATAGGAAACCACCTCAATTTATATGCGAAAAAATATAACAATAATAATCCAAACCAGAATGTGGGGAGCGACATACCCAGCATGGCTCCCGTCATGCAGGAGTAATCCATGATGGTGTTTCTCTTTACTGCCGCAGACACCCCGACAGGTATGGCTATAAGGAAGGACAGAACCAAACCCGTCAACCCCAGTTCCAGGGTTATGGGGAATCTTTGCAGTATTAGTTCCGAAACGGGCCTTTGTTGCAATATGGATGTCCCAAGATCGCCTCTTGCCACATTGGAAAGGAATTTTATATATTGCACAATCAGAGGTTGGTCGAGGCCGTATTTTTGCCGAATGCTGGCATAAACCTCCGGCGTGACATTTGGTCCTACGATGAGATCTACGGGGTCGCCGGGAGACAGATGAAGGATTAAAAATACTATGATGGTCATGCCCAAAATTACAGGAATCATTAGAAGCAATCTTTTTATAAAATACCTTAGCAAATCTTCCACTCTCCTCAGGTGATATGCAACTTTCCCCGGTAACCCGGAGAAAGTTGCATGTTTCAGGTTAGCAAGTTTCTTCTATTCTACTTTCAGATCGAACCCGTCGTTAAACATGAGCATCCACGGATGGAATTTGAAGTTGAGCACTTCTTTTCTCACTGCAAAGATTTTTTCGGGAACATAAATCGGGCACCATACCGCCTGTTCTATCAAATATTTCTGGACGTCTTTATAGCCCTGAGCTCTTTCTTCCCAGGTGGGCATCCGGGAGGCCTTTTTTATCAACTCATCGGTAGTTTTATCCTTCCAGCGGGAGTGGTTGGGATAGGGGAACTGGCTGGATAGCAAGAACCAATCCAGGATATCTGCATTGGGCCAGCTGTACTCCCTTAAAAAGAGTTCCTGCTTGCCTTCCTTCAACATGGCCGTATAACTGCTGCTGTCATAAAGCCTTATATCGGTTTCAATCCCGACCTGCTTTAACTGATTCTGCAACACCTGAGCCAGCTTAGTGCTTTTGGAGGAGTTGTCGGCAGATAGCGTAAGTTTGAGCCCGTTGGGATAACCTGCTTCTGCTAAGAGCTGTTTTGCCTTTTCCGGATCGTATTTATAGGCCAGATCTTTGCTTTCTTCCAGGTATTCATCTTTCAAGGCCGGAGGCAGATAACCGTAGGCCGTCTGTCCTATACCCCTGAAGACATACTGGATTATGTCATCTCTATTTATCGCATAGTTGATGGCCCTCCGCACCCTTACGTCGGTAAAGGGCTTTTTATCGGTGGGATAAGCCAGATAACCCAGTTTTGTGGCGGGACCTTTGTAAATGGTAATTTCAGGAACTTTTTCCAGCCTTTCTAGATAGGTTTCAGGCACATCTCTTAATATGTGAATCCCGCCTGTCTCCAATTCCATCATGCGCGCGTTTTCATCGGGAATTACCCTGAGCACAATTTTATCTATCAAAGCCGGACCTCTGTTTGACATCCATTCAGGTCCCCAATTGTAATCTGGATTTTTTTCCAACACAATTCTATCTCCCTTAATCCACTCTTTGAATTTGTATGGTCCGGTGCCTATAACAACCTTGGTGCCGTAGTCGTCATCGTATTTTGTATATACATCCTTTTCCTGTATGCCTGCAGCAGTATTTGACAGGTTAAACAGAAGATTGGGGAAGGGATAATTTAATACTATATCCACGGTATAGTCATCCTTGACTATCACTTCCTTTATAGCCTCAAGATCCCCTCTGAACGGTGAACCGGTATCGGGATTTTTGATGGTATCAATGGTCCACTTTACGTCTTCGGCTTTAAAGGGCTTACCGTCATGGAATTTCACATCTTTTCTCAAATGGAATGTCCAGGTAAGACCGTCTTCCGAAGTTTCCCAACTTTCCGCAAGACCCGGTTTATATTTGAAATCGTAGTCTCTGCTTACTAGACGGTCATAGATGTATATCAGCGCATCGGAATACCATGCAGTCTTGATGGTATCGAGGATCTCCGCGTCTCTATCGTACCCCAATACTAGAACTTTTTCCTTTTCAGGTTGCTGTTTCTGCAGGTCCTCTTTCTGGGCCTGCTGGGCAGAAGATTCAGAATTTTGTGGGGGTTTGGCACAACCTGCCAGGCTGACGGTGAGTATCAAAAGCAGCACCAAAATCAAATAAGCTTTCTTTATACACCACCATTTCATAATTTACATCCTCCTTTTTTCATTTTATTCCCGATAAATTTAATAAAGATGGCATGCTACATAATGTTCACCTCCCAAATCTTTTTGTTCTGGTTCTATTTGAGAACAAATATCTTTTTATAATTGCATCGTGTATGGAATCTACATCCGGTTGGAGGGTTAACAGGACTGGGAACATCGCCTTCCAGTAAGATTTTTTCTCCGCTTGTATCAAGATCTGCTGTTGGGATAGCCGATATAAGTGCATGCGAGTAAGGATGGGCAGGATTGTTAAAAATTTCATCAGAGGGAGCCGTTTCTACTATTTTACCGAGGTACATCACGGCTATGCGATTACTTATATGCTTGACTACTCTAAGGTCGTGGGAAATAAAAAGGTAAGTCAGGTTCAATTCCTTCTGAAGTTCTTCCAGCAAATTGATTACCTGGGCCTGTATAGAAACATCCAGGGCTGATACGGGTTCGTCACAGATGACCAATTTGGGGTTTACCGCCAGGGCCCGGGCTATTACGATTCTCTGTCTCTGGCCACCGCTGAACTCATGGGGAAATCGGGTCAAGTAATTGCTGCTTAATCCCACCATTTCCAGGAGTTCCACCGCTTTTTTATATCTTTCTCCATGATCTTTTACGTTGTGTACGTAAAGCACTTCTTCCAGGGCATCCCCCACGGTCAAACGGGGATTGAGAGAAGCAAAGGGGTCCTGAAATATGAGTTGTATTTTATTCCATACATTCTTTAGTTTTTTTCTGTCATAGGTTATTATATCTTCACCCTCAAAGATGACTTTTCCTCCGGTAGGCTCCAGCAATCGAACTATCGTCCTGCCGGTGGTGGATTTGCCGCACCCGCTTTCCCCTACAAGCCCCAGTGTTTCACCTTTCCTTATATAAAAGTCTATTCCGTCTACAGCCTTGACATATTCCCTGGACCTCGACAAGAAACTTTTTACGGGAAAATATTTTTTTAACTCCATTACTTCCAGCAGCTTTTCCGGCATAAGATATCCTCCCTCATTGTTGATAGTTCCAGCATCTCACCAGGCTCTGGCCCACGTTGAAAAGAGGGGGTTCATCGGTTAAACACCTGTCTTTTACGTAGGTACAGCGGGTTTGGAATCTGCATCCGGCGGTTATATCCTGAGGCTGAGGCACAACCCCGGGAATGGCCTTTAGTTTCTGCTTCGGGCCTTTGATTTTAGGGATGGAATTCAACAAACCCACCGTATAGGGGTGTCTGGGGCTTTCATACAATGTGGCTACATCGGCATACTCCACCGCCCGGCCGCAGTACATGACCATTACCTTTTCCGCCACTTCCGCCACCACTCCCAGATCATGGGTTATAAGTATGACCGAGGTGCCCAGGCGTTCCTTTAACTCCTTTATCAAGGCCAGAATTTGAGCCTGAATGGTGACGTCCAGGGCCGTGGTGGGCTCATCGGCTATCAGAAGTTCAGGAACGCAGGAGAGGGCCATGGCTATCATTACTCTCTGCCTCATGCCTCCGCTCATCTGGTGGGGATAATCGCTTATCCTTTTTTCGGGCAAAGGGATTTTTACCAGTTTCAGCATTTCCACGGCCTTTTTCATGGCATCTTTTTTTCCTACCTTTTGGTGGAGCATAATGGCCTCGGAAATCTGGCGTCCTATGGTATATACCGGATTGAGAGAAGTCATGGGTTCTTGAAAAATCATGGAGATGGAATTTCCGCGTACCCTCCGCATCTGATCATTGGTTTTTGATACCAGATCTTCACCCTTAAAAAGAACCTGGCCGCCGATTATTTTGGCCGGTGGTTCCGGCAAAAGGCGCATTATAGAAAGCGCCGTTACGCTCTTTCCGGAACCCGATTCACCAACGATGCCGAGAGTTTCACCTTTGGCAATGGAGAAGCTCACACCGTCCACAGCCGGCACCACAGCTTCTTCGGTGTAAAAATAGGTTTTTAGATTCTTTACCTCCAAAATATTTTCACTCAAATCGGTTTACCTCCAAATATCGATTACAGCATCAAATTATTCTGAAATCATAATTCAAATTTGATTTTTTACATTAATCAACCTGAAGTCTTTTATAGCTGCCGATTATTTAAATACTTAGACATTATCCGTAAAAATTCCTCTTTTAGAAAAGAAAAAATTATAAAACTTTACCAAGATTGGCAGCTTTTATCTTTCCTCCTTCTACGGCAATCCGGCCGTCTATCAGGACGTATTCTATCCCGGAAGGAGCCAGGGTGGGATTCTCAAAATCCGCCCGGTCTTTTATGCTGTTCCAGTCAAAGACGACCAGGTCCGCATCCTTTCCCTCGGCAATCTCGCCCTTTTGGTTCAGACCCAACCTTTGAGCGGGGTATTTTGTCATCTTTTTCAGCATAAAGATTAAATCTTCTTCGGTTTTGCTGACGGTATATCGATGGATGACCCTCGGGAAGGTCCCGGAAGCTCTGGGATGGCCGCAGCCTCGGTTTATGTTGCCATCACTGCCTACCATAATTCCTGGGTGGTTCAGAACCATATCCACTTCCTGTTCGTTCATCACAAAGGCAATCAGCGGCACTTCGGGTTCTGTCTTCCTAACATATTCTAAAAGCTTTTTATCGCATCTTTTTCCCCTGTGCTGACCTCCGGCAATCAGGATGCTGTCATAATCCACATTCCACCTGTTTACGCAACCCTCGTCAAACACCGCAGACCCTGCAGAAGTGCTGAAGGCGTTGTAAGGATAGGCATCCGCCGTTATATCCGTTCCCTCTCGGGCGGCTTTATCCATCATTTCCAGAGCCTCTCGGGCAAATCCGAAACACGCGCAACTGTTTATATGGGAAATCTGTACAGGAATACCGGTACTGCGCCCCAAATCCAGCATCTCTCTAATACCTTCCAGGGCTCTATCGGCGTCATATCTCACGTGGGAACTCACCAGCTTACCGGGAAACTGTTTTAGAACCTTACAAACCTTGATTACTTCCTCGAGATCTGCCCCCGGTGTGTACTCGAGGCCAAGGGATATGCCCACAGCCCCACTTTTCAAAGCGGAATAGGCCAGTTGCCTCATTTTTTCTATCTGTTTATCGGAAGAGGGGCTGTATACATCCTCATTTCCCGCACTTTCCCTCAGGGCCCTAAGACCTACAAAACCCATGTAATGATTTGGAGCTCCGTTTTTAGTGATAAAATCGAAATATGTTTTTATATCCACCCTACCGCTGCCGCAGTTACCCCCCACGGCAGTAGTCACTCCCATCAGCAGGAGATGCTTTGCGGTTTCGAAAGCATCCGGTCCCCGAACGTTGAAATTGTAATCGGTGTGATTGTGAATATCTATAAAACCCGGTGAAAGTATACGGCCCCCGGCATCTATCACATTTTTCCCGGATATTGCCACATTCGAAATTGAATATATTTTTCCCCCTTTTATTCCAATATCTTTTTCTACAAGTTTTCCTTTATCAAAATCCACTACCCTTGCATTTGCAATTATAAGATCCATTGTAGCCTCCTAAAAATTGATATGTGACAAAATACATGCAAAACAAATACCAATTACTAATTAATTTTGTTTCTTTTGTTCTACATCTCTATAATCAATAAAGAATTTTTAAAGTCGTTTTTTAAAGAACTGTTATATGTCAAATTAATGTCTAAATTTTGTGCAATGATTTTAGAAAAATATTTTCAAATTGTTTAAAATTTATACAATAAATAGTTGACGACAGTAATGTTTCTATAGTATAATACTAATACAAAATGATATTTGCTTTCAATCTTGAACGCTTAATTCTTTATTTCTAAAGAAGCGGGGGACCCAATTTCTGGGGTGAATCGCCTTCGGCTCAATGCAGCCGGAGGGGTAGGGTTACACTCTTCAACCCGAACCCGTCAGCTAACCTCGTAAGCGTGGTAAGAGGAGGTTGATAGCATTGAGAGTGTTTTTTGCTATTCCTCAAAGCTATGGTCTCCCATAGCTTTTATTATTTTTTAAGATTACGATTTTTAGGGGAGGAATTACTATGAGCAGAATTGTGGCTGTTATTTCCGAACAAATTGCCAACCCCAAAAGGCTGGCTCAAAAATTATTAGATAAAATCAAGCATCATGGAAGCAGTAAAAGCAGAATTTACACATCAAGAGGAGCGGTGCTGGGCCAGAACTATTTTTCTTCGGAAAAATCGGTGGATTTTCAAGATGATAAACCGGCCGTGGTAGCAAATGCCAATATATTCAATGAGGATTCAAAAGGCGATTCACCTCAAAGAATTATTCAGAAGCTTTATCAAGAAAAGGGCCACGATGTGGTAAATCACCTGGATGGTTCCTTTGCTTTTGTGGTAGCACAAGACAAAAAGGTATTTGCCGCCCGGGACCCCATAGGCCTAAAGCCCCTTTACTACATAAAGACTGATGATGCACTTATCCTGGCTTCGGAGATAAAAGCGCTGGTGGGTTTGGGCGAGGACATAAAAACCTTCCCGCCGGGTTATTACTACTCCAGCGACATGGGATTTGTAAAGTACGCCAGACCATCTCATTTCAATTACAGCGGTTCAATATCCGAACAAGAAGCCGCCGGCAATGTGCGTCAAAGGCTGATAAATTCCGTTGCCATGAATTGCAGGAATCGTAAAAATCCGGGCATTTATCTGAGCGGCGGAATTGACTCCAGTGTTATTGCGGCAGCGGCCAAAGAGGTGACGGAAGATATCAGCACCTTTTCCGTGGGAGTATCCAAAAGCACCGACCTGCCCAAAGCACGGGTGGTAGCCCGGCATCTGGGTTCCAACCACCATGAATACGTGTACACCCTGGATGAAATGCTAAAAGTCCTTCCCCAGGTCATCTATCACCTGGAATCTTTTGATATGTATCTCGTGAGAAGCTCCATCGCCAATTACATGCTGTCCCGCATGGCTCATGAAGCGGGTTCGGACTTTGTGTTGTGCGGCGAGGGTGGTGACGAGCTCTTCGGTGGTTACCATTATCTTAAAAATATGGAACCCGCCCGGGTGGAAGCCGAGCTGGAAAAGCTCACCTGCAACGGCCACGCCAATGGCTTTCAAAGGGTGGACCGAATGACATCGGCTTTTTCCATTGACGGCAGGATGCCCTTTATGAACAGCAACGTAACCCAGTTCGCATCAAGGCTTCCGGTGAAATGGAAAATATACAACGACGGATCCCGGCAAATAGAAAAATGGATTTTGCGGAAAGCTTTTGAGCGTGATCTTCCTGAAGAAATAGTTTGGAGAGAAAAACAAAAATTTTTTCAGGGTGCCGGGTCTGCCGAAATGCTCAGCCAGTACGCCGAAGAAAATATATCCGACGAAGAATTTCTCCGGGAACGCCGCATTCGGGAAGACTTCGAACTCGGGTCAAAAGAAGAGCTGTTATACTATAGAATATTTAAAGACTTCTTCCCACAGGATTCCATTCTGGATACCATAGGTCGGACTGCCACAATAGGTTAAAAAAAGCCCCCTTAATAAGGAGGCAAGGTCGGTTTAATTTGCTATGGGAATCTTCAGGTCCAGAAGCGGCGGGTACTGCTGGCATCCAAAAAGGTCTCTTTCACCGGGGCTTCCGCTGGGTTTTGACCTGTATATGGTAAACTTGATGGCATTGGCGGGGTCAAACTCCACAAAATCCGCTATCCGCTCTTCGGGAATGTTGTAGAGTTTGGCTACTGCCTGCCGGGTAAGTTTGTGACTTCTTTTCACCATTTCATAGATATTCTTGTCCGTAAAAATAATATCAAAGGTTATTTTGTCGGTACCTGCGTTTTTGCTTCTGATGGTCTTTGCCAGGTCAACCAGTTTTTTGTAGCGCATGGTAATCCTCCTTTTACTCACCCACCTGGGTGATGTGAAGATCAAATAATTCCATGGGGTCATCTACGGGGATGACGTGGTTCAAGGTCCACATGTATGCCGGTGTAGCGTCCAGAACCTCATCTACCACAAAGGCCGCTGTACCGGCAGTTCCCTTTACTTCGGGAAGACGGGCGTAAAAAAGTTGTCTCGTGCCCAGAGTGGTTATCTCTTTAGCCATTTCCTTTGACGGGGCAATGCCCTCTACTACCACGCACAATTCATGGGATTTTATTTTTTTGATCGGTTCCATGTCCCCTAAAACGCCGTTTTTGCCGTATATAATGAAGTTTATCTGGCAATTCTTGTCGGAAAATTTTTCGCTGATTTGACTCCGGGACCATTCCACCACTCTGTCGATGTTGGCAATGGTATAGGGATCTCTAATGCCTGCTATGCCTATACACCTTTCGCCGATTTTACCGGAGCCTTCCAGCTTTATCTTTATCTTGCCGTCTACCGGAATAAACTTTGGGCCTGTAATCTTGCAGGTTTTTTCATCGTATTGCTCATACTGGCACCCGGTCATGTCCAGCTTCCCGCCAGCCACATATTCATAAAAGGGGTTTGACCTTTCATACATGGCATGGCCCGCTACCGAGGCTACCGTGCACCGCTGATATGGGCTCATGGCGGTAACCCTGACATGCTGATGGGTAATGGTACCTATGACACTTTCTTTGGCGCCATAGGGTTCGGCGCAAAAGGATGCACATTCCAGGACTTTGCCCAAATAATAGGATAATCCTGCGGGGAATCCCTCTCTTAAAGCCGGTGCCGCAAAAATGGCGCAATCACTGGACCTTCCCCCTATAATTACATCGGCTCCCATATCCAGCGCTTTTATAAACGGATGAACCCCGGCCACAGCCACAATTCTATCGGTTTTCTCCAGGTCTTCTTCGCTCAGATTGCCCCGGCCATCCAGGCCCTCTATTATCACCCCCTGTTTCATTTTTTCCTTCAGGTACTCTTTAGAGACGTCCGAATAAAAATAGGCCAGCTTAAATCGGGGAGTCCTGTGTTTTTTTGCCAGCTCTTTTATGATGTCTACGTACATGTTTACTCTGCTCCTGGTGCCGGTATCCCCCGCGGAACCTATGATCATCGGTACCCCCTGATCTCTGGAGGCCACAAACATAAGCTCCAGGTCGTGTTTTTGCCAGACATAAGGGCTGGTGGAAATATCCGCCCCCAGAGGGGCAGGCCCGATATCATCACTCCCTGAGTCGCAGCAATAATAATCCGGTCGAGTTTTTGCCCCGATCCAAAAACTTTCCTCCCGGGTAGGCGCAAATCCCAGGTGTCCGTTGGGACACAGGATTCGCAATTCCTGTTTGTTACCCACTTGTTCTCCCTCCGTAAAGTTATTATGAAAAAATTTGTGCCGGCACCTTTTAACAATGCAAAACAAATGCCAAAAAAAATCCCTTTTAAAAAGGGTATCAATGTCTAATATTTCTACATTATTTTTTTTGTAATTCCGTATTGCTTCATTTTGTTGTAAAGGGTTTGGCGGTTTATTTCTAGCAGCTGGGCGGCGAGGCTTTTGTTCCAGTTAACCCGTTTTAAAGTATTCAAAATATGCTGCTTTTCAAATTCCGCCAGGCTGAGCATGTTTTTTTCTTCCTCGCCGGGTATTTCTTTTCCCAGGATTTCCGGCGGAAGGTGCCTGGGCAGAAGTATATCGTCTTTCGGGTCAGCTATGGCTGCCGCCCGTTCCATGGTATTTTTAAGCTCCCTCACATTACCGGGCCAGGAGTAGGCCATGAGGTATTCCAGGCTCTTTATCGAAATCAAATTGATGTTTCTGCCGTATTCCCGGTTGTACTGGTTTAAAAAAAGCTGAGCCAGCAAGGGAATATCCTGCTTTCTATCCCTGAGAGGCGGAATGTGCAGGTTAATCACATTTAACCTGTAGTAGAGATCTTCCCTGAACTCCCCGGAATCAATGGCCTTGACCAGGTCCTTGTTGGTGGCGGCAATAATCCTCACGTCTACCTTTATTTTTTCCAATCCGCCCAGGCGTTCAAACTCCAGTTCCTGGAGAAATCTCAACAGCTTGGTCTGCAAAAAAGGGCTTATCTCAGCGATTTCGTCCAGAAAGACGGTACCTCCCTGGGCCAGTTCCAACTTTCCGATTTTTCTTGCCACAGCCCCGGTAAAAGAGCCTTTTTCATGGCCGAACAGCTCGCTTTCCAGGAGGTTGTCCGGGAGGGTCGAGCAATTTATGGCCACAAAGGGGCGGTCCCTCCGATCGCTTTTTTTGTGAATAGCCCGGGCAAAGACCTCCTTTCCTACGCCGCTTTCCCCGGTGACGAGTACCGAGGCTCTGGTAGGGGCTATTCTTTCTATGACTTCACATATATTTTTTATCTTTTGACTTTCATAAACAATGTCCTCAAACTTGTAACGATTTTCCAGTTTTTGTTTTAAACAGCGGTTTTCCTGGCGGAGGTGCCTTCTCTCCAGGGCTTTTTCCACCGTCAACAGCAGTTCATCAGTGGAAAAATTTTTCTGGAGATAGTCGAAAGCCCCCAGCTTTATTGCCCTCACCGCCTGTTTTATATCCGCATAAGCAGAGATTATTATGGTTTCAATTTCCCCATCAAACTGCTTTACCTTTTCCATAAGTTCGATACCGTCCATGCCGGGCATCCTTAAGTCTGTAATGAGCAAATCGAAGGGGCCGTGGCTTTTTATTGCATCCAGGGCGGCCTTCCCGTTCCCCACAGTTTCCACATGGTATCCCGCTTCCCCGAGCACTACCTCCAGGATATCCCTGATGGAGGGCTCGTCATCCACTATCAGTATATTTTCCTTAATCTGGCCCATCACCCTTCACCTCTCTAACACACGGTAAAATAATGATAAAGCGGGTACCCTTTTTTATTTCGCTCTCTACGTGGATTTTGCCTCCGGCATTGTGGACTATATTGTGAACTATAGATAATCCCAGACCGGTTCCATCCTGCTTTGTGGAATAAAAGGGTTCAAATATCTTTTCCAGATCTTGTTCGGCGATACCGCACCCTGTATCCGAAAAAATAATTTTGGCCATATTTTCTGCTCTGTCTATTTTTATTGAAATCCTTCCATTTTCACCGATGGCATCAATGGAATTGAGAAACAGGTTCAGAAATATCTGTTTTATCTGGCCGGGAGAAAGCCTTACAAAAAATTTTCCCCGGGCAAAGTTAAAATTCATCTCTATGGAAATATTGTGATTTTTACACTTTAGTTCTACCAGCGGGAAAATTTCATTTATTGCAGCAGTGAGCTCTGTGCCTATGCCTGCGCCTTTATTATCCAACTCCGATGGCTTTGCCAGCTGGTTGATATTGTCCATAAAGGCGTTTAGCCTCTCCGATTCTGAATGGATGATTTTTATCAGTTTCCTGTCCTCTTCCCCCAGAGTTGGTCGGCTCATGAGGACGGAAGCCGCTGTACGGATGGGAAGCAGCGGGTTTCGTATTTCGTGAACCAGCCCGGCCACATATCTTCCAAAGGCTGCCAGCCTGTCAGCCCTCTTAATATGTTCCTGTAGAACTTTCACCCTGGACATATCCCTGAAAACGCTGATAGCGCCAATTTTAATGTGGTTCTCATCTTTTAAAATGGATGTGCTGATGCTTATAGGAATCTGAAGACCTTTTTTGCTCAAAATATATGTATCCACATCGGTATAGATTTTGTCGGTTTTAAAAGTTTCCACAATGTGCCACAGATCGCCGGATACCTTCAAGGGCAGCTGCTTTATATTTTTTCCCAATATCTCGTCAGCGCTAAAACCTGTGATTCTTTCGGCTTCCTGGTTGAAGGCGATGACTTCCAGTTTATCGTTTATCACCATGACTCCGCTGTTGACACTCTGCAGAATATGGTCGCTAAAGCTCTTGGTCCTCAAAAATCTCTTGTTTATTTCAAAAAGAGCTGCCGCCTGAGATGCAATGATGCTAATTATCTCCACATCTTTCGGGCCATATAGATTGGGTTTTGAGTGGGAGATGCTCAAAATTCCTATGACATGGTCGGAAGTTATCAGCGGCACGGCTATGTATGAACGAATCAGCGGGTCCACATCAAAATGCTGCCTCACCCTGATGTCTTTTTCCTGCAGGGCGTCTTCCAGTACCACTGCCTTCTTTTCCCTGGCAACCCATCCCACAACTCCCTGGCCGATTTTAAATTTTATTCTTTTTTTTAAATTATTAATGTTGGAACCACGGGCTGCCAGCACCACCAGCTGATTTTTGTCGTAATCAATGAGGTATATAATCGCCATGGTGTAGTCTATCATAGATTGTATGAAATCAAAAATCTCGGAAGAAACCTCTTCCATGGTCTTGGATTTACTGAGGCGTTCCATAGCCTGGGATAAAAAATTTAACTTAATTACATGACTTTCCCTTTCCATTTTCCCATCTCTCCGCAATACGGTTTAATCACCGCCGGATTTCAATTCCAGTAAATACCTTTTTATGTCAAGGCGCCATCCGTTAACCCACCGATGAGCCTCTGCTCCCTATTACTTAGAGTATGCCTATAAAAGAAAAGGCTAGCGGTAAGGGCCTTTTCAAAAGTACGGATAAGGAGTGTCCCTTTTCATTGTTGAACCTTTTTCAATGGCGGAAAAATATACGCCCTTTAAAATTATATCACAACGTTGTTCGCTTTAAAATCAGTTTTTGTCTCCAGGGCAATGGGGAAAATAGCTCTCTGTGCTTATTAACGGCATTTCCTTAAAACAAGATTTTGCAGTAGCTCGTGTCGCCAAGGTTCATTTTTCTTTCTACCTTGACTACAATAAAATTAAAGCAGGTGAAGAAATAACCATAGATTTCCCCTCGCAAACCGTCATATTCCAAAATACTTCTGGAGTTGAGCACCCTGGCCGGTGAACTTTTTAGTGAAGAGGTAAAGAATATAGAGCAGGAGGTGGATGAAATGGCAAAAATGATAATCGACCCCGAAATGTATAGGAGAGGATTAGAAGAAGGAATCGAGAAGGGAATTGAGAAAGGAATTGAAAAAGGAATTGAAAAAGTCAAAAGAATTCAGCCGCACACAAAGTGCGGCTTTTTTATGTCCGGTGTGAAATACTTTATGTATTTTTGATTGGCAGGATAAACGTTTAGCATTGCCCTTTATAACAGAAGTAGAGCCGGTGATGGTGCCAGGCACTCACTTAGGCATATAATAAAATTTTTACGGCAGAATATATAGCAGAAAGACTGCAAATTAAAACAAAACGGAACGGGAGGATTGTCGTGGAAAAGTTGTATGAGAGCCTTTTTCAACCCATCAAAATCGGTAAAGTGGAGATTAAGAACAAAATTGCCATGGCTCCCATGGGAATCCTGGGCTTAACGACACCGGAAGGCGGATTTACCGGAAGGGCCATCGACTACTATGTGGAGAGGGCAAAAGGGGGAGTGGGGCTCATAATCACCAGCATCGTCAAGGCCGAAAATGAGATAGAGCGCCTGAAAATGCCGAGTTTTCCCTGTGCCACATTGAATCCGCCGCATTTTATTCAGACGGCCACAGAACTGACTGAACGCGTCCACGCCCACGGGGCGAAGATTTTTCTCCAGCTGACCATGGGACTGGGAAGAAGCGGAGCGCCGGGATTTATCGAAGGGCAGCCCGTGGCTCCGTCTGCCATTCCAAACTACTGGGAACCGACGCAAACCTGCAGGGAGCTTACCACCCATGAAGTGGAGAGAATAGTGGAGAGGTTTGGCGAAGCGGCACAGATAGCCGTGGAATCTGGATTTGACGGCATAGAAATCCACGCGGTGCATGAAGGCTATCTGCTCGACCAATTCACTATCGCGTTTTTTAACAGGCGGACCGACAAGTACGGCGGTGATTTAAGGGGAAGACTAACACTGCCCATAGAGATATTGAACGTGATCAAGAAAAATGCGGGCAGGAACTTTCCTGTGGGCCTCAGGTACAGCATAAAAAGTTTCATTAAGGACTGGGGTCAGGGTGGCCTTCCCGGAGAGGACTTCGTCGAGCGGGGCCGTGACGTTGAAGAAGGTCTTGAGGCGGCCAGAATACTGGAAGAAGCCGGCTACGATGAACTCAATGCCGACTGCGGCTCCTATGATGCGTGGTACTGGGCTCATCCCCCGGTTTATCAAGAACACGGCTGTTACCTGCCGTTTTCCGAAAAACTAAAAAAAGTGGTTAATATACCGGTGATAGTTGCAGGCAGATTGGAAATTCCGGAACTTGCCGCCAGGGCCCTTGAAGAAGGCAAGGCCGACATGATTGGCATCGGCAGGGGCCTGCTTACCGATCCTCACTGGCCAAAGAAAGTAATGGAGGGCAAGACGGCGAGAATACGCCCGTGCATAGGCTGCCACGATGGCTGCCTTGGACGGGTGTTTCAGTCCAAACCCCTGTCATGTACGGTAAACCCTGCTACGGGCCGCGAGAAGGAATATGCCATAGAACCGGCTCAGAAAGTAAAAAATGTTATGATTATCGGAGGCGGGGTAGCCGGCCTGGAGGCAGCCCGGGTCGCTGCCATAAGAGGCCACAGGGTTATCCTTTACGAAAAGACCGACAGGCTGGGGGGGCACGTTATCGAGGGCTCGGTGCCTGATTTCAAAGTGGATGACAGAAGGCTCCTGGAATGGTATATAAACGAGATTAATGAGCTCAAAGTAAATGTCAGACTAAATACGGAAGTTACCCCGGACATGGTGGCAAACGAAAAACCCGATGAGGTTGTTGTGGCCACGGGCTCGGTACCCATCATACTGGACATACCGGGAATAAATAGGGACAATGTGGTCACGGCGTCGGACCTGCTTCTGGGCAAAAAGAAAGCCGGGAATACAGTGGTGGTGCTGGGCGGAGGTCTGGTGGGGTCGGAAACGGCCCTGTGGCTAGCAAAGCAGGGAAAGAAAGTGACTATAGTGGAAGCGCTGTCGGACATAATTCGGGCAGGCAAATATGTCCCGCACATGAACAGGATAATGCTCATAGACCTCCTGAAATTCCACGGGGTGGATATCATGACATCCGCCTATCTCCTGGAAGTGGCGGATGGCGGCGCCGTTGTCATGAGGAAAGACTCCGGCACCAGGACCACCATCCCGACGGACACCGTTGTCCTGGCTACCGGGTACAGGCCGGATAACACTCTCTACCGTTCGCTGTATGGGAAAAATGCAAATCTGTATATCATAGGTGACGCGAGGGACCCGCAAAACATTATGAACGCCATCTGGGATGCCTACGAGGTGGCGCGAAATATGTGATTTGTCCGATTTTGCCGCCCCAGCTCAAAAGCCGGGGCGGTTTTTCAAGTGCGCCCGGCATGGGCGATAGCTCGGCAGTGAAAGTCTGCTATGGGGCTGGCAGCGGCGACCATTAGCCAAACAGCAAGGGTGTCTACCGTGAGATAGAATCTGAAGGAAGCTGTAGGCAAAGCCACGGCCTGAGGAACACGAACCGCATATAAGGCTATACAGTTCGGATGAGTTTGCTTGACAAAACGAAATCCGGTGCTGCCAAGGAACTGCGTAGTAAATGCACAAGGTTACGGGGCGAAGGCTATCGCTCTTACCCGGGGAGGTCTGGCGGAAACGTTAGGGAAACTAACAACCCGGGCTGAAGAGGCTCGGCTGAACTGTCAGAAGTCAGCAGAGGCCATAGTAGCCGGCACAGACGTCATGCCGACGAAGGGCCGAACACGAAGCGAGGGCCGGGGACCCACCGAAGGTGGGTGGTGGCAAGTTCGAGAAACATACAAAGACAGCAGAAAACCCCGAAAGGGGCCTACCCTGGGAAAGAAGCGGTGAAGCCGCAAGGGCCCCAGGGAGGGCCGAGTATGTATCCGGCACAACCCGAGAAGATATCCCCGAAGGACCATGATATCCACCTGATGGAGAAAGCAGTATCAAGAGAAAACATGACAAAAGCACTGCGACGGGTAGAAGAAAACAAAGGAGCGCCAGGCGTAGACGGCATGCCGGTAGAATCCCTCCGGTCACACCTACGAGAAAACTGGCCTCAGATAAAGGAACAACTTCTCACAGGGACCTATCAACCTCAACCAGTGCGCAGCGTCGAAATCCCGAAACCCAGCGGAGGAGTGAGACTGTTAGGAATCCCCACCGTCACAGACCGCCTAATCCAGCAGGCTCTGCTGCAAGTACTAACACCCATATTTGACCCGGAATTCTCAGAAGCAAGCTACGGATTCAGGCCCAACCGAAGAGCCCACGACGCAGTAAGGAAAGCACGTCAATATGTTCAAGAGGGATACCAGTGGGTAGTGGACATGGACCTTGAGAAATTCTTCGACAGAGTAAATCATGACATACTAATGGCCAGAGTAACTCGCAAGATAAAAGACAAGCGTGTATTAAAGCTCATACGCAGCTATCTACAGGCAGGAGTAATGATAAACGGAGTAGTCATGATTACCGACGAAGGAACACCTCAAGGCGGGCCCCTAAGTCCACTTCTTGCCAATATAATCCTTGACGACCTTGACAAAGAACTAGAGAAAAGAGGCCACAGATTCGTAAGATATGCAGACGACTGTAACATCTACGTCAAAAGCAAAAGAGCGGCACCCATCTTCGATGGGTACCCGCGGGTAATGGAAAGCATAACAGCTTTCCTGAAGAATAAACTAAAACTCAAAGTAAACGAGCAAAAGAGCGCAGTGGACAGACCCTGGAAGAGGAAATTCCTCGGCTTCAGCATGTACATCACTAAAGATGGAACAACCAAGATAAGAATAGCACCACAGAGCATAGACAAAGTCAAGAACAAAATCCGTGAGATAACCTCAAGAAGCAACGGACATGGAATAACACAGAGAATAGACAGACTAAACACATACCTCGGCGGATGGCTGGGATACTTCGCACTATCGGAAACACCCAGCAAACTTGAGGAACTCGACGGATGGATAAGAAGAAGACTCCGCATGTGCTTGTGGAAACAATGGAAGAAAGTTAAAACAAGATATCGAGAACTAAGGAATTTGAAACTTCCGGAATGGGTAGTCCATGAGCTTGCCAATGCCCGAAAGGGATACTGGCGTATGTCAGGGGTATTAAATAGAGCCCTCAACAACGCCTATTGGCAAGGTCAAGGGCTCATGAGTTTAGTGAAGAGATATCAAGAAATTCGCAAAGCTTGGTGAACCGCCGTATACCGGACGGTACGTACGGTGGTGTGTTGGTATGATAAAAATGCAGGCTCTTCTCTGGTATAATTAGAATAGGGTTTCGGAGAAGGCTGTAGGCGGGGCGATTGTCCTCTCGCTGGGATGAAATAAGCCCGTTGGTGTGTTTAATCGCCTCCTCGCCTCACCCAGTTGTGGCCAAGCCCACGAATAGGTGAATGTAAAAGCAACTCCGCCTGCCAACTTAATTGGAGAGGGGGTCGAAAATGCGATTCATTGGTTTAGATGTGCATCAAAAATATGCAGAAGGGTGTGAGATCGGGCCAAACAAAGAAAAAAGACGTTTTCGGATAGCCAATACACGACAAGCATGGGAGGAGTTCGCCAAAACCCTAGATTCCAATACTCGTGTCGTCATGGAAGCTACCAGTAACGCCTTTTGGATTCATGATATCCTATCTGGTTATCCAGGGCAAATTGTGATCGCCAATCCCTTGAAAACTCGTGCCATAGCTGAAGCTCGTGTAAAAACCGATGCCCTTGATGCTCAAATTCTTGCTCAACTGTTAGCGGCAGACTTTATTCCTGAGTCTTGGATTCCGAACAAGGATGAGTACCAATTAAGAGTTCTGCTTCATCACCGAATCCGTCTCGCAAAAATCCGTACTATGCTGAAAAACAAGATTCACGCTGCGTTAATTCGCAATGGAATCCAGTCTCCATGGAGCGATCTATTTGGGAAAAACGGAAGAAAATTTTTAGAGAATATTTCGTTGCCGGAAACAGAGCAAATCATAGTTTGTTCATCATTAAAACTGCTGGATACTGTACAAAAAGAAATGGCGGCCCTCGAAGCAGATTTGTGTGCTAGGGCGAAAGAGAACCCAAATGTAAAATTACTGATGGGTATACCTGGCATTTCGGTTTTGAGCGCATTGACTATTCTTGCAGAGATTGGGCCAATTTCGCGCTTTTCGTCACCTAAAAAACTGGCATGTTACGCGGGACTGGTTCCATCTGTTCATCAATCCGGCAAAACACGCTATACCGGTAACATAACAAAAGAAGGCCGCAGCACCCTACGTTGGATACTGGTTCAGTGTGCACAGCGAGCAATTCAAAGCAAAGGGAAATTACGATCTTTTTATTTGCGTTTAAAGGAGAAGAAAGGGCACAAAATTGCGATTGTAGCTACAGCACGTAAGTTGCTGCATATAATATGGGCGGTTCTAACACGCCAAGAAGAATACATGGAACTCACAAAAAATTTGCTGGAAAGAAAACTAAAGAGTTTAACCAAACAAGCTCAAGCGTACGTAGTAGACATGAATGAACTGTTGCGAGTAATTGATGGCATCGAAGATGTATCGGAGAAAGAAACTCAGTCCTGGCTATTTGGAACAGGATAATTATTTAGCTTGCAGGATATGAAGCATATGAGCTTCAGTCCGTCTCCGTCAAGGGAAAGAGCATTGACTGATCTACTGAGCTATGGTGAACAATTAAGCAAGCTAGCCAAAGCAAGCCTGGTTAAAAAATCGAAATGACCTGGCCTAGTATTATATTGCCTTTTTTACATTTGACAACTGTAATTGCTTGAGAATTTTCGGAGCAGGACTTGCATTTTTTCATAGGTGAGAGGACGGGGGCTAATCGCCCCCTCCTACTCGATTGTTTGATTTCTATTCAAGGCGGGGTAATGACGGAATTTTTTTTGTTGAATTATTTAAAAACATGTGCTATAATTAAAATACAACGTATAGTATATTGTATGGGTGAAAATTCAATGATAGACAGACAGCTTTTGACTAAAAATGGAATAGCCGTTCTTCGGCTTGCCAGGGAGTTCTTGTCCCTGAAATCTGGGGATAGGATAGAAACTGTGGGCGACTATGCCGAGAAAATGGATCTTGGCCGCGGTACCATACAGTCAGCCATGAGATATCTGGAGGAAACCGGGGCTATAAGGTTAGAGGCAAGAGGCCATCTCGGAACTTACATTGAAGAAATAGACTATAAAAAACTCTGGGGAGTTTCCGGGTTGAGTAGTATAACAGGTGTTATGCCGCTGCCGTATTCCAGAAGATATGAAGGGCTGGCCACGGGGCTTTATAAAGTTTTTGAAAAAGCCAGCATTCCCTTTAACATGGCATATATGAGGGGCGGTTACAACAGGATTGAAGCATTAGAGCAGGGCAAATATGATTTTGCAGTCATGTCAAAATTGGCAGCAGATATAAATATTGCTGAAGGCAGGGACATAGTGATAATATTGAGTCTTGGCAAGTATTCTTATGTCAAAGGTCACAAGATTTTATTTGCCGATCCTGAATATAGAGAGATAAGGGACGGCATGAAAGTTGCCATAGACAATACTTCCATAGACCATTATGTTCTCACCAGATATGAATGTGAGGGAAAATCTGTAGAATATGTTCAGCTTTCTTACAACCAGATTTTAAAGAGCCTGCTGGAAAAAAGGATTGATGCCGCTGTATGGAATATCGATGAAACAGAAGATCGCAATCTGAATCTTCCCTATTATGATCTAACAAATCCTAAGGTGTTGAAATTGAACGAAGATGATACCGAGGCGGTTTTTGTGGTCAAAAGACCAATTGGGGTGTTGACGGAGTCTTAAGGCATGCCATCGATAGGCAATTTATATTGGACGTGCAGAGGCAAGTCCTGGACGGTCATATTTTGCCCGAGTATTGATATTTATATTTAGGATACAATACAAAATTCTGTAGATTGAATAATACTTGGGGGTAAAAAAATGGAGATATTTCCTTTGGAATCTATAAATTTAGAAGAGGCAAAAGAGCTTCATTCAAACTGGTTGATATAATCACACGTCATTTTTCCGGTACCGAGTTTCTTTCGATGGGAGATGTCGGAGTGGTTCCAGGATTGGGCAGGCCCAGGACCACCGCCAGGGTTGAAAGGGTAATAGCCGAGTTTTTCGGGGCGGAGGATGTAGCCTTGGTTCGAGGTGCCGGTACGGGTTCCATACGTTTTGCTTTGCAAGCTTTGTTAAAACCCGGGGATAAAATACTGGTCCATGATGCTCCTGTTTATTCCACTACCGATACCACTTTCAGGACCATGGGCCTTGACATTGTGAAAGTCGATATGAATGAGACACAAAAAGTTTTGGAAGCCCTTACTCCCGACATCGATATGGTTTACATCCAACATTCTCGCCAGAAGATTTCTGACAGGTATGACATGTATGAAATCATAAGAGCAATAAGAAAGGTCTCCGGTGTTCCGATTGTCACCGATGAAAATTATACCGTTTTCAAGACCCGCTATATTGGGACACAGTTGGGAGCTAATGCTTCATGTTTTTCACTATTCAAGCTATTGGGCCCTGAAGGTATAGGCTGTGTGGTGGGGGATAAGAAGGTCATCGATAGAGTCAGAAAGATGAATTATTCCGGCGGCGGGCAGGTTCAGGGGCCGGAGGCCATGGAAGCCCTCAGGGCGGTGGTATATGTCCCCGTCATGCTGGCCATTCAGAGCGAGGAGATAGAAAAAGTGGCAAAAGCCGTAAACGAAGGTAAGATACCGGGAGCTATTGCCGCATATATAGCCAATGCCCAGTCGCGAACGGTGCTGGTGGAACTAAAAGAACCTATTTCTCAAAAAGTTATTGAAGAAGCCAATAAATTGGGAGCTGCTCCCTATCCCGTCGGTGCAGAATCAAGGTATGAAATAACTCCAATGTTTTACAGGGCGTCGGGCACATTTATCAAGGACAAACCTAAAATGAAGGACTACCTCATAAGGGTGAACCCCATGCGTGCCGGGAGTGGTACCGTGCTGCGGATTTTAAAACAAGCCATTGAGAAAGCCAGGTGATTTCACATGTTTCTAGAGGCAACTTTGAAGAACAATCCAGAACTGATAGAAGCTGCTGCGGCTTTTCATAAAAAAGGTTTAATAGAGCCCAATACCTATTGTATAGATCTGGATTCGGTCGGGAAGAACGCGAATTTAATAGCAGAAACGGCCAAAAAGCTTGGAATAAATTTATACTTTATGACAAAACAATTTGGCAGAAATCTTGTAGTGGCAAAGACTATAGTGCAGGCGGGCATTGAAAGTGCTGTAGCAGTGGATATGGATGAAGCCAGGGTTCTTTACAAAAACGGTATTACTATAGGACATATGGGCCACATAGTCCAGGTGCCCCGAGCATTGTTAAAGGAAGCTTTGCAGATGAAACCTGAAGTTATCACCTGTTTCAGCCTGGAAAAAGCTCGGGAGATAGACGATGCGGCAGGCGAGCTGGGAATAGTGCAAGATATTCTTTTAAGGGTTGTAGATGATGGCGACTGCATATATCCGGGGCAGGAGGGAGGAATCCCTTTAAAAGATCTGGAAAGGACTGCATCGGCCATAAAAAAGTTTGCAAACGTTAGGATCATAGGAGTAACATCTTTCCCATGTCTGCTGTATGACTATGATTCTGCAAAAATAGAGCCTACGGCAAATTTATACACTATAACAACGGCGGCACGGCAGTTAAAGGATATGGGCTTTGATATTGCCCAGATCAATGCTCCCAGTGTCACCTGTGTATCAACTATGCCTCTTTTAAAGGAGACGGGAGCCACACACGGAGAACCCGGCCATTCCCTTACGGGCACCACGCCGCTTCATTCAAGGGGACATGAGCCGGAAGTTCAGTCCATGGTTTATGTTACGGAAGTTTCCCATAGTGATGAAAAAAGAGCTTATGTGTTCGGCGGCGGTTTCTACCCACGTTCCAGGTTGGAAAAGGCGTATATTCCCGGTAAAAAACTTATATTAGAGGCAAGAGATATTTCTCCTGAATCCATCGATTATTATACTTCACTGGAAACCGAAGGTACCAAACTCTACCCCGGTGAAACGGTGATATATTCCTTCAGGACCCAGATCTTCGTTACCAGGTCAAAGGTGGCAATCATAGAGGGAATTCACAAGGGTAACCCCAAAATTTTGGGCATATTCAACTCCATGGGAGATAGAATAAGATGAAGAGGGTTATATTGCTGGTAATAGATAGTCTGGGTGTCGGTGAAATGGAGGATGTGATGAAAGTGCGGCCGCAAGATAGGGGAGCCAATACCTTAAAGCATGTGGCCGAAGCTGTAAAAGATTTTAACATTCCGAGCCTTGAGGCCCTGGGCGTCGGGTATCTGGTGGATTCGGAGAAATAAAAAGGCCGTCAAACCCTCTCGGAAGTTATGGTAAAAGCAAGCTTGCCCATTTTGGAGCCGACACATATCAGGGGCATCAGGAGATAATAGGGAGCAAGCCCAGAATGCCGGTAGTAAAACCTTTTATCAAATTTATGGACCGGGTCGAAAAAGCCCTTAAAAAAGCAGGATATGATGTAAAAATACCGGATCCGGAACACCCTTTCCTCCTCGTGAACGGCCTTGTGACAGTGGCGGACAACATAGAGGCGGACCCCGGACAAAACTACAATGTCACCGCACCCCTGGATTATATATCTTTTGAGGAAGAATTGACCATAGGCAGGATTGTCAGAGAAAATGTGGAAGTTGGCAGGGTTATTGTCCTGGGTGGAAGGGATATTGCCATGGATGATATTTTAAAAGCTATTGAATTCAAGGATGGTTCCATTACCGGCATCGATTGCCCCAAATCCGGGGTTTACAGGAGTGGCTACATGGTAAGACATCTGGGATACGGTGTAAACCCTGAAGTTCAGGTCCCAACACTGCTTCACCGGCAAGGCTATCCTGTATCCCTCATCGGCAAGATGGCCGATGTGATAGAGTGTGATGGTGCTGAATACTTTCCCATGGTGGAGACGGAAGGAGTCATGGAATTAATTCTAGAAAAAATGGTTTCCCAGAAAACCGGCCTTATTGCCGCCAATGTCCAGGAGACGGACCTGGCAGGCCATGCCATGGATGCCTCAAGATATGCTGAAAGGTTGATGACGGCGGACCTTTATCTTAAAAGTATTTTAGAGCAGATGAAAGAGCAGGACTTGCTTATTATCACAGGAGATCACGGCAATGATCCCACCATAGGCCACAGCCATCACACCAGGGAAAAAGCCCTTTTGCTGGTGTATGGAAAGGAACTGAAGGCCGTGAATCTGGGAGAAAGGGATACCCTTTCCGACATAGGTGCCACCATAGCCGATTATTTCGGCATCCAAAAGCCCGAACACGGGAGAAGTTTTCTAAACTTGATTTGTTAAAGGGGAGTCAAGATGGACAGCGAGATTCTTGAAAGACTTGAGATATTGCATACATCGGGTCAAATAAGCGAACAGGATAAGGACAGGACCATTAAGGCTATAAATTATTTAGAAAATAAACTAAAGATAAAGGTGGAAAAAGAGATGGGGGGGATGTTTGCCACTCACCTGGCTAAAGCCCTTTCCCGTATTGCCTGCAATGAAGCCATAGAGGAGAGTAGTGAAGAAGCTGAAGTGGCTGTAAGAGAACATCCGGAGATTTTACGAGAGGCCGAAATACTTTTTGAGGATACTCTTGGTATAAAAGATGTTCCAAAAGGTGAAATAAACTTTATAGCTATGTATATGAATTTACTGTTGAACTCATAATTTTATAAGGAGGTGGTGGGCGGTTCATAAAAAGTTCAAAAACTATCAGAAGAAACTTTTTAAAGAAAGGAGTTGGGAATAATGCCTATACGCATTGTTGTGGGAGGCCTGAATAAGGATGCTATTGAAAGAGCCGCAAGATCTGCGGGAGGGGATAATGTTACCGTGGCTGTAATGTCAGACTTTGAAGCCGCAAAAAAGATAAAACAGGGCCAGGCCGATTACTATTTCGGTGCCTGCAACAGCGGGGGCGGTGCTGCTCTGTCGATTCCAATAGGAATATTAGGTTATGGCAACTGTGCCACTGTGGCAAAGGCTGGTGGCCGCCCTAAAGCTGAAGAAATAGACAAGCTTGTTCAGGCCGGCAAGATTGCCTTCGGTATGTCAGTTGAAGCTATTGACGAGGCGGTGCCCATGTTGGTAAAAAGCATCCTTAAAAAACATGGAATTTTAAATTAGTGTAAAGGGGGAACAAACAAATGTTTATCAAGTTAGGTGTGGTAGCAGTTCTGTGTGCTCTTACTTCTTTAGCTTCTCACTACGGTCGCGCGGTATTTCATGATGGTATACGTCCCATCATGCCGGAGTATTATCAAGGGCGCATGAAAAGGGCTGAAATGAGCTCGGTAGCTTTTGGCTTGAGTGCGGGATTTATCGTGTCGGTTGGATTTGCTTTTACGCTTTCTTCAAACCTTCTCAACCCCTGGCTGCTATTTTTGCCCACGGATATTCTGGGGGTTGTGGCCCCGTATTCATGGCTGGCGGCAGTCCTGGGCGCAGGTTGGGGTATAGGTGTGACGGCATTTTTTGGTGCATTGAACACCCTGTTCAAATTAATGCCTGTCAATATGCTGGATGCCTTAGGAGCACTGTCATCCCCGGTTATAGCAGGATTTGCGCTATTTCCTGTGCTGGCTATTTTTTCCCAGTTTGGTTGGAAGAAAGGTGCCATCACTCTTGTCCTTGAACTTATCGCAAGGCAGCTGGCGGCATTAAAAATCATTACCGTAGGCGGAACCCCCATATATGCGGAAGCTCTGGAAATGTTCATTGGTGTACTAATGTTGATAATTTTTGCGATATCTAAAGATATGGGGGCAAAAGACAAAGCATCAGGTGAAAATATTTTTGAGGCTAACACCAGACGTATATTTAATTCACTGCCTTTATTGATGGTCATTGGCGGTCTTGTGGCACTCATCAGCAACATGAAATGGTTTGCGGGTTCCGAAGTTGACTTTCAGCTCTTAAGTCAGATATATGCAACGGGAAATAAAGGCCAGCTCATAAGTGTGGCGGCTGCTGACTTCGTCCGTGGATTGGCGTTTCTACCGCTAATTGTCACGACATCACTGGCATCCGGTGTTTACGGAGTTGTGGGTTTGACTTTCGTATATCCTGTAGGTTACTGGCTCGCGCCAACGCTATTTGGCGAAGGTTTCTTTGGTCATATTATGGCCTTTGTACTGGGAGCTTTGACAATACTGGCCGAGGTGTCCGCTCTCCGATTGGTGGGCGTGGGCCTGGAAAAATTCCCTTCAATCCGTGAAGCATCTGACAATATAAGGACTTCCATGAATAATGTGCTGGAAATTGCCCTTCTCGTAGGTTCTGCCATGGCGGTGCTCAACATGAACCCGCCGGGAGTGCAGGGGCAGAACTGGCTTGCCTTTGCTATATTTGCATCACTTTATATGATAAACGAAACTCTTGGCCGTCCTATCATAAGGCTCGCATCATCACCGCTGGCGGCTATAATTACAGGGATTCTGGTAAATATCTTCTATTTGATTCATCTAATGTAGTAAAGTTTTTGGGGAGGGGTATTGGGTTTGCCAATTTTCTCCTCCCCTTTTTTCCTGAGGAGGTTTTTTAGAATGGATAAAAAAATCCAAACCGTCACCGGCGAAATAAAGAAGGATAAAATCAAGGGAGCCATGGTACATGAACATCTGGCTATGAACCTTTCCGGTGTGAGGGGAGAAACCACGTCGATTCTTGGCAACCAGGAAACCCTTCCGGCTATCAGTGAAGAGCTTAATACTCTTAAGGAACTAGGGGTAAATACCATCGTTGAGCTGACAAACATAGGAATGGGCAGAAATCCTGGACTTCTTAAAGAATTGGCGGAGAAAAATGAACTATATATCGTAGCGGGAACCGGTTATTACAAAGAAGAATACTATCCTCCGGAAGTTGTTGAGTTATCTTTAGAAGAATTGGCGGAAAAGTTGACGAATGAGATTTTGTCAGATATGGAGAACACCGGGATAAAAGCAGGGGTATATGGCGAAATAGGCAGTAGCTACAACGTTATAACTCCGTCGGAACAAAAGGTTTTCCGGGCCGTAGCAAGATCCCATAAGGTTACCGGAGCACCTATAAGTACTCATTGCGAACTTGGAACTATGGGACTTGAGCAGAGAAAGATTTTCGATGAAGAAGACATTTCACCTGAAAAAATTTCTTTTGGCCACCAGGATCTTAACGAAAATATTCATGAGCAATTAGAGCTGTTAAGGTGGGGCGCTTTTATTCAATTTGACACTGTAGGGAAGGTCCGATATCGCACTGATGAAGCAAGGATTCAAAATTTGCTTGAGCTGTTAGATAAAGGTTTTGAAAACAATATATTGCTTTCCTGTGATATTACAAGGAAGACTTATTTAAAAAAATTCGGAGGCCATGGCTATGTATATTTATATGATTCTTTCCTGGAAAAACTGCAAAAACAGGGGGTGACCTGTGACATCATTAAAAAAATGACTGTAGAAAATCCGAGCAGATTCCTCGCTTTTTAGGAACTGATTAGGAGGAATTTCATGTCTCAAAGAACTTCTTTTGAAAAATCTACTGAAATGATTAGACTGGTAGGAGCCCTTATGAGGGCCCAAAAACATTTAAGTACTTCGATAGTTTCTCTAGTTGGAGATATTCAGGAACAGGCAGAAAGGTATGTGAAAAGTGATATAGAACGCCCCCTTTGCCTTTTGGGCATAAAGGAAAAAGGAGTGCCTACCTGGGTAAAAGATCGCCTTACTCCAGAAAAGGGTTACATTCATATCACGGTGGATAGGATGGCACCCGGCGGAAGAGCTATTGATACGGGACTTATAAACCCTCTCACAGGGAAAATGATGACCGGTTCCACCAGCGGTGGTGCTGTTAATCTGCTAAAGGGCATAACCGATATTGCTATAGGAACCGATGGCGGTGGTTCGGTACTGGGGCCTGCTCTGGCTACACAGCTTTTTGCGATAATGGGGAAAGGCCTGGGCTTAGGAACCGGCGAGCACCACAAAGCTACTGATGGAAAATGGTTTGAGCCTGCCATAGGGATACTGGGGCGAAATCTTGAAGAAATACTAAAAACGGTAGAAGATTTAATGGATATGCCCGGGGTGTTTCTGAAAGAAAGGCAAAATAAAGATTTATCAGGAATCAAGATCGGGTATCCAGGGCCCGGCATTACTTTGCCAGACGGTAAAGACATGGCTGATGCACTCAGACCTGTAGCAAGAAACCTGGAGGCACGAGGGGCCGAAACTTTCGAAATCAAAGCTCCTGATGGACTATGGGACAGGCAACAATCCTTATCATGGCTTCGTTCCATATGGCCTGAAAAAAACAGTTGTGAAAATCCCTGTGATGTTATTGTTACCAGAGAAGGGCCTGTAGACCTTTTTGGAATTGGTGATTCGGTGGCAGGATTGTTGGGAGAAACGGGAGAGCTTTTGCAAAAATCCTCCGGTAAATATCTATTGAGATCGGCAAATATGGCCGGATGTACAGCCCTGGCGATACCCGGCAGGGAACTTGCTTCTGGATATATAGTTATTTGCCCGCAAGGAGTTGAGAGTGCAAAAAAAGCAGTAAGGGTTGCCGGATGCCTGGTTGAATATGATGAGCGCCCGGCGCTTTTTGAAGAGTATTTTGGGAAGAAATTGTTTGACCTTCCATGATGTTGGATGTTAAAGGTGAAAAAAATGATCGATCTACACATTCATACAACCGCTTCTGACGGTAGTTTTTCGCCGTGGGAGATAATGGATAAGGCTGAGAAGTTGGGACTAAAAGCCATAGCCATTACTGACCATGAGTCGGTGGATGGTATCCCTGAGGCTATGAAAGCCGCCGAAGGCAAAAATATAAAGGTTATTCCCGGAGTGGAGATAGAAGCCTTTGTGGATATAGAGGGGGAAAATACCAATACCGTAATCCATATTCTTGGATATAATGTCAATTGGAAAAATCCTGAATTTAATAATGCTTTGAATGAAATGATCACAGCCAGAACGGAGGTCACCAGGAGGATGGTGGCTTTACTGGCAAATTCAGGGTTAGATGTAGGCTGGGATGAAGTGGCCGCTGTGGCAGGAAATCGTCGCTGGATTGGAATAAACCATATTCTTGAGTGCATGCTGAAAAAAGGTTATTTTGCTTCCCGAAAACAGGCCATGAAGGGTTATCTGCAATATTTTGTATATGGTAAAATTGCCTATGTACCTTTTCCGGCCGTGTCTGCTAAAGAAGCTATTAACATAATAAAGGAAGCCGGAGGAATTCCGGTCTTGGCCCATCCTGGCCTTTATCACAGTGATGACTTGATCCCGCAACTTGTGAAGGATGGTATCAAAGGTATAGAAGTGTATTACGCGGGGCATATCCGGAAGGATATAAGTAAATTTGAAGAACTGGCTACAAAATATGGACTGATTACAACCGGGGGTTCCGATTATCACGGAATCTTTCACGAATGGGAACTGGGGTTGGGTGAAGTGAAGGTTCCAGAGTATACTGTGAAAAAATTGCTGGATCTTTTTTGACTTAACTGCAATTTTCTAATTTAAAGGACATGAAAGAAAAGCCGCTGCTGTGGGTCTGCACAGCTCAGCGGCTTTAAAAACTGCTGTGAAAATGCACTTCTTTGCTGGAAGCGGTGGTGTGAGATGTTGCCGGAAACGATGAAGCCTGTGGTATAGGCACTGATGCTTGCGGTGCCGTATACGTTTGAGGTAATTCTTTCACTACCGGTACCCGGGCCGGAGTTTCTCCCACCGCCGGTATTCCTGGTGGAGTCTCTTCCATATCCGGCGTTTGCGGCTGAGTTTCTTCCGCTGTCGATTTATGAATCACCGGCTGTGGCAATGGTTGAGAATTCGGCATATTCGTTTCTGACACTGCGGATGCCGGCGCCCGGGATATTGCAGGCATCCCGTGAGCGTCGGCGGCATCATTTGCGCAGATCATTACGCCTCCTTCTTCCACCAGCAATTCCCTATAGACCAGTTTGTTGTATACCAGCTCGCCGGAAGAGTGAATGACCAGGCTGTAAGCTTCGACATTTCCATGGACCTTTCCGGCGATTACCAGCGTTCTGGCTTTTATGCTGCCTTTTATATAACCCGAAGGGGCGACGAATACGTTCATTCCATTGCAGATATCCCCGGTGAAGGCTCCGCTGATTTCCATATGGCCGCAGCTTTCCCTGGGTTGGGCTTCCGGATTCAGGAGATTGTTGAATAATTCTAATATATTTCTGCTCAAATCATACCACCCTAAGGCTGCGCTATATACTCTTCCTGTGACTTCCCGACGCGGGATGGAGGATTCCACAGCCGGCTGGCCCAGGCCAGGTATCCGCGGCAATTGGCTGTTATGGGGTCGGAGACAAGTTTTGCCTGAGAAAGCTGGGGCAGCAGGTACTGGCTTATGGCATGTCCACCGCCTCCGCTTATTATAATGCTGTCGAAATCCGATACCCTCCACTGAGAGTTGATTTCCACCAGGATGTTGGTGGCCAGTTTTTCAAAGGCATCGTTGACAATATCCGTGATGTCGATAGATTCTCCCGCCACATTGATTTTGCGCTTTATGACTATCCCGTCCAGGGCATAGCTTTCCTTTTCCAGTCCGTATTGAGAAGCAAGGCTCAGGCCTATCTCGCTGTACGCGGTGGCCAGGCCTACCGATAGCGACTTGCTTTTTTCTGGGATGTATTCGGAGTCCTCTATGGCGGCAAGGTCCGTAGTTCTGAAACCTATATCTACTACTCCAATGCGGCCTTCGGGCAGGGATTCCGCCTCCTGGCCCCAGAGGCCGGAAAACTGGGACCAGTAAGTTCCGAGAGGCTGAGGCACGATCTCCACATCCCTGACATTTAACTGGATATCCCGGCTGTTTCCGTCCCTGTAAAGAGTTATGGTGCGTTCGCCTTTGATCCTTCTGACGAGATTTTCCGCCATGTGCATCCTTTCGACGGGAAGGCCCGTGACCACGTTGAATTCGGTAGAAGCGCCGCCGGAAAATAAGCTCAGGGCGCTGAAAAAAAGGATTTCAAAGTCTTCTCCCACGGAACGGTTATAGGATAGGTCGCGGTAAACGAATTTGGAATGTCTGATGGCGGCTTTTCCCACAAAATAGATCCTTTTGCCTATGCCCACTTTGAGATGGTCGATTGCCGAGAATTGGCCCATTCTCGTGCTGAATGTGGGCTTTGTATGGCCTTCGCCCACGACGCTTGGAAAAGAATAACCAGCCTCGCCGTCAGTAACCTTTACAAAACCATACCCGACATCGATGCCGATCAATTGTGCCATTGTCGAACCTCCTTTTAAATTTGATTATTAACAATAGCCCCCAACTCCTTTTATTCCCCCAGTATGGTGTAAAAGCATGAATTACAGTGCGACGGCAAAAGGTTTCTCTCTATATTTACAGATATCTACATTTTATCCTCCTTATTCCTATCATACCAATTATCGAGTATTTTGTAAATATGCTTTATTTTTTAAATATATCTTCCAGAATTTCCTGGTGATTTTTTAAATACTTTACCAGGTATTCAATTTTTTTCACTGTGCCGGGGCTTATGGTATGCTCTATTTTTTCCACCTCATCCAGTAGGATGGTCCTGGGTACCCCCAGCAGTTTGAGAAATTCCTCCAGGGTAGTGTGCCTTTTCAGTAAGGCCCTGCCCAGCCTGGCCCCTTTGGGTTCCAGGGTTATAATATTGTATTTTTCGTAGTTTAAGAGCTTAAGTTCAGCTAGCTTTTGTACCATTTTTGTGGCTGAAGGGGGCTTTATGTTCAGGGCCGATGCAAGCTCGTTTATCCTGATAAAGCCCGTTTCTCTGGACAGCCTGTATATCATCTCCACATAGTCTTCCATGGCGGCGCTGAGAAGCTGGTCTTCTTTTTTCATGTATTCCGTAAAGGTAAAAAAGTTTCTCTCATGCATATTTTTCACCCGCCTTCAAACTTCCGATTACTAAATTATATGCGGAAAGTCACACCTTTAAAACGGGATTCATATTCTGGAATTAAAAGAGAAGTTAGATGAGATTAAAATTTTTAGCCTGGTTTAATAGCCGGCTGTGGAGAAAGGATGTGACTGCCTTGCCGGTCCGTTTGAATGAGGAAGTTATGCGGGTGTCCGGAGATATGGAATATGAAGCGGGCAAAACGGGATGGAAAGTGCCGTTATGGGCCAGGGTACGGGATTTAAAGTCAAATGCGCGGGTTTTGCTCAGGTTTCTTGGGCCCGCCTTTGTGGTGAGCGTGGCTTACATAGACCCGGGCAACTTTGCCACAAACATAAGCGGGGGCTCGTATTTCAATTACAGCCTGATATGGGTGATACTGTGGAGCAATCTCATGGCTATTTTTTTGCAGACGGTATCTGCCAAGCTGGGGATAGCCACAGGATATAACCTGCCCCAGATGTGTGCCAGGACTTTTTCGAGGAAAGTTAACTGGTTTTTGTGGACTGTGGCCGTCATCGCAGCTATGGCCACAACCCTGGCGGAATTCCTGGGCGGTGCCCTGGGGCTGTACCTGCTGTTCGGCATACCTCTTGTGTATGCCGGCATAATCACCGGGGTTATAACCTTCTTGATAACTTACATGGAAAAATACGGCCAGCGGGTGGTGGAGGTCGTCATAACCCTGCTGGTGGCGGTGATATGCGCCGCCTACGGCGTCGAGATGTTCCTGGCAAAGCCCGACTGGCAGAAAGTGGCCATCCACACTATCGTTCCATCGCTTCCCGATGGATATGCGGTATTGATTGCAGTAGGTATGCTGGGGGCTACGGTGATGCCACATGTGATTTATCTTCATTCCCAGCTGGTGCAGTGCCGCAACACTTCCGAAAGCGTTAAGCACAAGCTCAACCACTTTCACATGGAAAAGATGGATGTGGCCATAGCCATGAACATAGCCTTTATGGTAAATGCCGCCATGGTGGTGGTGTCCGCTGCGGTGTTTTATTCCAGGGGTATGCGGGTGGATTCCATAGAACAGGCCCACCAGTCTCTGGCACCCCTGCTGGGCCACCTTTCCAGCGCAGCCTTTGGCATAGCACTGCTGGCATCAGGGCTGTCTTCCTCTGCTGTGGGCACATTGGCGGGGGAGACGGTGATAGACGGTTTCGTGGATATTAAGATACCGCTGAACATAAGGCGCATAGTCATCATGGCCCCGGCTATGATAATCATCGCTGCGGGGATAAATCCCATGAAAGCATTGATTTTAAGCCAGGTGACCCTGAGCTTTGCCCTGCCTGCAGCCATCATACCCCTCATGCTTCTTACCTCCAGAAAGGGCATCATGGGGGTGCTGGTGAACAAACCCCTGGAAAACATCGTGGGGTGGCTTATTACCGCTGTCATAATAACCCTGAACGGCATACTCCTGTTTTTTACTTTTACAGGTAACCTGTAACCGGTTAAAATAATACAGGCGAAATAAGCTATGCCTTCCTTAAAAACTGCGGGAATCCCGCGTTTTTTTATATTTATTTTTAAGGCTTTTGTTTCAGAAATCCTGTTTTTATGGAGGAAATCCTGTTTTACTGTAGAATAATTATTTACGGTATAAAAAACGGCAGTTTTCATTCATTGAAATTTATTTAGAGAGGTGCAGGCATGAAGATAAAAAAAGCTATTATTCCTGCGGCGGGCCTTGGTATAAGATTCCTGCCGGCCACCAAAGCTCAGCCCAAGGAGATGCTCCCCATAGTGGACAAGCCGACAATCCAGTTCATTGTGGAAGAAGCAGTAAAGTCTGGGATAGAGGAGATTTTGATAGTTACGGGCAGGAATAAGAGGGCTATAGAGGACCATTTTGACAAATCGGTGGAACTGGAACTGGAGCTCAAAAAGAAGGGCAAGGAGAGCCTACTGAACCTGGTGGAGGACATATCCAATATGGTGGACATACACTACATAAGGCAGAAGGAGCCCCGAGGCCTGGGGCATGCCATATACTGCGCCAGGACCTTCGTAGGGGACGAGCCCTTTGCGGTGATGCTGGGAGATGATGTCATAGATGCCAAGGAGCCCGTGCTGAAGCAGATGATAAATGTATATGAAAGGTTCAACTGTTCCATCCTGGGAGTGCAGCAGGTGCCTGAAGACGATGTGGACAAATACGGCATCATAGATGCCAGCCTCATTGAGAAGGACATTTACAAGGTCAACAATCTTGTAGAAAAGCCCAAAAAGAAGGATGCACCTTCCCGCATGGGCATCCTGGGCAGATATATAATAACCCCCCGGATCTTTGAGATACTGGAGAACACAAAGCCGGGCGCCGGGGGAGAGATACAGCTCACAGACGCTTTGAAGGAGCTTTTAAACTTCGAGGTCATATATGCGTACAACTTCGAAGGCCGAAGGTATGATGTGGGAGACAAACTGGGGTACCTCATAGCCACGGTGGAACACGCATTGAAGAGGGATGACCTCAAGCAGGAATTCGGGAAATATTTGATAAATCTCATGAAAAACCACTTAAAGTCTATAGAAGAAGCCGCAGCATTAAATGATAAGCAATGACATGGTCCCGCCGCTGGGCGGGATTTGTTTTTTTTTGAAAAACAGGGAGGAATTTAAGGATTTATGTAGAATTCATATAACCGGCATTCCTGTATACAAAAAACCTTAATTTGCATCACAGTCAACCTTAAAAAAGTGTATACACAAAAATCAAAGACTGTGATATAATTATCAAGGCTTCTGTTATACCATTAAAAATCAATATTATACTGGATTAGGCCTGCTGTTTTATTACCTTTAGCAGAATAGTAATATAACAGCTCAGGTCCGGTCGGCATGTTATGCAACAAGACAAACGGGAGGAGCCTTTGATTAAAAAAATAAATAAAGGAGAGGAGAAATCCATGCCTAAAACTATGAAGTCCATGGACGGCAACGCTGCCGCCGCCCATGTGGCGTATGCATTCACCGATGTGGCAGCAATCTATCCCATTACCCCTTCATCTCCCATGGCAGAGCATGTGGACGAGTGGAGCGCCCACGGCAGGAAAAATATTTTCGGCCAGGAAGTAAGGGTAGTGGAAATGCAATCTGAGGCCGGCGCCGCCGGCGCGGTACACGGTTCCCTGGCTGCAGGAGCTTTGACCACCACCTTTACGGCATCTCAGGGACTTTTGCTGATGATCCCCAACATGTATAAGATAGCCGGAGAGCTCTTGCCCGGTGTTTTTCACGTCAGCGCCAGGGCGGTGGCATCCCATGCCCTATCCATTTTCGGAGACCATTCCGATGTAATGGCCTGCCGGCAGACGGGGTTTGCACTTCTTGCTTCCGGCAGCGTCCAGGAAGTCATGGATCTCGGAGGAGTGGCCCATCTTTCAGCCATAAAAGGCCGCGTGCCATTCCTGCATTTCTTTGACGGGTTCAGGACATCCCATGAGATCCAAAAGATTGAGGTGATGGATTACGAAGAACTCAAAAAACTGGTGGATTTTGAGGCCGTAAGGGAGTTCAGGAAGAGGGCTTTGAATCCCGAGCATCCGGTGACCAGAGGCACCGCCCAGAACCCGGATATTTTCTTCCAGGCGCGGGAGGCATGCAACCCGTATTACCTGGCAGTGCCCGAGATTGTCGAAGCGTACATGGCCGAAATCAGCAAAATTACCGGTAGAGAATACCACCTGTTCAACTACTACGGCCATCCCGAGGCCGAAAGGATAATAGTGGCCATGGGCTCGGTGTGCGAGACCATCGAGGAGACCGTGGATTACCTCATGGCAAAAGGCGAAAAGGTCGGAGTACTGAAAGTGCACCTCTACAGGCCTTTTTCGGTGAAACATTTCCTTGAAAGCATACCCAAAACCATAAAGAAGATTGCGGTGCTTGACAGGACCAAGGAACCCGGTTCCCAGGGCGAACCCCTGTATCAGGACGTATGTACTGCATATTTTGAAAACAAAGTTCATCCTGTGATAGTGGGTGGCCGCTACGGCCTTGGCTCCAAGGATACCACGCCTTCCCAGATAAAGGCGGTTTTCGACAACCTAAAGGCTTCCGAGCCCAAAAATCACTTCACCATAGGCATCGTGGATGATGTTACCAACACGTCCCTTAAGGTGGAAGAAGATATAAACACCACTGCCGAGGGCACCGTGTGCTGCAAGTTCTGGGGCTTCGGCTCCGACGGAACGGTGGGTGCCAACAAGAGCGCCATAAAGATCATAGGCGACAACACCGACATGTATGCCCAGGGCTATTTTGCTTATGACTCCAAGAAGTCCGGAGGTGTAACCATATCGCACCTGCGCTTCGGCAAAAAGCCCATCAAGTCCACATATCTCATAGATAAGGCCGATTTCATCGCCTGCCACAAGCAGTCATATATCGGGCAGTACGACGTGCTGTCAGGTTTGAAGGACGGCGGTACCTTCCTGCTCAACACCCAGTGGTCCCCCGAGGAACTGGAGGAGAAGCTGCCGGCTTCGGTAAAAAGGTTCCTGGCAAAGCACAATATCAACTTCTATATTATAAATGCTGTGGATATTGCTCAGAAATTAGGCCTTGGCGGCAGGATTAACATGATAATGCAGTCTGCCTTCTTCAAACTGGCCAATATTATTCCTATTGAGAAGGCAGTGGAGGAACTCAAGAAGGCCATTGTGGAATCTTACGGCCACAAGGGCGAAAAGGTCGTGAACATGAACTACAAAGCAGTGGACAGCGGCATTGACGCTCTGGTGAAGGTGGAAATTCCCGCGGCCTGGGCTGAGGCCTTGGATGAAGCCGCGGCGGCCAAAGAAGTTCCCGATTTTATAAAGAATGTGGCGGATGTAATGAACCGTCAGGAAGGCGATAAGCTGCCGGTAAGCGCCTTTGTGGGCAGGGAAGACGGTACCTTCCCCCAGGGGACTGCAGCATATGAAAAGCGCGGCATCGCGGTGAATGTTCCCGAGTGGCAGCCTGACAACTGTATCCAGTGCAACCAGTGCTCCTATGTATGTCCCCATGCTGCCATAAGACCCTTCCTGCTGAGTGAGGCAGAGGTTAAGAACGCCCCTGAAGGATTTGTTTCCAAGAAGGCCACTGGCAAGGGCTTTGAGGGGCTGAACTTCCGCATTCAGGTGAGCGTGCTGGATTGCACCGGCTGCGGAGTATGCGCCAACACCTGCCCCGCAAAACAAAAGGCGCTGGTTATGAAGCCCCTGGAAAGCCAGAGCGGTCAGATTCCCAACTGGGATTATGCAATGAACCTTTCGCCAAAGCAAAATCCCATGGGTATCGATACAGTGAAGGGCAGCCAGTTCGAGCAGCCCCTCCTGGAGTTCTCGGGCGCCTGCGCAGGCTGTGGTGAAACTCCCTATGCAAAACTGGTGACACAGCTTTTCGGTGATAGAATGATGATTGCCAATGCCACGGGATGTTCATCCATCTGGGGAGGCAGCGCTCCTTCCACACCTTACTGCACCAACAGGGATGGGCACGGACCTTCCTGGGCCAACTCCCTGTTTGAGGACAATGCCGAGTTTGGATATGGCATGTATCTGGCGGTAAAACAGACCAGGGAAAAATTGGCATACCTTATTAAGGAAGCCATGAAAATGGATATTTCACCGGAGCTTAAAGAGGCCTTCCAGATCTGGCTGGACAATATGAATGACGGCAAAGGCTCCAAGAAAGCAGCCCTTGCCATCATCCCGCTGCTTAAAAAATATGAAGCCGCTGATGAAAGGGCAAAGAAGCTTCTGACCGAGATTCTTGACATGAAGGAATATCTTGTGAAAAAATCCCAGTGGATCTTCGGCGGAGACGGATGGGCCTACGACATAGGCTTTGGAGGCTTAGATCATGTGCTGGCATCCGGCGAGGATGTGAATATACTGGTGTTTGACACCGAGGTTTACTCCAATACCGGTGGACAGTCTTCAAAAGCTACTCCCACCGGCGCTGTGGCTCAGTTTGCCGCCGCAGGAAAGAAGACCAGGAAGAAAGACCTGGGAAGGATTGCCATGAGCTACGGCTATGTGTATGTGGCCCAGGTGGCCATGGGAGCCAACCAGAACCAGCTTATAAAGGCTCTCATCGAAGCCGAAAGCTATCCCGGACCATCCCTCATCATCGCCTATGCTCCCTGTATCAACCATGGTATCAAGATCGGCATGGGCTCAAGCCAGCTGGAGGAGAAGAAGGCCGTGGAGGCCGGGTACTGGCACCTGTACCGCTACAACCCGCTCTTGAAGGAACAGGGCAAGAATCCCTTCATACTGGATTCCAAGGCGCCAACCGCTTCCTTCAAGGAGTTCCTCATGGGGGAGGTGCGCTACTCAGCTCTGGCTCAGACCTTCCCCGAAAAGGCTGAACAACTGTTCAAGAAAGCCGAAGAAGACGCCAAAGATAGATATGAAAGCTACAAAAAGCTGGCGGAAATGTAACTTGATATCAAATTTTAGTAAGAGGGTCGGATTTTTTTCCGGCCTTTTTTGTTTTGGGGTCAGGCTTGCAAGAGTGAGTCAGCATGAGTCAGGGGACGTGAGTCAGGGGATCTGAGTCAGGGGACGGTTCTCTGACTCATTTTTTCTTAACCAGCCTGACCCACGTCTTGACTTTTTTTAAAAAGGTTATAAAATAAAATAAGAACAAATGTTCGGAGATGGTTTTTATGCTTCCCATCATTCATGTGGATATGAATGCCTTTTACGCTTCCTGCCACCAGGCTGAAGATCCGGCCCTCAAGGGTAAGCCCGTGCTGGTGGCGGGGGACCCCAAAAAGCGCAACGGCATCATCCTCACCGCATCTTATGAGGCCCGAAGGTTCGGGGTGAAGACCGCCATGCCCAACTGGCAGGCGAAGAGACTGTGCCCTCAAGCCATTTTCATAAAACCTGACTATGACCTTTATGTCAAGACCAGCAGCAGGGTGATGGATATCCTGGGCAGGTTTACGCCTCTGGTGGAGGTGTTTAGCATCGATGAGGCCTGGCTGGATGTGACGGGGTGTGAAGGGCTTTTCGGGGACTCCGTCACCATTGCCGGAAAGATACAGAAGGCTATACGGCAGGAACTGTACCTCCCCTGCTCGGTGGGAGTTTCCTGCAATAAACTGCTGGCCAAGATGGCGTCTGACATGAAAAAACCTATGGGCCTTACAGTGCTGGCGCCGGAGGATGTGCCGCAGATGTTGTGGCCCCTGCCGGTGGATGAGTTGTTCGGTGTAGGGCACCGTATGGCCGAGCGCCTCAGGGAAATGAACATTACTACCATCGGAGACCTGGCCCGGGTGCCTGAAGAGCTCTTGCGGCAGGCCTTCGGATTGAATGGCCGCTATTTGCATCTTGCGGCCAACGGCATCGACGACAGTCCCGTGGACCCGCATTCCATGGACAGCGCCAGGTCCATGGGACATTCCACCACCCTTCCCAGGGATGTGACAGGTTTTGAGGAGGCGGAGATGGTGCTGCTTTCCCTTTCGGAGCAAGTGGGAAGGAGGGTGCGCCGGGAAAACTATATGGGCCGCACGGTCACCATTACGCTGAGGGATGCTTCCTTTGGGACTATCACCCGCTCCGTAACCGTACCGTATACATGTGCCACTGAAGACATATATGCCGCCGCCAGGAAACTGCTCCATGCCCACTGGGATGGTAAAACTCCCCTCAGGCTTCTGGGGGTAAGCCTTTCACAGCTCGTAAAGGAATTTGAACAGGTATCTATATTTAAAGAAGATGAAAAGAAAAACAAGCTCAACCAGGTCATAGATGAAATAAAAGACCGCTTTGGCGACGGTGCCATATTCCGGGCAAAGCTGCTGAAAGACGATGGCCTCAATGAGAGAAAGCTGGGCAAGACCGCCAACAATGCTCCGGCCCTGAGGGGGATCAGGTAAAATAAAATTCAAATACAAAACATAGAGACGGGGTGATGGAACTATGATATAATAAAAAAAAGTCTTCGATTAAATGATCTTTCTATTAAGACACTGCGCAATGATACAAGAATACTGGAACTCAGCCAGAACTTTAAGAAAGCAGGCAGTAAAATGGAGTGACAAAATTGATACTTATAGCCACATCGGGTTATGCCTACAAGGACTGGAAGGGCAAGTTTTACCCGGAGGACATAAAAGAAAAGGATATGCTGGCCTTTTACAGCAAGGTGTTTCCCTTTACAGAAGTGAACTCCAGCTATTACAGCATGCCTTCAAGCTACATGTTCTATCATATGATGAAAAAGACTCCCGAGGGATTTGTCTTTGTGGTGAAAGCCTTTGGGGGGATGACTCACGGAGGAGACCTGAGTGATTCCACGGTAGATAAATTTAAAGAGGCTATAAAGCCCCTGGCGGATGAGAAGCGCCTGGGGTGCGTGCTGCTGCAGTTCCCCTACAGCTTTCACAACAACGAGAAAAACCGGGATTATTTGAAGAAGTTCCGGGACAGGATGGGGGATTTGCCTCTGGCGGTGGAGTTTCGAACCGTCGACTGGCTGACGCTGGATTCCATAAAGCTTTTGCGGGAAAATAAAATGGCTTTTGTGTGTGTGGATGAGCCGCCCATAAAGGGCCTCCTGCCGCCGGTGGTGGTAGCCACGGGCCCCATAGGGTATATCCGGTTTCACGGCCGGAACAGCCGGAAATGGTACGCCCATGAAAAATCCTATGAACGTTATGATTATTTATATTCCGAGCAAGAGCTTTCGGAGTGGGTACCCAAAATCCGGGAGCTTTCCCATAAGACCGAATTGGTGTTTATCGCCATGAACAATCATTTCAATGCCCAGGCGGTAATCAATGCCAAACAGCTTCTCAGCCTGCTGGAGACACTTTAATTGAATATGAGGAGAATCCGGATGAATTACGATTTCAAATTGATTGCCCTTGATATAGACGGTACTCTAATTACAAGCCATTATACCATTACCGCCCGAACCCGAAAGGCCCTGCGCGCCGCTATGGATTCCGGGATGAAGGTCACCATAGCCACGGGAAGGTTTTACCACAGCGCCAGGCACATTGCGAGGAGCATTGGCATCAATGCGCCGCTGGTGTGCAATGACGGAGCCCTGATAAAGGATGTATCTACGGGCAAGACGAGTTTTTTCAAACCCCTGCCCATGGAGATAGCCCGTGACATTTTGTGGATTGCCTCAAAATACAGGAGCTTTAAGGTGCAGATTTTTATGGAGGACTACAAGATATTTGCCGGAAAGGATTACCGTAGAACCCAAATCGGGCGTTTTATCAGGTTCTCCCGCAGGTATTCCGCTGTGGGGTGCTACAATTACCTGAGGGATTTTGTGTTTGTGCCGGTGAAAAATGCCGGAAATCTTACAGGAGCGGTTGAAATAATGAAGGAGCCTCCTGCAAAAATAGTCATTTACGCGGACCCAGATGAACTGGATATTTTTAAAAAGGAGCTCACAGAAAAGTTCGGCGACAGTATTTTTTTGACAACGGCTATCAAAAACACCGTGGATATATTAAACGGCGAAGTGTCAAAGGCCAGGGGGCTGGCGGTGCTAGCTGAGAGCCTGGGGATAAAGAGGGAGGAAATTATTGCCATAGGCGACAACATCAATGATATGCTCATGCTGGAATACGCAGGCCTGGGTGTAGCCATGGGCAACGCCCAGGAAATGGTGAAGAACAGGGCGGACTATGTGACGGCCGGGAATGATGAAGACGGCATAGCCCTTTTTGTAGAAAAATTGCTGCAGAACGAGGTAGGGCAGCGTGAAAGGATAATTGTTGCAAGAAAAGGCCTTTCACACAGCGAGCCGCCGTTTTAATGGGTCCATTGTGCTGCCTTTTGCGATAAATTGAATTGAATGAGCGGAGGTGCTTATATGGGTGAGCTTATCGAATTGGACCGATTAAAGCTTTCACGATTTGTTCGAGAAAAACTGGAAATGTTCCCGGAAGTGGTTGGGGCATATTTTTTTGGGTCTGTCCTGGAAAAAATGAGACCGGACAGTGACATTGATGTGGGAATCATTTTACAAACCGGCGCAATAAAAAGTGAAAAAGAACTGGACCTTTTACTTGCAAAATTGGCAAATGCGTTGGGTAATTATGAAGGCCACATTTTTGATATTGTATCGATAGGGAATGTAAACAATATTTTGGCGTTTAAGATATTAAAAAAAGGAGAACCCATATATATTAAAGATGAAGGCAAAGTCACCGATATGATAGAAATTGTGAGCCGTCTCTATTCTGAAAACTACCCTCGATATAAAGAAGCTCTTAAAATTATTTTGGAGGGATGAAATCATGACGGTCGACATGGATAGGATTGCTGTAAAAATATCTTATATAAAGGAACAAATATCGTCGATCAGAGAATTATTAAAAGAAAAAAATAAAGATGAAATATTGGCGGACACCTGGCTTTTAAAGGGGTTAAAGTATTCATTGCAGACAGCAGTAGAAGCAATGATTGACATCATTTACCATATCAGCGCAAAACATTTTAATAAGGCTGCGGAGGATGCACGAGAGGGATTGAGTATACTTTTAGAGCATAGTGTCATTGATGAAAATAGTTATACCATATATAGCTCAATGATAGGATTTAGAAATCGGGTTGTACATGGATATCAGCAGGTAACCCCTGAACGGGTTTATGAAATAGCATCAAAGGAGCTTGTTGATTTTGAAAGGTTTATCGAACAAATCCTTAAGTTTTTGAGAAGAGAATAGGGACATCTTATAAGCATACAAAGAAGTCCCTTTTTCTGGCACAATCATGAAGTCATAAGGTCCCGCTTTGATAGGGCGTTTATTGTTTCTTCACCGTATCTTTTTATGGCACTTTGAATTATAGAGCCGATAAATTCCGCAGCCGTCATGCCCAGAGCCTCGGCCATATAGCCCATGTAGCCATTGTGGGCTTTGCCGGAGGACATGGTGAGTCCAGCAAAGGTATTGAGTTCCAGGAAATAAGGTATGCCATCCCGGCCCAGGATCATGTCTATCCGGCCAAAATCCTTTGCATTCAATACCTTATAGATTCTTTTTGCTATATCGGTGATCCTGCTTTGTTCTTCGGAGGTAAGCTTTGCAGGGCAGTGTATTATCTCATGATCTAGCATCTTGTGTTCAAAGGTGTTGGTAATGGTGGAATTATACTCTATCTCAAGGATGGGTAAAACTTTTGGGTTTTCATAACCGATAATGCCTACGGTAATCTCCCTGCCTTGAATGAATTCCTCTACAAGGGCGGGTTGGCCGATTTTCTGTGTTATCTTGGCCACAACCCCCGGAAGGTCTTCAGGGTTTTTTACCACATTTTCTTCACTTATTCCGGCGCTGCCGCGCCCTCTTACAGGCTTTACGAAAAGCGGATATTTGAGGTGATGTTCCGGGATTCTGTCAGGGCTGTTTGCCACGAAGAATCCGGGGGTAGGCAGTTTATGATAGGCCACTATCTTTTTGCGGGCGGCTTTGCTTGTGGCCACCAGGTCCAGTCCGGAGCCCACGAAGGGTATGCCGAAGGCTTCGAGAAAAGCGACTTCCTTCAGGGAAGAGGCATTGAAAATCAGGTCGACTTTCTCATTGTTCAGAATTTGAAGGGTTTCCCGGGGGTCCTTTTTCCATTCGATGAGGACCGCGTCAAAACCGGCTTCCCTTATGGCCGAATAATGTTGAAAGGCTTCATCGTAAGCATCATCGAAGATCTTGTCCTGTGTGAGCTTTCTTTGAAGCTCCACATTTCTGAATCTCCTCCAAAATACTCCTACTTTCAACTTTTATTCCCCCTTATTAAATTTTGATGACGGTGACGGCCCGGCGCCTGATATAATTATATATCATAGTGACACTTTATTGCAATAATTTTGACTTTATCAGGGTTGAAAAAACGGCTGTTTTTGCCTCCATAGGCCGGCCGTATTTTCCTTTTCCTGCAGTTAACATCACCTTTCAACAATTATTATTGTATGATATAGTTAAGAATGAATGTAGGTATTTTAAAGGCCTAGCTTGAGGGGGGTTTCGGCGGTGCAGAAGATATCGTACGGAAAGATCTTGTTTAACCCTTTTATAACACTTTTATAACCCTTTTAATCACATAGGATACTATAATGGATTTAGATGTTAAAACTAAGTCCTCTGCCGGCAGGAAACTTTTATATTTTATATTTATACTGTGAGTTATAGATAGAAGATTGCGCCCATTCGGCGCCGAAAAATTGGAATAGGGTCCAACAATCAATGTGTTTTCTGTCAGTGTGTCATAAGAACTGTCACCGTGACACACCCTGACACAAACTAAGGAGAGGATGTATATGGAACTTAAAAAATTTACCGCACTGATAATTTCCGCGGGACTTATTGTCACAGGCTGTAGTATGCTGCCTTCACCGGGAAGCACCATAAAGGCGCCCCGGGTGGCCAGTGCCCAGGTGGAGGAAAAGGAAGATGCGGCGGCTATTGCCCAAAACTTCCTGCCGGCGGGAGCGAAGTTCTTTCCCCCCAGCAACCCCGATAAGGTTGGAGCTGTTCGAGAAAAGGACCTGGATGGCGACTTGCAGGATGAGATCGTGGCTACCTACAAGGTGGGAGATAATGCCAGTGATGTGGGGGCCATGGTCCTCAAGAAAAAAGAGGGGAAGTGGCAGAAAGTATGGGAGCAAAAGGGATTCGGATATGACCTGGATCTGATGGATTTTGCAGACATCACCGGGGATGCTAGACCTGAGGTTTTAATCGGCGGAACCATTGGAGCATCTGCAGGAAATGGCCTCGGCATCTTTCAGTGGCAGGAAGGTACCCTGAAAGAACTTGCTTCTACCGGATATCATAAGCTGGAGATTCTCCAACCGGGAAAAATTACCGGAGAGTATGGCCCCGATGATAGGGCGCTGCTGGCAGTATGGCAAAAGGACACCGGGACGGCCATGATGGTGAATGTGCTGCGCTGGGTTGGAGTTGGCTTTATTTCGGCTGAAGATATGTATAAAGCATATTTTCCAAAAGTAGTTGATTATTATCTGCAGCAATTAAAACAAATGCCCAATGCGCCCTTTTTATGGTATTATCTTGCCGATGCTCAGCAAAAGGTTGGCCGGCCCGAGGATGCGATAAAATCCATAGAAACGGGTCTTGAAAAGGGCCTTGCTATACAAGGCGAATATTACCCTCCGGCCTATCAATTTGAAATGGTAAGGGCCAAGGCCCTCAATGATTTGGGTGAATATGAAAAGGCCATAGGTGTTTTTAATAATATTTTAAAGGCACAGGCACGAATACCCAAACCCGGTGAAGGCAATCAGCCCGAGGAGCCGGCATTTCTTAAAAAAGTCAGGGCCCAGGCATACCTTAATCTGGGCAGAAGTTACGAGGGTTTGAAGCAGTATGATAAAGCCCGTGAAAATTATCAAAAATCAAAGGATATATCTAAAAGTCTTTATAAAGAAGGTACCGATGATCAGATCCTGGCTATGATGCCTGCCGACAAAGCCCTCCGGCGGTTAAAGGGTATCAAAGGCTTCGAAAAATTAAGTGTTTACTTATCGTCTTTGAGCCCTGAGGAAAGATGGCAAAAGTTAAATGAGCTTGAAAAATGGGGCAGCGAGCAAAATATAGCCGTAAAGTCACTGCAGGCCGAGGACCAGGATGGCGGCTTTCCCCAGACGGTGCTGGTGGACTTTTCCACAGACTCCAAGTTTGTGGGAGGTTATGCCGATGGCCACGCCATATTCTGGTGGGATAAAGATAAATTCCATTCCCAGGTGTTTTACTCCGCCGACGAGGATGCCCATGGATTTTCCCCGAGCTTTATGGTGATAAATGCCAGGCTTTCTCCCGGTTCGGACAACACCGTGGAGATGGGGGTAGTGTATGATGCGGCCTCCGGCGGCAGTGGCAGCCCCGTTCCGGTATATAAGGTTTTAAGGCTTGAGGATGACGGCAGATGGTGGATCGTATGGAGCTCCCCGAGGACGGGATGGTACAACAGCCATGGCAAATTGACCTTTGCAGGGCATGGCATCGCGGAGGTCATACTGGAAGGGGATTCCTGGTATTGCGGAGATGGCAGGGATAACATCTTCCATGAAAGCAACGCCGGCCCCCACAGACACTTCCAGAGCACCTGGGAGCGCCAGGGGGATGGATATGTATTAAAGGAAAAGAAGACCATACCCACGGCCTATAATACCCTGGTGGAATTCATATATGCTCTCAGCACCGGAGACGGCGAAGCGGAAAAATGGGTGACCGATAAAGCCTTAGTTGAAAAGGCAAAACAGATGAAGCTTGTGCAAAACCCCCTGGGTCAGAACTGGATGTTAGATTTTAAAGACCCCGTCGCTGAACGCCAGGGACCTTTAAAAATAATAAAAGACATGTCGGATCCGGAAAAAGGTGTGATGATAAACTTCATCGAGAAAAACGGACAGTATTTGATTTCCGACATAAAGTAACTTATAATGCACCGGTGCCTATCTCGCAGTGTATCCTCTAGTGTATAAAAAAGCTGGGGCTTTGATTCTGCCCTGGCTATTTTTATTGCTTTTGAGAGTAAGGTGATGACCCTGGATACCACGCCTATTACCACCGGAGGTCTCACTCCTGTGCTGTATCATGTCTTTCATATTCCGACGCCGGTCATAAAAGGCCGGCATTATTTTTTTCTCCGGCAGGATTTTAAAGAAAAATAAAGAATTTAGGTATATGTATAATATCGGAGGCCGGAGGTCAGCGACCGGAATAGAAGGAATTTGGAGGCGCAAATTCCAACTTATGAGTTAAATTTGTTAAGGGCAGAATCCACTAAAAATTATAAATTGAGGTAAAATATTCAATTAAAAGGGAGGGTATTTTATGTTGGTTTTAAAGAGAAGTGATGTGGAAAAAGCCCTTTCCATGGGAGAGGCCATTGAAGCTCTGGAACAGGCCTTTGCGGCCTTTTCGGCCGGCAGGGCGAAGGTGCCTCTGAGGACGGTGATCCATGTGGAAGGCACTGCCGAAGGTGATGCTATTTTTATGCCGGGACATGTGCAGGGAAGCGGTGTGGCTGTTAAAATGGTGTCGGTTTTTCCAGGAAATATCTATGCCGGCAAGCCCACCATAAATTCGGCGGTGGCGGTGATCGACGAAAGCACCGGCGAACCGCTCGCAGTAATGGACGGCGCTTATCTTACGGCCCTCCGCACCGGAGCGGCTTCAGGAGCGGCGACAAAACACCTTGCCCGCAGGGATTCCCGTATCGCTGCAGTGATAGGCGCCGGGGTCCAGGGCAGGACCCAGCTGGAAGCGGTATGCTGCGTCCGGGACATAAAAGAAGCCAGGATATATGATCAAGATAAAGAACGGGCGGCAAAGTACATAGAAGATATGAAAATGAAGCTGAAAGGTGTAAGATTCGTAGCTGCAAAAAAATCGGATGAAGCGGTGATGGACGCCGATGTGGTGATAACCGCCACCACTTCAACAAAGCCGGTGTTTTCTGCAGAAAGCCTGAAAAAGGGTGCCCACATAAATGCCATAGGGGCATACACCCCCCGGATGCAGGAAATCCCCGAAGAACTGCTGAAAATGGCGGGGAAAATAGTGGTGGATTCCCGGGAAGCGGTGCTGGCCGAGGCGGGGGATTTTCTAATACCCATGGGCAAAGGTGTATTCTCGCCGGACAATATATATGCCGAACTGGGGGAAATAACATCGGGCAGTATGCCGGGCAGGGAGCACGATGATGAAATTACCCTCTTCAAGACCGTAGGCATCGCCGTGGAAGATGTGGCCTGTGCCGCCATGGTATATAAAAAGGCTCTGGTCATGGGCCTGGGGGAACGCATCGATTTAAACGGTTAAGTAAGGAATTTTTTACACATAACGCATAATAAAACGGAGGTATAAGCCTTTTGAATCTGCCTAAAACCATTTCTTGAAGAAACCGTCGTCTATGCCTGGATAATGCTTTTGCTTTAAAAACTCAATAAACTCGTTGAAACTCACATTTTTGTATTTATACGTATCAAAATATGACCGTAGAAAATCCAGCATTTTTTCCTCGCCGATGGTATTTTTCAAGTCCTCATAAAACAGGGCTCCTTTAACATAGACAATGGCGAAATATTCGCGGTTGTTCTTGAAAAGACGGACGGGGTCCTGCATTTTTCTTTTACTGCCCTTGATGAGGCTCATGTTGGCATCTACCTGTCTTTCAAAATAAGATTCCCTGCCGGCCTGACCATACCTTTTTTCGAAATAATAAAGTGCGGAAAATTCCGTCAGGCCCTCATCCACCCAGGGCTCATTTATCTGATCGTTTCCCACCAGGGCATACCACCACTGATGGGCCACTTCATGGGCAGTGGACCTTTCAAAAGAGGTGCTGGAAAGGTAGGGTTCCTTATATTTTGCCGTGTTCATCATTATGAAAGTTGGAAATTCCATTCCCCCGGCGTAAAAGTTGGCTTCAGCCAACCTCAGCTCCGGGTAGGGGTATTTCCCAAAGCTGTCGTTATACACTGATAGAGCGTGCTTTACTATGTCCAGGGCCATAAAACCGCCCTTTTTGTCTTCAGGGTGAAAATAGGATATGATTTTAATACCGTCCACAAAATCTTCGGCGGTTTCATAGTTGTTGCTCAGGGCTGCGGCAAAATCCCTGATTTTTTCCATGGAATATGTGTAGATGGTCTTACCGTCTTTTGCGGATTTTCCCTGCAGCGCCCCCGAAGCTGCTACCGTAAAATCCTGAGGCACCGTGAACCGGACGGTGTAATCGGAAATGTCGCTGTAGGTGGGGTCCCCAAAAGCAGGGTGTTTATCCAGGCTCCACTTGCCGCCGTCATATATCGCCAGCAGGGGGTACCAGTTTCCCAGGGAAAGGGTAATACGGTCTTTGCCGAACATCATGTAGCCAAACCTGTAGTTGGCCCTGGGGATGGTGAGGGCAAACTTGAGTTGTATTTTAGAATTTTTTCCCGGGTCCACAGGCTTTTTTAATGTAAGCTTCAGCGCTTCATCGCCGTTGAGAGTGGTCCACTCCACAGGCTCCCCGTCCTGGCGGGCCTCCAGGATATCAATGCCCCCGGTGCTTATTCCGTCGGGGAAAACCAGATGCAGGTCCCAGGAGAAAAAGGGCAGGTGTTTTTTATCTCTGAAAATATTCGGGTAAAGGTGGAAATACAGCTCCTTCATAGGAGCGCTTGAATTGTTTACATAAGTAAGGGCCATTTCGGCCTTTATGTGGTTTTTTCCATCATATTCAAGCCTGATATCGTATTTATTTCTCTGGGGTTTTTCATGGATTTTACTATCTATTTCAGAACTTTGTTTGCTTTGAGGCAAGGTGCCCTGCATTGAAAAAATAAAAAAGAAAGCCGCTGCTACTATAAGTAAAACAACAAACGTTGCAAAAATCTTCTTCAAAGTTGCAACCTCCTGATAGGCTTTAAAGTTCCGTGATAATCTCGATAAGCTTCCAGACTGGAATACCTTACCTACTTTAAGCTTGCTAAATAATATTGATGATGTTCCTTAAGCTAAAAGTCATTCACCTACAAGTATTCTTCTGTCTTTAATTCGCTATATAGTTAAAAAATCCTTCTCATAATAAAGATGAATATTCATGCTCAAAAAAATCATAAAGGAATTTGGCATTGAGTTTTAAAACTGATATAATTTATACAAAAGCGATTATTCAGGAGGAAATTTTTATGACAACAAATTTCAAAAGACAGTGGCGGGGCTTCTGGCAGCTGGCAGACCCCAAGATATGGGTGGCTTCTACGGTGCCTATGGTGTGCGGAGCCGCCATGGCATACGGTTTGGAAGGGGTATTTAACATATACTGGTTTTTATGGTGCCTTGCCGGTATATATCTTATAGAAATAGGCAAGAATGCCATAAATGAATTTGTGGATTATGAATCCGGGGTAGACCGCTTTATTGCTCCGGAAAAGAGGACTCCCTTCAGTGGAGGCAAAAAGACCATTGTGGACGGACTATTGACCGTACGGGAGACGAAGGTTATCGCCGTTGTCACTATGGCGGGTGCCGCCGTTATAGGTCTTTATATTGCAATGGTACGGGAGCCTATGGTCCTGTGGGTAGGGCTTCTCGGCTTTCTTCTGGCGGCTTTTTACAGCATGCCTCCCTTTAAGCTGGCTTATAGGGGCTTTGGAGAATTCGTGGTAGGTTTTACTTTCGGTCCTCTGGTCATGGGGGGAACATATCTGGTCCAGACCCATTCCTTAAGGCTTGAAGTGGTACCGGCATCGCTGGTCCTGGGCTTTTTGATAGCCAACGTGCTCTTGATAAACCAGTATCCCGATTATGAAGCCGATGCCCGCGGTCAAAAGAAAAACTGGGTGGTGCGGCTAGGAAAACAAAAGGCCGTCGGTGTATATACGGCACTTTTTGTTATGGCTTATGTCAGTCTGTTACCTTTAATAATCTTTACTGGAAGCCCTGTGTGGCTCCTGACGTTTCTTAGCATTCCCCTGGCCCGTCGAGCCATAGCCGAGGCAAAAAAATATTATGACGATATTCCCCGGCTCATGGAGGCCAATGTCAAAACTGTACAGGTATATCAGCTGACAGGCCTGATGCTGGCTATAGCGGCCCTGATTTAACTGTAAAACATAATTTTTGAATTTGTGAAGGATGCTCTCCGTCATTAGTTTAAATACTGGGGGTTCGGGGTTTTGACCACGAGCACTGAAGTCCTTCCGCCGGAGCAAAATATTGCTTTAAAGTAGGCCGATAATATTTTACAATTGAGGTAAAAGACAGGGTAAAAAGGGGGTTTTTGTATGGCAGTACAATGGACACAGGACCTTGCTACGGGTGTTGAGGAGATTGACAGCCAGCACAAGGAACTTTTTAACAGGATTAATAGATTAGTAGAAGCGTGTTCCAAAGGTAAGGGAAAAGAGGAGATATCCGGAGTCCTGAGGTTTCTTGAGGACTACGTGGTAATGCATTTTGGAGCCGAGGAAGAACGTATGAAATCGCTGGATTTTCCGAATTATGAAATACATAAAAAAATGCACGATGATTTCATTTCGGATCTACAGGACTTGAAACAGCAGCTGGAACAAAAAGGCCCTACCGTGGCCCTGGTGATAAAGGTGAACCATTTTCTTTTTGACTGGCTCACAAACCATATCAGGAAGATGGACAAGGTAATGGGGGCGTTTTTGAAAGCTAAACAGCAATAGCGGGAAAACTTTTGTATCGATGAGGGATCAAAATGCCGCAGATAGACAGGTTGAACATGGAACTTTTAAAACCGCTGGATGAGGCAAGATACTTGACAGCAGAAAACGCTGCAAGATACAGGGTTATCCTGCGCTTTTTTTATGAGCAGCACCAGAGGCTGCGATACTGGCTCTATAAGGAAGATGTTTTTGATTATATGAAGCAATTTGCCGTTTTTTCAGATTATACTATAGAAAAGTGCGAGCAGGATTTAAATGCCCTTTCCCAGTGGAAGAACCTCATTTCCACCCAGGATACCACAAAAGCCGCCACCCTGGAGGAATTCAAGAATAAGAAGTTCAGGTACCAGCTCAGCCCTTACTCCATTGAGATCGAAAGGATGACCATCAGGCTGGAAAGCCTTTCTGGATATGGCGGGTCTCTGGAGCCTTCATTATTTGAAAGGATATACACCGCCCTCCTGAAGATAATAGACCTTTCTTCATCCCCTGACACGGCGGCTATTCACCGATGGTGGCAGGATTTGAACGGGGACTTCGAGAGCATTTACCACAATGCCACTGACTACATCGCAAGCCTCCAGAGTTCGCGGGCTGATGAGCTTATGAAGACCGAAGCCTTTATAGTCTATAAAGACCGCATGATTGATTATCTTCGGGATTTCATAAAGGATTTGCAGCGGTTCTCATCAGCCATCGAAGAATTTCTTAAAAACCTGGATGAGGATGTAGTGAATAGCGTGGTCGAAAAGCTGGTGGAATATGAGCTTTCCGTCCCTCGGATCGACCGCATCCCTGAAGCCGATGAGGTTAGAGGGGAGATAAAGAGCAAGTGGTTCAATCTAACAGGCTGGTTTTTGGGCTATGGGGGAGATGAAAGCGAGGCATACCGGCTTTTCAATGTGACCAATGAGATAATAAGGAAGATCACCCGCTTTGCGGCCAGAATCGCTGAAAGCCGTTCAAGGACCTTAAGCCGGAAGACCGACTATTTAAAACTTGCGGCAGCTTTTGCAGCATGCAAAGATCTAAATGAGGCTCACAGGCTTTCAGCGGCAGCCTTTGGAGCTTTCAATACCCGTCACCTGGCAGGAGAGTTTGAAAGGGCCACCGAGAGCATCACAGTAGGGGTATGGGATGAAAAGCCCTGCACTTTTAAATTAAAACCTAAGACCAGGAACTACTCCGAAAGCGGCAACACCGGCGCCGTTCGGGACTGCAGTGAGTCAAAAAGCCAAAAACTTAAGGAATATTTGATGTCTTTGGAGCAGGAGAGGGAGATACTGGAAGGCCTCATCTTTCAAAACAGGATAAATCTTGCAAAGTTACCGGAAGTGGAGCCCTTTGTGAGGATTACCCTCCTTCGCTGGATAGGCAAGGCCATGGGAAGCAGGAACAAGACGGCGAAGACCGAAGACGGCAGACAATACAGGGTAATTTTTCCCAAGGACCATGAGCGCATATGGTTAAAGTGCACCGACGGCAATATTAACATGCCGGCCTTTATCATAGAATTTGAAGATGTCGGGTGATTTCATGGAAGAGCTGCATATGCTTTTGGAAAATTTCTGGATACTCAGGGATGAAAACCGGGAGGATTATTACAGAATAAGAGATGCTCAGGGGCGTATTAAACTTTTTATAGAGGAAAAATTGGGGTACAGGCTGGTAATAAATCCTCATATGGCCAAGCTGGAAAAGGTACCCGGGGAGGCTGAAGCCTGGATGGGCATTCAGGATTTCAAAGAATCCATGGATTATGCCTTTTTATGTTTGCTCCTGGCTTTCCTGGAGGAAAAGGGCCCTGAGGAACAGTTTGTGCTTTCAAATATCACAGAGTACATCCAGGCCACCTATGAAGGATATGAAAAGGTGGATTGGAATCTGTTTTCCCATCGAAGGTCCCTGGTAAGGGTGCTGGTGTTTGCAGAGAAAATTGGGATTTTAAAGGTGAACGACGGGGAGCAGGAGAGGTTTTCGGAAGATAGGACCACTGAAGTGCTCTATGAAAATACCGGAATTTCCGGATATTTTCTGAGAAGTTTTGGGCGGGAACTGGGGGATGATATAAATCCCGACATTCTGCTGGAAGGTGAATGGCTTACAGGTGACACAGAAAGAGGAAGCTTCCGCCGTCACCGGGTTTATCGCAAGCTCTTGCTCTCGCCGGCTGTGTATAGCCAGGGGCCGGATGACCAGGATTTCCTCTATATAAAAAATTACAGAAACACCATTCAAAGAGATTTTGAGGAAAATCTGGGGGCTAAACTTCATATCCACAAAAATTCCGCCTTCCTGATATATGAAAATTCTTCCCGAGACAAATCCTTTTTTCCGGATGGCAGCAATATTTCCGACATCATCCTTCAGATAGGCGGGCTTTTGAGAAAAAAGCTGGATGAAGAAAAGCTTCATGTAAAGCCCGATGATACTATTGAAATACCGGAATCGGAGTTTCACCACATTATCATGGAATGCAGAGAATTGTATAAAAGCGGCTGGTACAAATCTTACCGGGAGCTTTCGCCCGACAAGCTTATTCAGGAAGTGATGGATGCCATGGAGTCCTGGAAGATGATTGTAAGAGATAAAAAGCTTCGTTCTGTAAAGATCTTACCTATGGTGGGAAAATTTACCGGAGAATACCCGGAAAATTTCGTAAAAGGAGTAAAGACTCATGAAGAGTAGATGGATGATAAACAGAGCAGGACTTGTTAATTTCTGGTACTATGATGAGGAGGAATTCGACTTTTCCGGGGGAAGGCTTCTTTTGAGGGGGGCAAACGGTTCAGGTAAATCTGTCACCATGCAGAGCTTCATCCCCCTTTTGCTGGATGGCAACAAGAACCCCGAGAGGCTGGATCCCTTTGGCTCCAGGGCCAGAAGGCTGGAAGATTACCTGCTGGGGGAGGAAGATGTAAGCGGCGTTGAGGAGAGGACCGGCTACATATACATGGAGTTCAAGAGGCAAAATGCCGAAAGTTACATAACCGTGGGCCTGGGACTTAAGGCCCGCCGGGGCCAGGGCCTGGACTCCTGGGGATTTATCATACTGGATGGCCGTCGGGTGGGGAAAGATTTTAACCTTTATAAATCGCAAATAGGGCCAGATGGGAAAAAACAAAAGGTCCCCCTGACCAAAAGAGAGCTCAAAGCCAGGATTATTCCTGGCGGAGAAGTGGTAGAAAGCCAAAAGGAATACATGGAAATGGTGAACAAATACATCTTCGGCTTTAACACCGTGGAGGAGTACGACGAACTCATAAAACTGCTGGTGCAGCTTCGAAGCCCCAAACTTTCTAAAGATTTCAGGCCCACTGTCATCTACGAGATAATGAATGCGGCGCTTCCGGCTCTGTCCGATGAGGACTTGAGGCCCCTTTCAGAGACCATAGAAAACATGGATGAAATAAAGGTGCATCTGGATGAACTATATAAAAGCCGAAGCTCTGCTGCAAAACTGAAGGCTGAATACGATTTTTACAACCGCTTTATTTTGTATGAAAAGTCTAAAGACCTGGTAAAATCATACCAGGACTTGACATCCGCCAGGAAAAACCGTGATATCCTGATCCAGGAGATAGAGAGCCAGATGAGATTGGAGGAGGAGCTCTCGGTAAAAATCAAAGCCCTGCAGGATGAGCAGGCGGCCCTAAAACAGAAGGAGGAGTCCTTAAGGGATAATGACGCCCTTAAGGCAGGGCAGGCTCTGGCAAAAGAGGAACAGGTTCTAAAGGATAGAAAAAGCGCCCTTGATAAAAAGCAGGGCCAATTGAACGACAAGAAATCCCGCTTAAAAGACCTGGAGCAACGAATCGGCGAGGCTAATCGGGAAAAGGAATCCCTGGAGCTTAAGATCCAGGACATGATAAGGGACATGGGAAAGACCGCCGGCCTTGCGGACTTTATGGAACATGAATTTTCAAGGGATGAGCTTTTAAAGGCTTTTGGCAAAAAATTTGATTTTACTTTCTGGAAAAGCGAGGTTTTAAAGCATAAAAACAAGATAAAAAAAGCTCTAGAAGCCCTGCAGAAGGAGCGGGAAGAAAACAAAAAGTATGATAAGGCGCTTCAGGAACAGGAAGCTTTAAAAAAAGATAAGGACCAATGTGAAAAGCAGCTAAAGGAATGGGAGAAGCAGTTTGACACCGTCAAAGGCGAATATGTGGAGAGGATATACCAGTGGTCCGGCCAGAATGAGGAACTGAGGTTACCCCAGGAAGACCTGGAGGCTGTGGCACGTCTTGCTTTAAATTACGGCAATAATGTCGGATTTGAAGACATCTTAAGGGAAATCAGGACATTTTATGAAGGCAAAAATCGGCAGCTCCTTGATAAAAAAATATGGCTCGAAAACCAAAGAGAACAGGAAAAAAATTTGTATGATGAAAAAAAGGCCGAACTGGATGAGTGGAAAAATAAAAAAGATCCGGAGCCTGAAAGGGACCCCCAGGTGGAACAAAACCGTAAAAGGCTTAGAGAAAGCGGCATACCTCACATCCCCCTTTATAAGGCCATAGAGTTTAAGGATGATGTGGATGAAAAAACCAGAGGCAGGATAGAGGCGGCCTTGGAGGCCATGGGTCTCATGGATGCACTGATAGTCCCAAGAGAATATATGGATAAAGCTATGGCGATGGATGATAATATGTGCGACAAATTCATAGCTCCAGGCTCTTTTTCCATGAAACTAAATGTGCTGCAGTACTTCGAGGTAGCCGGCCTCGAGGGAGAATCCATATCCCGGGAAACGGTGGATGATGCATTGAGGAACATCCTGGTGTACCGGGAAGATAACGGAACATATGTAGGGGAAGATGGATTTTTCGGCATAGGGGTCTTGCAAGGCAAAGGCCCTGACGGCATAAAGTCTCGATTTATTGGATACGAGTCCCGGAAGAAGTTCAGGGAAGAAAAGATTTTGGCTTTAACCCGAGAACTGGAAGAAATAAATGGCCGTATACAAAATTTGGACCGAGAAATAAGTACATTAGGTGTGAGACTGGAAAGGTTAAAACAAGAGTATGATAATTTTCCTGGGGTACAGGATTTGGATACGGCACTGAATTTTTGCAGAGATGCCGAGAGGGAACTTAGGAATGCCGAAAAAAGTCTGGAAAACAAAAACCAGGAGGTCAAATCCCTTTTTGACTTGTTACAATCCTTAAGGGCAGAAGTCAGAATGCTTACTTCAGGCCTCAGCATCAGGGCGGATATCGCGTCTTTTGAAGAAGCCAGAGACAACATGGAGGACTATGGCGAGAGTCTGGGACGGCTGGAAATCACATATTATGGTGTGATTTCTGCCATGGAAAAAGTTTCGATACTTAAACAAAATTATAATGATGCCAAGGCCGATGTGGAAAACCTTTCGGTGGAAATCCAGGATATAGCAAGACGTATAAGTGAAAGCCAGGCCAGGATAAAAGCCCTGACGGAAGCCATCGAGACTCTGGGATTAAGAGAGCTTGAAGAGAAGCTGAAAAAGTGTATCGAAAGGCTGGAGGATATCCCTGAGGAGATAAGAGATGCGGATACCCGGAAGGCTTCCACATTTGCTAGAAGACAGACCAATACGGAAAAGCTTTTGGAGCTGGACAACAAAATACAGATTTTAACCGGTGTATATGAAATATATAGAAAAGGTTTTGTGGATGAATGGAAACTGGGATTTATAAAGGATCTGGGAGATTTGCCGGAGGATGGGGAAGATGATAAAATCCCTGCCTTCTGCCGGAACATAATAAAGACTCTGGCGGCTTTGGTAGAAAAGCCCGGACTTGATAGAGAAAAGCTTAATACTAGACTGACGGATGCTTTTCATGACAGCCAGGTAGGACTTTTAAACTATGGTCTTACCATGGGGTACCTTTTCGAGGGAACCCATGAACAGGATGAAAAAAATATACAGGATTCTTCCGAACAAGATGAAAGCGAGATTTTGAAAGAGGCGGCAAGGAAGCTGCGACGCTTTCAGATCACCGCAAACCTTCAGGGCAAAATGGTCTCACTGTATGCCCTTTATGACACCATTGAGCAGGATATTGCCGCCAATGAGGCGCTTTTGAGGGAAACCGACCGACGACTTTTTGAGGAAATTATAATGCATAACGTGGGGAAGAAAATAAGGGCAAGGATTTTCAGGGCAGAGGAATGGGTGAAGAATATGAACCGCCTCATGTCCGAGAGAGACACCTCCAGCGGTATTACGTTTTCTCTTCAGTGGAAACCCATCCCTGCCGAAAGTGAGGAGGAAATGGATACCCGGCAACTGGTAGAAATCCTGAAATCCGGTGCCCAGATGTTAAAACCCGAAGAATTTAACCTGGTGACAAGACATTTTAGATCCAAAGTAGACAGGGCCAGGAAAATTCTGGATAATGCCGAAAACACCGAGACTTTCCATCAAATAATAAAGGATATCCTGGACTATCGGAAATGGTTTGAGTTCAAACTGTATTTCAGAAAGGAAGGAGAGACCCGCCGGGAGCTCACCAACCACGCCTTTGACAAGCTCAGCGGCGGTGAAAAGGCCATGGCCATGTATATACCGCTGTTTTCAGCGGTATATGCCCGATATGACTCGGCCGCTCAGGATGCTCCGAGGGTCGTATCTCTGGATGAAGCCTTTGCAGGTGTGGATGACACCAACATAAAAGACATGTTCCGGCTCATGGAAGATCTGAAATTTAATTTTATTATTAATTCCCAGGTGCTCTGGGGAGATTACGACACCGTACCGGAGCTTTCCATATGCGAGCTGGTGCGACCCAAGAATGCCAACTTTGTGACGGTCATCAGATATATCTGGGACGGTAAAAAGCGCATGCTGAAATACGATGTGGATGAAGATGCGGCGGCAGCCGTGGGAAGTGGGAAGTGAGAGGTTTGATGTGTGAAAGAATGAGAAGGATATGAAACAGGAAGATCTGAACTTTTTTAAAGATAATAGAGGTTACCGGAGACTTTTTGAAGCCTTCAGAAAAAAATATAAGAGCCTGGGGCGCATAGGGGGCAGTGTAAAGCTTATAAACCTTTCCCCGGAAGAAAAAGAGATACTTACGAGCCATTTCAGGAAAGATTATACAAGGCAAACTTCAGTCGACGTAAGCCTTTTGAAGTTTGAAGAATCCCTTAAAAACACAAAGTTTGAAGGTTATACACTGAAGGAAATTCTGGAAGCATATTTTGGAGAGCCTCTCACCGGCAAAAAAGAGGATGAAGAGACTTTTCAGGTTCAAAAGAAACAATTTTTTGAAAGGCTTTATTCCATATGCCGGAGCGAAGAAAGTAAAGCCTGGCTTGAGGATGTATATGAAGGAAAAGCCGCCGGCGCCAGAGTCATCGAGATGAGGCTGTCAAGGGAAGAGGACAGGGGGAAGCTTTTTCGTGAGATGGGGGATGTTTGCAGAGCATTAGATGATCTTCCGGTAAAGCGCCATTCAAAAGAGCGCCTGCCGGTGTTTGCCTCCAGGATTACTCAAAACCCCCATGCCCTGGACCTCGGCACTACTCTGGGGAACTTGTTTTTTAATGCCCTTTGCTCTGTCCTTGATGTGGGGGAAGTCAAGGATAGCCAGGATAGGGCAGAAGTCTATTATAGGGCGGGAATATTGATAGACGAAATATCAAATTATGTTACCGTAGTGGGCCTTCAAGCCTTCAAAAAAGACGTGCCGGATCCCGTCTGGCAGGCGGCCTATGAAAATGTTCAGGCTCTCCAGGTGCCTCTCCTGAACTTAAGCTTTATTGACGAAATTAAAAGCCCCACCGGGGACGTGTTCGTAGTGGAGAATCCTGGAGTATTCGCTTCTCTTTTAGATTTATGGAATAAACAAATTTTTGAAAAAAACATCAAGAAGATTTCTGACCCGCGGGCTTGCCGTATCATCCCTTCGCTCATCTGTACCTTTGGCCAGCCAAGGCTTTCGGCTTTTGTACTCATGGACCTTCTGGTCCGAAGCGGCACACAAATGTACTACTCAGGAGACTTTGACCCGGAAGGATTAATGATAGCCGATCGGCTATACCGCCGCTACAGTGGCAAGTTAAAATTGTGGCACTATACGGTAAAAGACTATAAAAAATGCCTTTCCCATAAAACCATAAGTGAAAAAAGACTGGCAATGCTGAAAAATATAACATGTCCGGACCTTGTTCCGGTAGTGGACCTTATGGCCCATATAAAGAAAGCAGGATATCAGGAAATGATTATCGAAGAGCTGTCAAACTTGAAACCTGACGTGTAATTTCTCACACTGCAAATCTTTTCATGGACGGGAAAATATATTCACACTTACGTGTAAAATAAAATACACACTTTGCGTTTATAGCGGTGCCGGTTTGGCTTTGGCCAACTGGTACCGCTTTTGCTTTTATATACTTTTATATATTTGATGTTGTTTGGCTGTCATACGGAATCAATAAACTGGGAGGGGTTTTTCCATGAAAAATATCGATATTTTCAGGGAAATGGAAAATGGCGGCTTTGAGCAAGTGATATTCAATTATGACAAGACCACAGGGCTCAAGGCCATCATTGCCATCCACGATACCACTCTGGGGCCCGCTCTGGGGGGCTGCAGGATGTGGCCCTATGAGGATGAGGAGCATGCTTTGATCGATGCGCTACGCCTGGCCCGGGGCATGACCTATAAGTGTGCCGTTTCCGACGCCAATTTTGGAGGCGGAAAGACCGTCATCATCGGAGACCCAAAAAAGGACAAGAATGAAGGGCTTTTCCGTGCACTGGGGAGGTATGTACAGTCCCTCAACGGGCGGTACTATACCGGCACCGATGTGGGTACCTATGGTGACGACTTTGTGTATGCGGCCCGGGAGACCGGCTACCTGGTGGGGCTTCCGGAGGAATACGGGGGCAGCGGCAATTCGGCGGTGCCTACGGCTTATGGGGTGTACCTGGGGATGAAGGCCGCGGCAAAGACGGTTTACGGGGATGAGTCCCTCAAAGGGCTGAGCGTGGCTATTCAGGGTGTGGGCAAAGTGGGAGCGCTGCTGGTGGACGACCTCGTGAAGGATGGGGCAGAACTTACTATATGCGACATATGTGAGGAAAATGTAAAAAAGGTGCAGGCGAAATATCCCGATATCAAAGTAGTAGGATGTGACGAGATATTTGGAGTAGAATGCGGCATTTTTTCTCCGTGCGCTCTGGGAGGTGTCCTGAACGACGAGACTATCCCCATGCTAAAATGCAAGATCATTGCAGGATCCGCCAACAACCAGCTTTTAGAAGAACGTCACGGGGATTTGCTCCATGAAAGGGGAATTCTGTATGCGCCGGATTTTGTGGTTAATGCCGGAGGCCTCATTCAGGTGGCCGACGAGCTGGAAATGCATGGAACAAGTAAGGCCAGGGTGATGAAAAAGACCGAGGCTATTTACAATATACTTCTGAAGATCTTTGCGGTAAGCAAGGAAAAGAATATTCCTACTTATAAAGTGGCCGATATGCTGGCCGAAGAGCGAATAAACACCATAGGCAGGATAAAGGTAAATTATATTAAAAAGTGACTGTAACTTAAAACGAGGAGGCGAACGGATGAAAAAATTCAAGATCCTTGCCATAAATCCCGGCTCCACATCCACAAAGATTTCCGTATTTTATGATGAAATGGAAGTGTTCAGCCAGAATATCCTGCATGACTATGAAGAACTAAAAAAATTTGAAAGTGTCTTACAGCAGAAGGACTTAAGATGTGAAGCCGTTGAAAGGTGCTTAAAGGATAACGGATATGATATTAGAGATTTCGATGTGGTGGTGGCCCGGGGGGGGATATTGCATCCTGTAAAGGCCGGAACTTATGATATAAACCACGCCATGCTGGAGGACCTTCGAAATGCCGCAGGGGGAGAACATCCATCCAATGTGGCGGCCTTCATGGCCGTAAAAATTGCAGGTATAGCAGACATTCCTGCGTTCATAGTGGATCCGGTATCGGTGGATGAGATGAAGCCCGTAGCCAGAGTCTCGGGTTTTAAGGGGATAGAGAGGAAGAGCCTGTCTCATGCCCTCAATATGCGGAGGGTAGCCTTCCGGGTGGCAGAGGAATTGAAAAGGCCTCTGGAGGAACTTAATTTTATAGTGGCACATCTGGGTGGGGGCATATCTATAGCCGCCATGGAGAAAGGGCTTTTGATAGATGTGGAAAGCGCCAATTGCATGGGCCCTTTTTCTCCGGAAAGATGCGGTGGCTTACCCATCCTGGACCTGGTGGATCTTTGCTACAGCGGCAGGTATTCCAGGCAAGAGCTCAAGCGTAAGCTCATTCAGGAGGGGGGCGTATATTCATACCTGGGAACCAAGGATGTTCGGGAAGCCATCATGCGGGCGGAATCCGGGGATGAGGAGGCCGCCCTGGTGCTGGAAGCCATGGTATATCAGATATCAAAAGTCATAGGGGAAATGGCATCGGTGCTCAAAGGCCGTGTAGACCGCATAATCCTCACCGGAGGCATTGCTTACTCTGAGCTTATTTGCCGGAAAATAGAGGAAAGGGTGGGATTCATAGCAAAGCTTGAAATCGTGCCGGGCGAAGAGGAAATGAAGGCCCTGGCGGAGGCGGCATTGAGGGTGCTGACCGGCCGTGAAAATATTATGAATTACACCGGGAGGGAAGGTATATGTTCAGAAGTCTCGGTGAAGTCATAGAAAAGCTTAAAGCATACCCCCCGATGCGCCTTTGTGTTGCCCAGGCCGCCGATACCCTGGTGCTGGAGGCGGTCAGGGATGCCGCACAACAGTATCTGGCGGTGCCTATTCTGGTGGGGGAAAAAAATAAAATATTGCAGGAAGCCGAAAAAATAGGATTTTCCCTGGAAGATGTCGAGATCCTGGACTGCCCCGGGCCGGAAGCCCCCATGGTGGCGGTAAAACTGGTATATGAAAAAAAGGCCGATGTTTTCATGAAGGGTATGGTGGAGACCTCCGCTTTCCTCAAGGCGGTATTGGCTCCGGATTTCGGCCTGAGGAAAGGGATGCTTTTAAGCCACTTAGCCGCCATGGAGGTGCCGTCTCTGGAAAGGGTCATTTTTATCACCGACGGGGGCATAAATATAGCGCCCACCCTGGAGGAGAAGGCGGCCATACTGCAAAACGCTGTTGATGCCGTAAGGGCCCTGGGTTATGAAGAGCCCAAAGCAGCGGTGCTGGCGGTGGTAGAAAACATTTCTACAAAGATGCAGGCTACCCTGGATGCGGCCATCTTGAGCAAGATGGCCCAGCGGGGGCAGATAACCGGCGCAGTGGTGGATGGGCCTCTGGCCCTGGACAATGCCCTGGTTCCTCAGGCCGCAGTCCATAAGAAAATACAAAGTCCGGTGGCGGGGAAGGCGGACATCATCCTGGCCCCGGAGATACTGACAGCCAATACTCTGGCAAAATCCATCTCTTTTCTTGCCGGAGGCCACATGGCGGGAGTAGTGGTGGGAGCCAGGGTTCCCGTGGTGCTTTCCTCCCGGGCGGATTCCGCATATTCCAAGCTGGCTTCCATCGCACTGGCATGTTTAATAAAAAGGGGTGAAGAAGAATGTTGAGGCAAAAAACAAAAAAGGTCTTTTTAACCGGGGATGAAGCCATCGCCAGGGGTGCCTACGAGTACGGCATCACCTTTGCGGCGGCCTATCCCGGGACTCCCTCCACGGAAATACTGGAAAACATCTCAAAGTATCAGGAAATATATGCCGAGTGGGCACCCAACGAAAAGGTGGCTCTGGAGGCCGCCGTAGGAGCTTCCCTGGCCGGAGCCAGGGTCATGGCTTCGATGAAACACGGATTGGGGAATTAAATCTCGAGATAGTAAGAAAGGGCCGCCGGTTTCCCTGGATGCGCTCTGCAAAGGGCTAGGTGTAGAGTATGTTTTAACGGTGGATTCCTATGACTTAAAACAGGTGGAGGAAGCCGTTAAAAAGGCCAGGAGAAAGATAAACCTTCGGTCATCATCGCCCGGCGGGCCTGCGCACTATTAAAAGGAAAAGGCCCTACGGGGTGTTATGTGATAAACCCGGTAAAATGCACAAAATGCAAAGCTTGCCTGCGCCTGGGATGTCCTGCCATATATATAAGAAACGGTGATGTGATCATAGTGAAGATGACCGAAGTCCACGGCATGGCCCAGCTGGGAGGCAGTGTAACTACCCAGATAAGGTTCGGGGATAAGGTTTACTCGCCTCTCATGGAAACCGGCACGGCCCACGTGCTGCTGGCCTTTGAAAAACTGGAGGCGGCAAGGTTTTTGCATTATCTTTCGGAGGAAGGCACCCTCATAGTAAATGATGCCGAGATTCCTCCGGTCACCACTTTGATGGGGCAAGAGACTTATCCGCAGGACCTTATGCAAAAGCTTGTCCGGCAGGTCAAATCCATGGTGCCGGTAGATGCTGCGGATATAGCGCAAAAATGTGGGAATGTCCGCACCCAGAACATGGTGCTGGTGGGAGTGCTGGCAAAAGTACTAAATCTTGAGGAAAGGTATTTTATGGAAGCCATCGAAGAAACTGTCCCGGAAAAGTATGTGAAGGTTAATATGGAAAGTTTTCGAAAGGGTTACAAACTATCATATAGAAAAGTTCATATAAATCTGTTATGATTAAAGGAAAGATCGAAGTTTCATTCCCGGAGGCTGCCATGAAACTTGAGCCCAACGGCAATGCCGAGTATCTGGTGACCCTTCTCAAAAATATCATCGAAATGATACCCGATGCGGTCATGGTGGTGGATGAAGAAGGCCGGTGCATCCTGGTAAACCAGGCCTATGAAGCCATCAGCGGCCTAAGTGCCGGCGATGTCCTCGGCAAGCCGGCCACCATAGACATTGCCGAAAAGGAGAGCATTCTGATTAAATCCCTGCGGGAAAGGGTAGCCATAGAAAATGTACTGCGCCGGGTAGGCCCTGACCGCAGGGAAATGATTTGCAGCGCAAAACCCATATTTATCGGGGGTAAACTGGTGGGCAGCGTGGGAGTAATGCACGATATTTCGGAAATCAAGCGTCTGGGCAGGGAACTGGAACATAAATCCAGGATGCTCAGGAACCTTCAATCCAAATATACCGTGGATGACATTATAGGCAAAAGCGAAAAAATACTGAAGGCAAAAGAAGAGGCCATGGCAGCATCAACATTTTCCGCTTCGGTGCTTTTGGTGGGCGAAAGCGGCACCGGCAAGGAACTTTTCGCTCATGCCATCCACAATCTGAGCCGCAGGGCCGAAAACCCGCTGGTACGGGTCAATTGTGCCGCCATCTCAAAAGACCTGGTGGAAAGCGAACTTTTCGGTTATGAGGGCGGCGCTTTCACCGGCTCTTTAAAAAGCGGGAGACAGGGGCTTTTCCAGCAGGCCGACGGCGGGACCCTTTTTTTAGATGAGATAAGCGAGCTCACTCTACCGGTTCAAGCCAAGTTGCTAAGGGCGGTCCAGGAACAGGAGATTATAAAAGTAGGAGGCACCATACCCATAAAAGTAGATGTGAGGTTGATTGCGGCCACAAATAAGGATCTGGAACAGGAAGTGAAGAACGGTAACTTCCGGCCGGACCTTTTTTACAGGATAAATGTAGTTACAATACGGATACCGCCGCTGAGGGAGCGGAAAGAAGACATCCCGGTGCTGGCCGAATATATACTTAAACGTTACAATCAGAAATACGGCCGGGGGGTCCAGGACATTTCCGATAAAGCTATGGAAATATTGATGGCTTATGACTGGCCGGGCAATGTCAGAGAGCTGGAAAATGTCATCAGCCGAGCCATGATAAATATGAGATTCAATGAAAAACATCTTACACCTTTACATCTAAACTTTCCGGTATACGAGGCAAAAGCTGAGGCAAAAGACCCGGGCAGCGGGAAAATAACACTGGAAATAGCCGGAAAGACCCTGGAGCAATTAAAACGGGAATTAGAAAAACAGGTCTTGAATTATTATTTAAAACGGGAAAAGCACAAGACGCACATAGCACAAAAGCTTGGAATAACCCGGCGTTCATTATACGACAAATTGAAATCATAAATGCAAAATGATGCATATGTATGCAAAATATTTCATCATAAATGAGAAAAAAATTATACATGCGATTCCCAGGTATAAATTTTTTGGGTCGGCATGGTTTTTGCTATTAAGTATTTTCAGAATAAATTACATAATTCGTATATTAAATAAATTTTGGTTATATATTAAAATATATGTGGTCTTTCTAAAAACTTAATAAAATAAAATCAAAGCTGGTCAATGCTTATTACAACCACATTATTGGATGGACTCTCGGCTATACCTATCTATCCCTTACCGGCGGTTATATGGACAAGGCAAAATCTTCGGCGGACGTATTCGTCCATTATATCCAGACTCCGGGACTTTCCTTCATGTTCTGGATCATCGCGCTGGCACTCCTCTGTTATGCACTTTCCCGCGGTGTGCAAAAAGGCATCGAAGCCTGGGCAAGATTCATGATGCCTCTGCTTTATGTGCTTGGTTTCATACTTATCATAAGGGCTTTGACCCTTGGTTCTCCGGTGAACCCCGATTGGTCTCCGTTGAAAGGTCTTGACTACCTGTGGAGTCCCCGGTGGAGTGATTTAAAATGGACTTCGGCCCTGGCTGCGGCGGGCCAGATATTCTTCACTCTATCCCTGGGTATGGGCATCATTCAGAACTACGCGTCTTATTTGAAACCCGATGATGACATAGTACTTTCCGCCACCACTACGGTGTTTCTAAATGAGTTTGCGGAAGTCATCCTGGGCGGCAGCATAGCCATTCCCATCGCCTATACCTTCTTAGGGATGGATGGCATAAAGAGCGGCGTAGGGCTTTCCTTCATAGCACTGCCCAATGTTTTCCGCATGATGCCTGGAGGCGGTATTTTCGGAGCCTTCTGGTTCCTGGTGCTGTTTTTTGCGGGATTTACTTCGGCCATAGCCATGTATAACTACCTGATTGCGCTTCTGGAAGAAGACCTCAACGTCCCCAGAAAGACCGGAGCTATATTGGTATTCCTGCTCTATATCCTGGTGGGCCTGCCCGTAGGTCTGGAGCCTGCGCTGACAAAGACGGCGGACCTTGCCTTCTTAACGGAGCTTGATAACTGGGTTGGCAGCTATCTGCTGGTGATCATGGGATTATTGGAGGTCATCGTTGTGGGCTGGCTGTTCGGCAGCAAGAGATCTCTGGAGGAAATGAACAGAGGAAGTTACTGGAAAATATCCGAAGCTTTCTTCAATGTGATGATAAAATGGGTGACTCCTCTGGCTGCCGCCATACTGCTCATATTCTCTACAAAGGACTATATTAAAGCCGGATATTTTAAAATAATTCCCAGCTTTGTGGAAAAGACTCCTATACTGGTACCCTGGGTACAGGGCGCAAGGGTGCTGTTATTGTTCATACTGATACTGGGCTTTACCGAAGCTTATGTGACCATAAAGAGAAAATACGGCAAAGCTCAAGCCGGCCAGAGCGCAAAGGCGTAAGGAGGCGAGATACATGTCGGGTGGAGCATTGTTTTTCATGCTGGTAGTTTGGGTGATCATTATTGGTGGAGCAGGATATTCACTGAGCCAGGTGTTGAAATACCAGTCAAAATAATAGGTGTCTTTTTGTAGACATCTTACATCAGAAAATTATTCCCGCGATAAAAAACTGCGGCATTATTACCGCAGTTTTTTCATGGCGGATTCACCTAATCCGGCCTCAAAATATAGTGAATTTGCAATTCGCAAATTCTACTTAATCTGACCTCTGACCTCCCACTTCCGGCCTCTGTTATACCAACATGTCTTTTATCTTTTGCAGGTAGTACACCATGGTGGATGAGGTGACAAGCAGGATAAGAGCTAAAACAGGAGGAACTATGACGAAAAATCTTGCCACTTCCGGCGGTTTGTTGAGCACTTCGGCTGTCTGTGTAAGCACTGTGGGGTAATTTACCATAGCGTTGTAACCGAACCTGAGCCACAGGACGGAAACCGCCAAGGCAATGGGAAACAGCATCATACCCATTCTATATCCTAGAGCCCTGCGATTTTTGACGGCATTTATCCCCAAGAAGATGGGGACCAGAAACACCAGTGCCAGGGCCGAACCCAGAAACTGGGGAGAAAGGACCAGGAATAGGGCCGAGGATGCGGCAAATAAGCGGAGCACCACGGAAAGAGCGGAAAGCTGTCCGCTCAAATCATAATAGGCGGCATTCAGGTAAGTAAGATAAGATAAAATCTGTCCGGAATGTTCAGGTTTCCCGGATTTTATTTGCTTTATGAGCTTATTTCCCTTATCAATTAGATTGTCGTGAATCTTTTTGGGTTCAGCGACCGTTATATTCGAAAGATCCAGACGATCGTATCTTTCCCTGGCTCTTTCGAGCTGTGCCCGTATTTTTTTTATACCGGCATAACCGGAATTTCGATGGGCCCATTCATCCAAAGATGTTAGAATTTGAGCAAGTTCCTTATTCAAACTTGCACCTCCGATTAGAAAAAATATTCTCAACTTGATGCTGCTTTAATTATACCATAGTTGCCGAAAAAATGTTGTAATTTATTAAAAAACCATATAAAATTAAACTATACCCGGCTTTCGGAATGCGTAATTAATTTTTATAAGGGGAAATCTAATTGTTACATAAAAAAAACAGAAATGATAGAGAAAATGGAAGGAGTTTTTCAAGCAACCTTGAGGTTAATAATATTATAGAAAAACCGGCGCAAACGCATGGTGAGAACAAGGCGGCCCTAGCGGCCGCAACAATTATGGTGGCAACACTTACAAGCAAGATCCTGGGCTTTCTTCGGGAGCTTTTGATAGGGGTAAAATTTGGGGCCACCCATGTGACAGATGCTTATCTTGTATCTTTAACGGTGCCGGCAGTGCTCTTCGCTACTGTAGCGGGGGCTCTGGCCACTACATTCATTCCGGTATATTCGGAGGTGGATGTAAAAAAGGGTAAAGGGAAAGCAGCGGATTTTACCCGGAATCTTTTCAATGTGGTCCTGGTGATATCTATTGTCATAAGCCTTTCGGGAATAGTGATGGCAAAACCTCTAGTAAAGCTGGTGGCCATGGGCTTTACCGGTGAAACCCTTGACATGGCGGCAAGCTTTACCAGAATAACCATGATCATATGTATTTTTGTCGGCCTTTCAAACATCCTAACGGGCTTTTTGCAATCTCATCAACAGTTCACTATTCCGGCCCTTATAGGGATCCCTTATAATGTCATAATTATCGGAGCCCTCCTGCTCAGTCCCTTTTTCGGCATATGGGGCCTTGTAATGGCTTCAGTACTGGCCGCCGCCACCCAGGTGCTTATACAGATGCCCCGGGCTTTAAAACTGGGCTTTCGCATGGGGGGAAAGCCAAACTTTTTGGATGAGAATCTGCGCCGCATGGGGATTCTCGTCATCCCCGTGGTGCTGGGGACCGGAGTAAGCCAGGTAAACACCCTGGTCGACAGGATGCTGGCGTCGGGCCTTGTGGAAGGAAGCATAGCGGCGCTGAATTTTGCCAGCCGCTTGAACGGTTTTGCCTTTGGAATTTTTACGCTGTCGGTAGCCACTGTAGTGTACCCCACTCTTTCGAAGCTTTCTGCCGAAAAGGATATGGAGGCATTCAAAAAAGCCCTGGGCAGGGCGGTGGGTTTTGTTATCGCCGTCATCATGCCCATGACGGTGGGAGCCATGGTGCTGCGGGTGCCCATCGTTAGATTTCTGTTTGAAAGGGGAGCCTTTGATGAAAGGGCAACATTCATGACCGCTACAGCTCTTCTATATTATTCCATAGGTATGGTGGCCTTTGGCCTCAGAGATGTCCTGAGTAGGGGTTTTTACTCCCTACAGGATACCAGGACTCCTATGATAAACGGTGCCATTGCCATGGTGATAAACATCATCCTGAACCTTATCCTGGTAAGGTTCATGGGTATGGGCGGCCTGGCTCTTTCCACAAGTATTTCCGCCATTGCCGGCACGGTGATGCTTTTTTACAGCCTGAGGGCAAGGATAGGCCCCCTGGGCGGAAAAAAGATTGCAGAAAGCCTGATAAAGTCGGGGATCGCTTCGGCCGTCATGGCAGCCGCAGTCCATTTTACCTATGGATACATGAGCGCGATTTTTACACCCGCCGGCATCGCCGGGCAGGCTCTGGACCTGGGTACGGCTATCCTTTCAGGAGGTCTGATATATTTTATAATGTGTATCTTACTGAAAATGGATGTGGTTTTCTGGACATTTTCCATATTGAAAAATACTTTAAAAAGGGTACTTTAAAAAATAGGCTTGTTTTTAAATGGAAGATATACATTAACCGGTGAAACCCATGGAAAAATAATTGTATGAAACAAAGACTTTATCGATTTATCATATATGGCATTGCCGGGTGGATGATGGAAGTTACTTTCACAGGGTTAGGATCTCTTTTGAGAGGAGACCCCCGGCTCATGGGATGGACATATCTGTGGATGTTTCCCATATATGGGATGGCTGTATTTCTCGAACCCATCCATGACATGATAAGGCATGTGCCATGGTGGGTCAGGGGAGTTACATGGGCGGGCATAATCCTTATGGCGGAGTATCTAACCGGAATGGCTATCAGGCTCTTGACGGGAGTATGCCCCTGGGATTATGGCAGTAGAGCCTTTGCCATGAATGGAGTTATGCGTTTGGACTACGGCATATTCTGGTTTTTTGTGGGACTGGGGTTCGAGAGGCTTCATGATTCCCTTAAATGAAAAAGAAGTTACAGATGATGAGTATCGACAATTCTATTTAATAGTAGATATATTTCCATCTTTACCGCATCCTGAAAGTCTCTGATGTCAAGACCTGTCTGCTCATGGATTTTGTCTAATCTATACATTAAAGTATTTCGGTGGATATAAAGCTTCCGGGCGGCTTCTGCTATATTAAGGTTGCAGTCCAGGACCGCTCGAATGGTTGTGAGGGCATCTTCATCAAGTTTTTTAAGCTTGTTGCCAATTTCGTCGACGAACTCCCGCATGTTTTGTTCTGGCAGAAAAGAAAACAGCTTTTCCAGCTCCATTTCTGGATAAAACACAACTCCGGTCCTGAAAGGCCATGCAAATATTAATGCCTTTCGCGCCTCTTCCAGGGCTTTTGTTAATCCCTCCTGGGAACAGGCGATGCCGCCGATGCTGATTAAAATTCTTGTGGGAAATTCCTCGCTCAATGTCTCATAGAGAGCCCGGGAGGCCTCCTTGAGTTCATCGATATTACCCGTCGGAATAATCAGCAAAAGCATATCTTCAATTATAATAGCAATTCCATCTTCAAATAACTTGTGGACCAGTGACTTGAGTTCAGGAATAGTTTCATTTTTTATGACTATCAAACCGCAGGGAAAGGGAAAGTCCTCAATTTCTACGTTTTTTCCAAGAATGTAAGCTCTCAACTTTTCTTCAAATATGCTGTTAACAAATTCCTCCAGTAAAAGGCAGAAATCCTTCAACTGGGCCGGGGGCATCTCGGCTGTCAGAAAATATTCCGTACCGCACAGCCTGACGGCTGCTTTTCGGCTCTTTTGCTTCAATTCGTCGCCAAAAACCCTGCGCCCCTGCCTGTCCGTCAACGCAAAAGGTGTATGAAGTGAGGGTTTTATTGGTGAAAGGATATCCAAAAGGGTTTTTTGCATGAAATATCACCAATATAATAATACAATAATTTTAGTTAAATAGAAAGTTTTTTGCTTGAAAAACATCACAAAGTGATGTATTATTTATATGAAAGGAGTGATGCAGATGAGGACCACATTAAATATTTCCGATGATGTTATTAAAGAAGTAGAGAGTATTTATCCTATAAAAAACAGGTCAAAGGCCATTGAGGAAGCATTAAAAGATGCCATTAAATATAAAAAAATTGCCCGCTTGAAGAGTCTTAAAGGCAAAATAGAATTTGAAATCGGACCGGAAGATATAGAAAAAATAAGGAGTTTAGATAATGAAGAATTTAACAGGTAAGGTCTTAATAGATACATCAATATGGATAGAATATTTTCGAGGCAATAGTGAGATTACCAATATTGTAGACCTTCTTATTGATGAAGATAGAGCTGTCATAGTAGGGCCGGTCATATCCGAACTCATTCAAGGCGTAAAGGATAAGACAAAAGCCGAGGAACTGATTACAAACATTAAAGCCCTACCATATATCGATATCAGGAAATCCGATTGGATTGACATCGGTCTTTTTTCATTTAGATTGAGAAAAAAAGGTTTGACCATTCCTTTTACGGACACAATCATTGCTGCTGTAGCAATCAAATATCATCTATCTATGTATTCTATTGATAAACATTTTGATTATATAGAAGAACTGTTAAAATTTCAGGGAAATAAATAAAACCCGCCTCGGACACTTATCTGAGGCGGGTTTTTGTATTAGGGAGGAGTAAAACCTGCATATCTCAAAAGTGCAGGCTGCCGGTTATTTTTTGATTCTATGGTTAACTTAGAATCCTTTTTGTGCTGGTTTTGTCAAAGAGGTGCAGTTTATTCATATCAAAGCCTATCTTTATCATATCACCCGGCCTTGCACTGCTCCTGGGGTCTACCCTGGCGGTCAGGCTGTGCTCTCCAAAGGTGAGGTATAAATATGTCTCGGACCCCATGAGCTCCACCACATCCACTTTTACATCAAAGCAATACTCCGGGAAGTAATCCAGGAAGGCGGGCTCGTCGTGGATGTCTTCGGGCCGGATACCCATGACTACTTCCCTACCTATGAAGGCAGTATCTATTTTCTTCTTTACGCCGTCAGGTATGGAGAGTTTTATATGGTCGAAGTTGATGAATAAATTGTCGCCTTCGGCGGTAAGAACGCCTTCCATAAAATTCATCTGAGGGCTGCCTATAAAGCCTGCCACAAAAATGTTGGCCGGATAGTCATAAATATGCTGGGGTTTATCTACCTGCTGGATGATGCCGTCTTTCATTACCACTATCCTGTTGCCCATGGTCATGGCTTCGGTCTGGTCGTGAGTTACGTAAATAAATGTAGTTTGAAGCCTGTCATGCAGCTTTGCAAGCTCCGTCCTCATCTGCACCCGGAGTTTGGCATCAAGGTTTGAAAGAGGCTCATCCATCAGGAACACCTTGGGTTCCCGCACGATAGCCCTGCCTAAAGCCACACGCTGCCTCTGGCCACCTGACAGCGCTTTTGGTTTTCTGGTGAGCAATTCTTCGATGCCCAGTATTCTGGCAGCTTCCTTAACCCTTCTGTCTATCTCTGCTCTCGGAACTTTTCTGAGCTTTAATCCAAAAGCCATATTATCATACACGTTCATGTGGGGATAAAGGGCATAATTCTGAAAAACCATGGCGATGTCCCGGTCTTTAGGCGGCACATCGTTTACCAACTTCTCTCCGATGTAAAGCTCTCCGGAAGAAATCTCCTCAAGGCCTGCCACCATGCGGAGGGTGGTGGATTTACCGCAGCCGGAGGGTCCCACCAGCACAACGAATTCCTTGTCGGCTATATCCAGGTTGAAATTGTCAACTGCTTTCACGCCGCCGGGGTAAATCTTGCACACATTTTTTAATACGACGCTGGCCATATCATTTCTCCTTTCCCAAAAATGTAATACAAATCCGACATTTTTTAATAACCGGATTTTGTTAACATTATTTTAACAATATTTTAACTCCCATCGCATTTTTGTTAAATTGACAAAGTGCCCAGAATATGACGGTCAAAATCTACATACAGCACAAAAAGATTTTTTGGCTAATAGATATAGTAATAACAATAAAAATCCAGTGAAAGAAAACAATAAAGTTGAGGTGAAATCATATGCGATGGGAAGAGGTTAGACAGGCTTATCCTGAACAATGGGTTATAATAGAAGCAATAAAAGCAAAAACAAAATTAAATAGAAGAATTATAGAACAATTAACAGTTGTTGATAGATTTGATGATGGAAATAAGGCGCTATTAAAATATTTACAGTTACATAAAGAATATAGAGAAAGAGAATTTTATGTAGTCCATACTTCACGACTAGAATTAGATATAGAAGAGCAGAGATGGATAGGGGTGAGGGCGTATTAATCAAATTAAACTTTATATACAGCTAATGAGCTTTAAACCGCTTTATAGCGGTTTTTTTAATTATACTAACGAAAGTCATTATTACGATTTGACAGTTTATGACAAATATATATTGAATTACTTAAAAAAATTTCTTAAAAAAGTTTTTTATGAAAGAAGGAATTTGTAGATTTTTATAGAATATATATACCAAACATAATTAAAATCATAAAGAAAGTGTGATAAACTTGCAAAACATTATGCCTGTAAGCTACAAGTTATTAAAAGGAATGAATGAGTCGCTGGTGCTCAACATTATCAGGCAGAGGGGGCCCATATCAAGGGTCGATATCGCAAGACTCACCGGTTTGACCCAGCCCACAGTGACAAACATCACCAACAAGCTCATGGAATCAAATCTTATCATGGAATACATGATGGGCGAGTCCAGCGGCGGGCGGCGGCCGGTGCTCCTTAAGATGAACCCGGAATCGTTGAACGTCATAGTGATTCACATAAGTTCCAACAAACTTTCAGCCTATCTTACCGATGGCGATATAAATGTAATTAAACAGGATACCGGAAAAATTAAAAATTTAAATAAAGAGCAGATCATCGATATGATGCATGAATATATTGCGAGGTATCAAAATGAGGCTAAAGCGCAGCTGCCGGGCATAGGAGTGGTGGTCCACGGCCCCGTCAAAGCCCGGGAAGGCATATCCATTTTTGCGCCCAACATAGGATGGAAAAATGTGCCTATAAAATTTATAGTGGAGGATAAATTCCACATCCCAACTTTTGTGGAAAACGATGTTAGAGCCATGACGCTGGGAGAATTTTACTATGGCGCCGCCCGGGATGTAAACAACATGGTGTTTTTGAAGGTGGGATACGGCATCGGTTCGGGCATAATCCTGGACGGCAGGCTGTACCGGGGCGTCGGCGATAGCGCCGGTGAGATAGGCCACACCACCATAGATGTGGGAGGGCCCCAGTGCGGATGCGGCAACTACGGCTGCCTGGAAGCCATGGCGTCGGAGAACGCTCTGGTGAAGACCATGGTCAAATCAATAAAGGAAGGAAGGGACTCCATGGTGTTTGACCTGGTGGGCGGCAATCTGGAGGATGTCACGCCGGAGATCGTCTATGAAGCGGCAGCAAACGGGGATATACTGGCGAGCCGGATTCTTCGGCAGATTGCCAGGTATCTGGGTATAGCCGTTGCGAACGCCATAAACACCTTCAATCCCGAACTGATAGTCATAGGTGGAGGAATCACCCGGGCAAAGTCTTTTATTGAGGAAACTATGATGGAGACAGTGAAGTGTCGTGCACTGGAAAGCTGCTTTCAGGATGTAAGAATCAGTTTTTCCGCCATGGGCGATGAAGCCACTTTGAAAGGCGCCGCAGACATGGTAATGGCGGAGGTGCTGTGAGTATGCATTTTATCGGTTCCGACCTGGGCGGTACAAATATAGCCACGGCCCTGGTGAATGAAAAGGGTGAAATTATCGAAAAAGACAAAAGGCCCACCGAGGCGGCATACGGCCCCGAACATGTCATTTTTAACATGATAGAAGCCATAAAACGGGTGGCAAGGGATGTGGGCATGGAAAATGTAGCGGGTATCGGGCTGGGGATTCCCGGCCTTGTGGATATTGAAAAGGGCTTATCAATCTTTGCCGGAAACCTGGGCTGGGAAAACATACCTGTCATGGAAAAATTCGAAAAGGAGTTTCCGAAAATGCCCTTATTCATGGACAACGATGTGAGGGTAGCCACTCTTGGGGAAAAATACTTTGGGGCGGGCCGAGGCGTCGACAACCTGATTCTGATAACCCTGGGGACCGGCGTAGGTTCAGGAATAATCATAAACGGCAAACTTTACCGGGGCAAAACTTACAGCGCCGGTGAAATAGGCCACACCACCATATTCAGCGACGGCCTGTACTGCAACTGCGGAAACCGCGGCTGCCTGGAGGTTTACGCATCGGCCCCAGGCATAGCCAGAAGAGCCCGGGATTACATCCAGAAGGGGCACTTCACCATTATGACAAGCATGGTGGGAAATGATATATCGAAAATAACAGCGGAAGTGGTGTCGAAAGCCTGCGATATGGGTGATAGGCTGGCCATGACTGTGATGGAGGAGACTGCAGAAATTCTGGGCATAGGTATAGCAAACTATATCGATATCATAAATCCCGAGATGGTCATAATCGGAGGCGGAGTTTCCCTGGCGGGCGACAAGCTGTTCGAACCACTGAGGAAGACCGTCAGGCGGAGGACCATGAGAAATGCAGGTGAAAAGGTCAGGATAGTGCCCGCCGAGCTGAAAGACGAGTCGGGCATGGTGGGCGCCGCCGCCCTGGCCATGGAAGGTTTGGGAGTAATATAAGTAGGAGGAAGGTTAAATGCCGTTAGTATCTTCAAAAATTATGTTAACAGCGGCACAGCGGGGTCATTACGCCATAGCCGCCTTTAACATACATAATCTGGAGACCCTTAAAGCCGTGGTTGAAACCGCCCGGGAAGAGCGGGCCCCGGTGATTCTACAGGCAACCCCCGGCACCTGCAGGCATGCGGGTGTAAATTTCCTGCACGCCATGGCAAAAACCGCGGCGCTGGAGGCGGATATCCCCATAGCGTTGCACCTTGACCACGGGGATGATGTGGAACTTGCCTTCAAATGCATAGACGGCGGCTTCACATCGATAATGGTGGATGGCTCAAAGCTTCCCTTTGAGCAGAATGTGGAAATGGTCAGGAAAGTGATCGATTATGCCCGGCCCAGGGGCGTACAGGTAGAGGCCGAGCTGGGCAGGGTAGGCGGGGTGGAGGAAGAACTTTCAGTGAGCGAATATGAAGCTGCCATGACGGAACCGGAAAAGGCCGCGGAATACGTGGAAAGGACCGGCGTGGATTCCCTGGCCGTCGCCATAGGCACCGCCCACGGCATGTATAAAGGGGAGCCGAAGCTCGACTTTGAAAGGCTGGAGAAGATAAAAAATCTTGTGGCGGTTCCGCTGGTTCTCCACGGCTGCTCCGGCGTTCCTGACGACATGGTGAAAAAAGCCATAACGCTGGGAATCTGTAAAATAAATATCGCGACGGATATTAAGATTGCTTTCGCCGGGGCTTTATTAGACTATTTCAAAGATAATCCGAAGGAGGTGGACCCGAGAAAATACTTCAAACCGGCGCAAGATGCGGTGAAAGATGTGGTAAAATCCAAGATCCGCCTGGCCGGATCCTGCGACAAAGCTGTCTAAAATGACCTGATTAAAAATGGGCTTCAATGCAGAAAAAATCATAAATTCTGAATTCTTGAGGAGGACTGTAATTGATAGACTTAAATGATGTAGAAAAAATCCGACAAATAGACACTATGAATTCTTTAATCACCACCGAAAACTATGATGTTCAATTCGGTGAAAGTCTCGATCTGGGCAAAAATTTTGAAGTAGCCAATCCCGGCAGAAAATTTCATGAAATTATAATCCTGGGTACCGGCGGAGGTTCATCGGTGGCGGGAGGGCTCTTGAGGTCATACCTTTTCGACGAACTGGAAATTCCGGTAATCGTAAATCAGGGCTACAATGTGCCTGCTTTTGCGGACAGCGATTCTCTGATATTTGTGGTTTCTCATTCGGGCAACACTGAAGAGACCCTGGCAGCTTACGAGCAGGCGATAAAAAAAGGAGCTTTCATGATAGCCATTACTTCGGGCGGGAAACTGGCGGAAATGTGCCGAAATGACGGTATACCGACCCTTATCGTGCCTTACGACATAGGCCATCCCCGCCGTGATATAGGATATATATTCATTCCTATGCTGGTGATTTTATCAAAGCTCGGCCTTATTCAGGATAAGGAAGAAGAAATCCGAGGACTCATACAACTATTATCCACCCTCAAAAAGAGGTATGGAGCCGAGACTCCGGTAGAGCAAAACCCGGCAAAACAGATAGCCATGGACTTATACGGCTATATACCCCTGGTATACGGTTCCCTGGAATACTACGATTCGGTTGCCTGGAGGATAAAAAATCAGTTTGGGGAAAACAGTAAACTCATGGCCTTTTACAATGTCATCCCCTGCCTGCATCACGACGAAGCCGTAGGGTGGGATATGCCGCAGGAGCTCATAAAGAATTTTTACCTTATGATGTTGAGGGATGATCTGTTGGATAGTCCCAAAATAAAAAAGAGGAAGGACATAACTCTGGATATACTCAGGACCAGGATGGGTAAGGTGAGAGAAATCTTTGCCGAAGGCGAAAACAGGCTTTGCCGTATGTTTTCTTTGGTATATCTGGGAGACTTCATTACCCTTTACGCACCCATATACCGCGGAGTGGACCCCACGCCGGTGGATGTAATTAATTTGTTTAAGAAAAAAATGGCGCAACAGTAGTAACATGATAAACGTAAAATAGTTCGTCGCTTTTAAGACTTTATCTTATTATTTAAGCGCATTTTAGATAACGGATGCAGGAAGTCAGAAGTCGGATGCTAAATTAAGTATGAATTTATGAATATAATCCAATCCTCTAGATTCTGGGTTCCGACCCCTTACCTCTGATTTCCGGTCTCTATTTGAAAGTAGGTTAGCATAATGATTCTTACAATTACCCTAAATACCTCAATCGACAAAGCATATGTTGTAGAAAACTTTAAAGTGGGCGACGTAGTCCGAGTAAAAGAAGCCGTGTATACCGCCGGAGGTAAAGGCTTAAACGTTACCAAGGTCATTTCTACTCTCGGGGAAAAGGTTCTTGCTACAGGATTTATCGGGGGCTTTTCCGGAGGATTCATACAGCATGAACTTGATAAAATGAACATCCCCCACGAGTTTGTAAAGATCCAGGGTGAATCTCGGTCCTGTGTAAACATCGTAGATAAGGCTACCCATGTTCACACAGAACTCCTGGAGCCTGGTCCCCTTCTTACACCCCAAAATGTCGAAAGATTTATAAGCTTATATGAAATTTTGCTTCAGAGAGCTAATGTAGTGACTATGTCGGGCAGCGCTCCCAGAGGGGTGGATAAAGACATATATAAGACTCTGATAACCATAGCTAAAAATAATGGAAAGAAGGTGATACTGGATACTAGCGGAGATTATCTAAAAGAGGGGATGAAGGCTTTCCCCACCATGATTAAGCCTAATCTTAGTGAAGCCGAAAACCTTTTAGGGAGGAAAATCACAAGCATCGAAGATGCCGCAAGAGCGGCAGTGGAACTATTGGCTTCTGTAGTAAGAATCCAAAAGGAATCGGTTATTACAATGGAAACCTCAGAGGAAATAATTCCATTAACTATCAAAAATATCCAACAAAAATCGGCCACGAAGAAAACAATTGAACTTTCCAGAGAACTCTCTTTATTAAAAACCGATATTACAAAAAAAAGATCGTCAGACATTAAAGCAGAAAGAGAAAAGAGGGTGCAAATTTTTAATTCGCTAAGCCATAAGGTGCAAGGGCAAGAAGAAATTTTCCATGGAACCTGGGCATCAATACCCCTTACTGAGCCTTGGATTGAGTATGCAACTATATCTCTTGGGAAAAATGGCGTAGTGCTAGCCGATGCCAACACCGGCAAAGTTTATTGGGCAAAGCCCCCGGAGATAGCCCCTGTCAACACCGTAGGCTGTGGTGACGCCATGGTGGCGGGTTTTGCAGTAGCCCTTTCCAGAAGCTATGACCTCGAATCCATGCTCCGCCTAGCCGTAGCCGCTTCTGCAGCCTCAGCTCTCTCACCGGAAACTGGGGGGTGTAGGATAGAGGATATAGAAATTATATTAAAAAAAGTAATAATAAAGAGCCTAATATATTAAGTATTTTATATAATGAAATAAATGTCATATTTTAAAAGAGAGTTGAACCTTGATAATAATGAGCCGGATAAGTCATCAGGAATTTCACCATAAGGATATTGACTCAGCAAATGAGCTTGGCTGACGTCTAACTCATGGGAAGCCTGAACGAAGGAATTTAGGCTACGAGTCAGTGAGACATGGGAGGTTTCGTCCCTTGAGATAAAGTGGATTCCCTAGTGCCATAATATGGAAGCTAAACACATCCTTATTTACGCTACCGTATAGTTCCCATATATCAATATAAATGTTATATAAAGCCTTTATCCCCCATGAGTGCCTACTACTACCCTGGTGAAATTTTAAGAATGAGTGAGAAATATCAAGAAAATAAAAGATAATAGAGGGAGGGATAAAAGAAAATTGATTACCCAAAAGAAGAAAAAAGGAGGGATTTAAGAGATAAAAACGTTATTATTAACTGAAAAATTAGAGATGAAAATGAAAATGTATTTAAGTTTTAATGAAAAAGGTTGGGACTTTTAGAAAAAATATGTTAAATGAAATAAAAAAAATTAAGGAGGAGAATATTATGAAGAAAAGTGTTGCTTCAAAGATGTTAGCATTTTTAGCTATATTTGCCTTTGTGTTTACATTGGTTTTAACAGGTTGCAGTTCTACTGAAAGTAAAAAAGAAACTCAAAAAGAGGGTACTGCCAAGCAGGAAGCTAAAGCAGACAAAAAACAGTACACCATAGCATTCAGCCTTAAGACAGTAACAAACGATGATTTCCAGAAGGCGATAGCAGATTCGATTCAGAAATCTGTTGAAGCATCCGGAAATAAGTTTCTGCTTGTAACAGCCGGCGAGCAGACTGCTGTTGCTACACAGGTTAATCAGATTGAAGACCTTATAATGAAAAAAGTTGATGCTATTATTTTGAATCCGATGGACAGCAAGGCAGTCATCCCTGCACTGAAAAAAGCCAAGGAAGCCAATATTCCGGTTGTATTGGTGGATACTCCTGTTGACAAGGGAAATGAAGATCTTTATATATGCTATATAGGCACCGACAACTTTAATGCAGGCGTTGAAGCTGGAAAAAGAATGGTCAAGGAACTAAATGGCCAAGGAAATGTCCTGATTGTTCGTGGAGCTAATGGTAATGCTGCCGGAGATAAAAGAGTTGATGGTTTCAAGAAAGGCTTAGAAGGCAGCCAGATTAAGATAGTAGGTGAAGAGCCTGGAGATTGGTCCAATGACAAGGCAATGTCTGTAACACAGAACATGCTGCAGGCGAACAGTGATGTACAGGGCTTATTCTCAGCATCAGATGTCATGCTTGACGGAATACTTCAGGCGCTTAAAGACAAAAAGAAGACAGGACTCACTATCATGAGTGTTGACGGTTCCAAGAAAGCTGTTGATTTAATAAAGACCGGGGAAATCACCGGAACTATGGCTCAATTCCCTGGAAAAATGGGGACTATGGCTGTAGATACCTTATTGAAAGTGCTGGATGGCTCCTTGGATCCTTCAAAAGTTCAAAAGACGATAGACTCAGGTACAATGGTTTATGACAAAACAAACCTTGATGAAGCATACAAATGGGCATTCTAGAAGATAGAAGGTTAATGCATTCTTATTATATCAAATATCAAAAATATTTATGAATAATATTGATAATTAATGACCTGATAATTCAATAAGGAGAATATGGCGTATCAAAGTATCAGTTCATTTGATGCGCCTTTCCTCTTAATTAAGCATCCATTTGTATTTGGGAGGTAATTTAGTGAAATTCGAAATTAGATACAAAAAATATTTGTTATATATTTTAGCGATTCTGGCGTTTATAATTATTGGATCATTAATCCCTAATTTTTTACAGCCGAGGAACCTGCTCAATGTTATGCGGCAATGCTCGATAATTGCAATATGTTCGATCGCTATGACTATGGTGATTATCATTAAAGGTATTGACCTATCTATAGGAGGACAGATATCATTATGCGCAATGATAAATGGCCTTCTTCTGTTGCAAGGTGTAAGCTTACCTATAGCAATAATAGTCGGGTTGGTTGTTGGAACACTTATGGGGATGTTTAATGGACTTATGGTATCAAAGCTAGAGGTCCCTTCCTTTATAGCAACTCTGGCAGTCGGGCAGGTTTGCTATGGTTTCGCTCTTCTACTCAATAACGGAAGGTCTATTGGAGGCTTCCCGGAGGCATATGTTTTTATAGGTAATGGTAAATTATTGGGCATACCGGTTTCGGATTACATTACACTGCTGCTAGTCATGATCGGAGCATTTGTCATGACCAGGACACCCTTTGGAAATCATGTATATGCCCTTGGCGGCAATGAAGTTGTAGTTAAACAGGAAGGTATTAATACCAATAGAATAAAGCTTATGGTTTTTGCCATCTCAGGCTTTTGCGCAGCTGCTGCGGGAATACTCCTCAGTTCTCAGCTTGATACGGTTCATCCTATGCAGGGAGAGCCATACCAGCTGGACACTATAGCAGCGTGTGTCATCGGTGGCGTCAACATGATGGGAGGCGAGGGTAAGATTCCTTTATCTCTGGTGGGGGCACTGATTATAGGGTGCGCTAGGAATGCTCTCAACCTCTTGGGCATACATCCATTTTTTCAAAATATTATTGTTGGAACTATCATCATAATTGTTGTTGCCGTCAGTATCTACAGCAAAAATAAAAAGCTTGAAGCCAGCAAGGTATATTAAAAGGTATATTAAAATGTGATTTTGGAGGAGTCTTTCAAAATACCCATTATTGCCTGCCTAGGTATGACGATGGTACTGATTGCAGGCGGTATAGACCTTTCATTGGGTTATACTGTGGGAATTACATCGATTATTGCAGGAATGCTTGTTAAATCGTGGGGAGTTTCGGTATTACCTTCAGTTTTATTAACCGTATTGGTTGGAGCGGTAATTGGCTTTTGTAATGGGTATATCATACAGAAAATTAAAGTACCTGCATTCATTACCACATTAGGAACAGGATACATAATTTATGGAATAGCACAAATCATCAGCAGGGGAGATGTAGTCAACAGACTTCCAGAAGATTTTAATGCCATAGGAGCAACGGAAATTTTATTTTTACCCTCAACGGTATACATCGCTCTGCTTATAGCCGTTATCTGTTACTTCGTTCTTCACAAATCAATTTTTGGACGTACACTGATGGCTTTCGGTTTTAACGAGAGAGCAAGTTTCCTGAGCGGAATAAACATTGACAAATTGAACATATCTGTTTATGTTGTTAACGGGATTTTGGCTGCCATAGTTGGTATACTAATGACTATCAGAGTAAACTGTGCACAACCTAACATGGGGGGGGCGAACTTCACTTTTGAGGTTATAACAGCTGCAATTGTAGGAGGAACCAGTCTTTTTGGCGGTATCGGCTCGGTTGTCGGCAGCGTTTTCGGCGTCTTGATAATCAAAATGATAGAAAACTGCGTCAATCTCAAATATATTTAAAAGAGTAATTTCGGAAACAGTAAATAATTCCCTGTAAAAAACTAACAAACCCAACAAAAAAGTCATCTAAACCATAACCATTTACCAAAATAAGGAAGTGAAAAATAAAAAACCAGTAAACAGCAATCTTATTAAAATGAAACCCAAAAAAAGACAATAACAAACTAACCCTTTAAAAAAGCCATTTTTAAAAGGTGAACAATAGTTAATGAATTATCTCCTGGGTTCTATTGTTTATGCTGCTAAATCTTTCTCCAAAACCTCATTCCAAATATCAAAATGTTCTTTTTCAGTCTTAGCAACCCAGGCATCAAGATGACAGTTCATAGCAGCAAAATGAATAAAAAAATACCAATTCTTGCGGCCTCTTATCCTGCAGCGCTCAATCTCATAATCAATCTTAATCCGTTTAAACGAGCGTTCCGAAGAAGACCGCATAGCATAAACCTTGCGCCAAGCCCTAGAATCCCTGGGAGTTCTGGTAAAAATCCTTAAATCATCCTGAGGCTTAGTATAAACCGTACGTCCATAGAAAGAATCAGAACAAGGGCAATCACAGGAAATATTTTTTCTCAAACGTCTGCTGCCGGCTTTCAAAGGACAGCGCCACTTCAAACGACTGCGGCTTTTATTAAAACCACAAAAACACATAGCATAACCTTTGGGGCAAATAGGAATACCATACTCATTGATACTCACAGAAGGCAAATTCTTAAAATTGCCCTTGCCTTTAGAATTTAAATCAATAAAAGGCTCAATACCCAAAAACTCACAAAGCTCATAAAAAGGATAAGCATCATGAGCAGAATCTGCCAAAAACTTATTTACCTTTAAATACCGATAAAGCTCCTTAAACTCAGCAAGTGAAACAACACCCGATACAGAATCATGGCGGCGGGCCTGAACAAGCCTAATATACATCGGAAGCTCACCAACACCTGCTGCAGCCGTTAAAACATAAGGAGAATAACCATAATAGTACTCATCACGGTAACTATCCCAGCCCCAAGAAGCCTCAGGATCCGAAAAACGACGCTTGCAATCACAACTAAAAATACCCTTTTTCCTACAATCACAAACCTTAACACCATAGGGGCTAGAACCTGTCCTTAAAGAAGAACCATCCCCAGACAAAACAAGGTTCAAAGGATCCGGGATCAATCCCATGAGGCTCAAAGCCGGACAAAACAGCCAGAATATCATCAGAACGAAGAGCTTGAACCCATTTAGTAACACTATGGTACCCAAGATCCAACATCAATACCAAAGACCTTAAAATACACACAGGATCATATTTAACAGGCCTACCCATAGAAGAAAAACATTTGGACAACAAACAAGCAGCAGGATCCAGATTCAAAAACCAAACCTTAGTCAAAGACCTGGAGAAAGATATAAGCCTGTCTTGCTCCAGAGCCCACAACACAGGAATCCTCTGCTGTAAAAACAGTTTAAACTCAACATGAGAAGAACATTTGATAAGCATAAAAGAACCACCCTCATTAATTAGAAGTAATGGTAAAAATTACCATCCACTTTAATTTTGGGGGCGATCCGAAAAAGTCAAGTATGATTACAAGCTTATATTCGCAAATAACTGTTTATAAACTCTTAAAATCTTATGATATCTATAAATATCAGCTTTTTTGGCGACGGCGAACAAATGGAGGTAAAAAAACAATAGCCCTCTATAGAGGGCTTGAGAATAAAGGAAACTGAGTTTCCGAAAATCTACATTTAAAATACAATGGAGGTAACTTTAAATTGAATGAAATTAATAACGATATAATAACATACAAAGAATTCGGGAAATGTGTTAAATTGACCAATGATATTGTTGATGTTATTATAACAATCGATTTTGGGCCACGCGTAATATTCTATGGTTTTACTGGTAAACAAAATGAGTTTTGTGAATGTCCCTCTGTTTCAAAAACTGTTTGGGATAAAGAATGGAAAATAAGAGGAGGACATCGTTTATGGCATAGTCCTGAGGCATTTCCACGCTCTTATATACCAGATAATGATCCAGTTGAGTGGAAAAATGTAAAGGATGGTATTAAAATAAAACAAAAGGTAGAGGTATATTCCCAAGTACAAAAAGAAATTGAAATAATATTAAGTCATGATTCCAGTAAAGTTAAAATTGTTCATAGTCTTAAAAATAAAAACGCATGGCCTATAAAAATTGCAGCATGGGCGCTAACACTTTTGGCACCGGGTGGAAAAGAAATTGTACCACAATCACAGCGTGATACAGGACTTTTAAGTAATCGTATAGTAGCACTATGGCCTTATTCGAGAATGGATGATCCCCGTATTATATGGGGAAATAAATATATAATTCTTACACATGATCCAAATATGAAACAACCATTTAAATTCGGTATTCCAAACGAAGCAGGATGGGTTGCCTATTTTAATCATAATAATGTTTTTATAAAGAGATATAATCACCAAATGGGTGCTGAATATCCCGACTTTGGAGTATCTTTTGAAACATATACTACTGATTTTATGATAGAAATAGAATCATTATCACCCTTTAAGATATTAGAACCTGAAGATACAATAACTCATGTAGAAGAGTGGGAACTTATTAAAAATGTAAATATGCCTTCAAATAATGAAGAAGAAATAGATAAATGCGTTGAGAAATACTTGTGTTCACATTAATCTATTATTTTTGATCCGATAGATTCTGGGATTCATCTAATGGCTACCTTATCTTATAATATTATTTTGGAGGAGTCTTTCAAATGAATATTGAAATAAATAGTGTTCAATCTGAAGATAGAATGCGAATTGGTGCTCTTATTAGAAGTTTTATAAAAAATAGAGGAAGTATAGTAATTTTTCTGGTATTATGGGTGCTCGCAGCTTTATTTATAAAAAATTTTGCTACACTTGATAACTTACTTCTTATTGTAAAACAGTCTGCAATACCCATTATTGCCTGCCTGGGCATGACGATGGTACTGATGACAGGCGGTATAGACCTTTCATTGGGTTATACTGTGGGAATTACATCGATTATTGCAGGAATGCTTGTTAAATCGTGGGGAGTTTCGGTATTACCTTCAGTTTTATTAACCGTATTGGTTGGAGCGGTAATTGGCTTTTGTAATGGGTATATCATACAGAAAATTAAAGTACCTGCATTCATTACCACATTAGGAACAGGATACATAATTTATGGAATAGCACAAATCATCAGCAGGGGAGATGTAGTCAACAGACTTCCAGAAGATTTTAATGCCATAGGAGCAACGGAAATTTTATTTTTACCCTCAACGGTATACATCGCTCTGCTTATAGCCGTTATCTGTTACTTCGTTCTTCACAAATCAATTTTTGGACGTACACTGATGGCTTTCGGTTTTAACGAGAGAGCAAGTTTCCTGAGCGGAATAAACATTGACAAATTGAACATATCTGTTTATGTTGTTAACGGGATTTTGGCTGCCATAGTTGGTATACTAATGACTATCAGAGTAAACTGTGCACAACCTAACATGGGGGGGGCGAACTTCACTTTTGAGGTTATAACAGCTGCAATTGTAGGAGGAACCAGTCTTTTTGGCGGTATCGGCTCGGTTGTCGGCAGCGTTTTCGGCGTCTTGATAATCAAAATGATAGAAAACTGCATCAATCTCATGGGAGTGTCATATCACTTGTATCAAGCTGTAATGGGAATTGTTATTCTAGGCGCTATCATTTTTGAAAATATTAAGAACAAGACAATGTAGTTCTGAACGAAAAATAATCTATATTAGTCTATATATAAATATAGAGAGGAGAAATAAAGTGAATAAAAATGTACTTACAATGCAGAGTATTACAAAATATATTTATGACAGCTACGGAAAGGCTATTAGGAACAAAACGGTAAAGATTCTTGATGGAGTTAACTTTTCATTAAATGAAGGAGAGGTTCATGTTATTGTTGGGGAAAATGGTGCCGGTAAATCAACTCTTATGAAGATCCTGGGAGGCATCATACCGCCGGATGAAGGAAGGATTGTCCTCGAAGGCAAAGAGGTATCCTTTAAGGATCCAAGAGAAGCAAGAAATCATGGAATCGGATTTATACATCAGGAACTTAATCTGTGTCAAAACCTGGATGTAGTCCATAATATATACCTTGGCAGAGAACTCTTGAAAAATGGGTTAACAGATAAAAAATCAATGTACAAACTGAGCAGGGAACTACTGTTGTCACTTGGTTTTGATATAGATCCAAGTACTATGGTACATAACCTGTCCATAGCTCAACAGCAGATTGTAGAAATAGCCAAAGTTCTTTCCAATGAGTCAAAGATAGTTATTATGGATGAGCCGACGGCTAGTCTTTCAAAAAAAGAAATTGATATTCTGTTTCGTTTGATCAGGGATATGAAATCTAAGGGAATCAGTATAATATATATATCACATCGACTCGAAGAACTAGTAGAAATCGGGGATAGAATAACGGTATTAAGAGATGGAAAGTATATCGGAACTCTTTCAAGGAGTGAATTTGATTATGATACTATTATAAAAATGATGGTAGGCAGGCCTCTAAAAGAAATGTACAAATGCAGCCATAAAGTCAGGGAAGAAATTGTTCTTGAGGTAAAAGGCCTAAAAATATCCGATAGGACTGAACCTGTTCATATAAAAGTGAAAAAAGGTGAGATCGTAGGATTGGGAGGACTGGTAGGCTCAGGCAGGACGGAACTGGCACAGTCAATATTCGGCGCCAGAGCATTCAAGGATGGGGAAATCACATATTTTGGAGAGAATATAAATAGGAAGAGGCCCCATGAATTGATTAAGAAGGGCTTGTTATATCTCCCTGAGGATAGAAAGAATGAAGGTCTGATTCTTGATATGAGCATTAAAGAAAACATTTCGCTTGCTTCACTCAGCAATTTATTTAAGAATTACTTCATAAATAAAAGAATCGAGAACAAAATTGCTGAAGAAAAAATCAAAGAGCTCAATATAGTGTCAAAATCCGTAAATCAGATTGTGAACACATTGAGCGGCGGCAATCAGCAAAAAGTGGTATTAGCAAAATGGCTGACTTCAAAGCCAAGACTTCTCATTCTTGATGAACCTACAAGAGGTATTGACGTCAATGCAAAAGCGGAGATTTATAAGATAATTGACCGATTAGCAAGCGAAGGGATAGCTATTTTGATGATATCATCAGAGCTTCCTGAACTTATCGGAATGAGTGACAGGATATATGTTATGCGAAACGGAAGAATTGTCGGAGAAATTAACGATAAGAAGAATATGACTCAGGAAAGAATTCTTGAACTTATGATAGGTACACAGAATAATATAAAAGCAGGTTAAGATAATGAAGTGTACTGGCCCCCCTATTATTTGGACTTAAACAATCAACACAACACGATTCACACTATTTCTTAAAAATGCTTAATAAAATGCTGATGGTGTCATATAATTCAAGGATTCGTGAGGCCTTTTGCGAATATAAAATTTTATATAATCATCAAAACCCTTAAAATAAGCATAAAAAACTGAGGGTTTTCATCCGCTTCAATTATGGGGGAGATCTAAGAAGTCAAGTATTATTTCAGGCAAATATTAGCATTAATCACAATTATACTTATGATATATAATGATATATCATGATATCTATAAATATCAGCTATTTTAGCAACGGAAACAAGTAGAGGTAAAAAAACAATAGCCTTCTTGAGAGGGTTTGAGAATAAAGGAAACTAAGTTTCCGAAAATCTGCGATGTAAAATAGAAGGGGTCAAATTATGACAAAGGGAATGATATTCGATATTGAAGAATTTGCAGTTCATGATGGACCTGGAATAAGAAAAACCGTTTTCTTTAAGGGATGTCCCTTAAAGTGCAATTGGTGCCATAATCCGGAAGGAATGTCTTTTAAAAAGGAATTAATGGTAAGCAAAGGTTCCTGTATACATTGTGGTAGATGTATTGATATATGCAAGCATGAAAAATGTATTGCCTGTGGTGCATGTATAAATGTATGCCCTCTCCATATTCGAAAAATCTGTGGAATTGAATATGAGGCTAAGGATCTGGCAAGAGAACTACTAAAGGGGAAAGAGATTCTGGAAAAAAGCAATGGTGGCATAACTATATCAGGTGGAGAGCCTTTGGCACAGCCTGAGTTTTTACTAGAGCTTATCAAGGAACTGAAACCCATACATGTTGCCATAGAAACCTCTGGGTATGCACCTGAAGAAGTTTTCAAAAAAGTGGCTGACGTTGTTGACCTTGTCCTTATGGATATCAAATCCACAGATCCCAAAATACATAAAGAAGTAACAGGAGTAGATAACACATTGATTTTAAAAAACCTGAATTATCTTTGCAGCACAAGCAAAAAGTTTTATATACGGATTCCTTTAATACCGGGTATAACTGACACTAAAGAAAACATGGAGAAGATTGCGGCCCTGCTAAAAGACGCAAAAAGTTTGGAAAGGGTAGAATTATTACCCTACAATAAGATGGCAGGGGCCAAGTATTCTATGCTAGGTAAAGAATATAAGCCAATATTTGATGTGGAGCAAAAACCAAGAGTTTATCTCAACCCATTCAAAAAATATAGTATAAGGAGTGTTGTTTTATGAATAGGAGAATTGAAAAAATGCTGGGCAACATTTTAAACAAAAAGCATCATCAATACAGGCAGGATATTCCTCCTACAGTGTTCACAAGATTTACCGAAGAGCTTGCTGCTGCCAATTTAAGTGATATCCAGCGCGCTGCCAGAAGGCTTCGGTGGGTATTGGAGATGGAAAAACCGATCATCATGGAAGATGAAAAAATCGTTTTCATGAGGACAATGCCTAAAATACCTGAAATTTTTACCCCTGATGAATGGAGAGAGATAAAAAAGAACCATTATATTCATGAACTGGGCAAAGTATGTAATATTTCACCCAACTATGCAACTACCATAAAGCTGGGGCTTTGGACGCACCGCAATGAAGCAATACAAGCATTAGAAGTTACAGAGGATGCAAAAGGCAGGGAATTTTTGCAGGCCGTTATAGATTCAATTGATGCAGTTTTACAGCTAACCGAAAGATATGCAGAGGAAGCGGAAAGAGTTGGCAATAAAGAAGTTGCAGAAATCTTGAGGCGTGTGCCGAAATACGGCGCAACCACCTTCCACGAAGCTCTTCAATCTTTCCGCATCCTTCATTTTACATTATGGGCTTCCTTCAATTATCATAATACGGTAGGAAGATTTGACCAGTATATGTACCCTTATCTCAAAGCGGATTTGGATGCCGGACGTTTGAATCTGGACCAGGCCTTCGAGCTTTTGGAGGAATTTTTCCTAACATTCAATAAGGATAGCGATCTTTATCCGGGGATGCAACAGGGAGACAACGGTCAGAGCATGGTGCTCGGTGGAGTAGATGAGAATGGAAATGATGCATATAACATACTTTCTGAAATGTGCCTGAAAGCAAGTTTGGAACTTAAACTGATTGATCCTAAAATTAACCTCCGAGTTAATAAAAAAACCGACCTTAAGCTCTATGAGCTTGGGACTTTGCTTACCAAGCAAGGATTGGGATTTCCTCAATACTCAAATGATGATGTTGTCATACCCGGACTGCTTGATAAAGGATATACACTTGAAGATGCAAGAAATTATGTAGTTGCGGCATGCTGGGAGTTTATAATACCCGCGGTAGGAATGGATATCCCCAATATTGGTGCACTCTCTTATTTACGTGTTGTTGAAAAAGTGATACATGAAAGCCTAAAAGAATGTAAAGATTTTGATTCTTTAATGGAACAGGTTAAAAAAGAAATACAATCTGAAGTAGATGAAGAGATAAACAAGTTCAAGGACATATACATGGAACCGGCCCCATTTATGTCTATATTAATGGACGGTTGCATCAAAAATGCAAGGGATATCTCCCATGGAGCCAGGTACAACAATTACGGGTTACACGGTACGGGACTAGCAAATGCTGCAGACTCCTTGGCAGCGATTAAAAAGTTTGTTTTTGAAGAAAAGACAGTGAAGCCCGAGGATATTATAAATGCCATAAATGAAAATTATGATGGCTATGAAGACCTGTGGGCCAAGCTTAAATATGAAGCGCCAAAAATGGGTAATGATGATGACTATGTGGACAATATTGCAGTTCAGTTGGTGGATATGTTTGCTAATTCCCTCAAAGATAAGACAAACGATAGAGGTGGATGCTATAGGGCAGGTACGGGATCTGCAATGTACTACGTTTGGCATGGTAAGGAGTTGAATGCATCCCCTGATGGAAGGAAAAAGGGTGAGTTTTTATCTGCCAACTATTCACCGAGTCTTAATATAAAAACAAAAGGGCCTGTTTCTATTATACGTTCATTTGTTAAGCCGAATTTGAAAGCTGCTATCAATGGAGGACCTTTAACCATTGAGATTCACGATACTGTTTTCCGCAGCGATGAAAATATTACAAAGGTGGCTATGCTTGTTAAAACATTCATGGATATGGGCGGTCATCAGCTACAAATTAATACATTAAACAAGGAAACACTGCTGGAAGCGCAAAAAAAACCCGAACTGTATCGAAATCTAATCGTAAGAGTATGGGGCTGGAGCGGGTATTTTGTTGAATTGGATAAGGAATACCAGGATCATATTATTCAGAGAGCGGAGTTAAAGATATAATTTCTGAAAATGCTATGGACGATGTTTTCCTATGATAGTATAAAATTTTATTAGGTCAATTAGTAGTAAAGCGGCAGGTAGAAAAAAGCCCTCACCATTCTCCACAAGATGAGTTAAAAAACTCAACAGGAAGGTGAGGTGATATTAAACAAATTCGCTAGTGATCTCTACGGTCTGGCGGGGGTGCTGGAAGCGGCCAGAACAGGCGGAGCAACGAACAATTACGGTAACATGTATGAGCTCGATGCCATAGCAGCCTGCGTGGTAGGCGGCGTGTCGATAACAGGAGGAGTTGGGACTGTCCCCGGAATACTGGCCGGAGTGCTTATATTCAGTGTTATCAATTACGGTCTGACGTTTATCGGTATGAACCCCTACTGGCAACTGATAATAAAGGGACTTATCATTGTATCCGCCGTAGCATTTGATATACGGAAATATGTGGCGAAGAAATGAGGAGCACCGTAGATTGAAGCCAAAGACGTTCTTAAGCTCGATATAAGCGTAGCAGGGGCGGCATGCAGAAATGCTCCGGCCGGCAGCAAGACACACGCCGAATTGACGGCTTTAGCCCTGCGAAGCGAAGGAGAAAGCTTGAACGTTTTATTTGCATGCTACACATACTTTATATTTTAAAAAGAAAAAAATTTTTAGAGGAAAAATCTTGACGATAAGTAAATTGTCAATAAAATTTCACTTTCATATCCTCCGGCGGGATTGACAGCGCAGGAGCTCGAGTTCAGCTTCCCTGGCCGGGGCTTTTATATTGTTCAAAAATCAAGGGGGCGGCTATAAAAAGGTTGTATCACAAAATGTTATAGGATATAATAGGTTAGGGGACATACCTCCTTTTCTGGACAGGAAACTGTGGGAGGCGGAGGAATGACCCCAATATAAAAATTTAAAGGATTTATGGAAAAGAAGGGGGACGCCGCAAAGTGGAAGAAAAAATGCTGCGGTATTTCTTCGAAAAAACCGGGGAGGACCATAGCTTCCTTTTCAAAGAACTGAAAATCTGGAGACAGGGTGAGGCTTATACAAAAGAGCAGGGTCAAAGATACAGGCTCTTATAGAAGGCGGAGAAATCAAGGACGAAATAATAGACACCGACACCAATTTCAGAGATATACAGAAAAAGAAAATAATCGGCAAAGAAGTGCTCTGGAGCCTGCTTTTGGTGAGCGGGTATTTAAAAGCGGTTAATATTCGCCATACCGAATACGGAGACACAGTATGCAACTTAAAAATCCCCAACAAAGAAATACTCAAATTATACCGTGACATAATATCAGGCTGGTTTGAAAGCGAAGAAGTAACATCGGATAAAATAAAAGAGCTTCTGAAAGAACTGGTTGAAGGAGACATAGAAAAATTCAAAGCAGGATTTCAATACCTGGTAAACAAAACCTTCAGCTACTTCGATGTAGGGGAAAACTCGGCGGAAAATTTCTATCACGCCTTTATTCTGGGGCTGCTTGTGAACATTGAAGGAAAATATAAAGTCAAATCCAACAGAGAGTCCGGAGACGGCAGGCCCGATGTCATGATAATCCCGGAAGACGGCACAAAAAAGGGAGTTGTCATGGAATTCAAGACGGTAAGAAGCGGAGATGAGCAGGCGCTTGAAGCAAAGGCGGATGAAGCGCTGGAACAGACTTTTTTCAGTTAAGAAAAAACATTGAAAAAGCTTTCTATTAATGATATATTTTTTGGTAGATAATTATATAGTTAAGAGGTGGATAGTATGAGCCTGCAAATTGAGAAGTTTATTGAAGAGTTTAAAAAATCGCCTGACATAATGAAGGAGAAAGTCATCGACTTTTTCCAATATTTAAAGTATATTGCAGGCGATTCAAAAACTTCCTTTTGAAGGAGATATAAAGAAACTTAAAAATAGACCTGGTTATCGATTAAGGGTAGTAAATTTCCGTATAATATTTATAACGAGGCGAAAAGATGTCCCCCGTTTCTTTAAGCGGTCGGGTTCCTATTAACAAGACAGGCGGCATGTTTAATCCCCAGCCTCGTTGCAGCGGTGTGTTGAAACTGCTCCGCAGTTTCTTTCTATGCTTAAAGGGACGAAGGTCTGTATATAATAACTGTAATAGAAGCTGATAACAGAGGAGATATTTATTGAAGTGGATGGGTATATCTGGAGGTTACCATGTTTAAAGATCGAGAGGACGCAGCCCGGCAGCTTGCAATGCTACTGGAAAAATACAGGGATAATGAAGATGTTGTTGTTTTTGCCATACCCCGGGGCGGGGTGGTGATAGGACGGGTAATAGCCGATTACCTGAATGTTCCCCTGGATATCACAGTTGCAAAGAAGATAGGAGCACCCTTCAATGAGGAGTTGGCTATAGGGGCTGTGGGGCCTACGGGGAATCCCATTATTGATGAGAGGACTGTCAATATACTTCACATTGATGAAGGGTATATGGAAAGAGCAATCCGCAAAAAAGTGGATGAGATAAGGGCAAGACTTGAAAAGTACAGGGGAAATGCCTACTACCGGAGCCTTTTGGGGAAAAAAGCCATCCTGGTGGATGACGGTATCGCCACAGGTTACACGGTCAGGGCTGCCATAGCATTTTTAAAAGATCTGAAGGCCGGCAAAATCATTCTGGCGACGCCGGTTATCGCACCCGATACTTGGGCAGAATTGAAACCACAGGTGGATGAAGTGGTTTACCTTTCATCGGAGGAGCCTTTTTATGCCGTAGGGCAATTTTATGAGGAATTTGGCCAGGTGACGGATGAGGAGGTAATAAAACTGCTGAATTCCTGAACTTTGTTTAAAAACAGGAGATTTTTCCTGTTTTTTTGGTAAAACTAATTGTGTGTTTATTTTTTAATGGGGGTAATGTCGATGGATAGATACGGAGTTATCATGGCCGGCGGCGGGGGTACCCGCTTCTGGCCTTTGAGCAGGATTTCTACACCAAAACAGTTTTTGAACATCACCGGCGATGACAGCATGATAAATGACACCATAAAGAGAATAAAAGATATTATTCCGCCGGAAAAGATATTGATAGTCACAAACAAAGCTCAGGAAAAGATTTTGAACAAGGTAGTCATCGATGACATTCCCAGGGAAAATATCCTGATAGAACCGGTAGGCCGAAATACCGCTGCATGCATAGCCTATGCGGCCTTTGTCATAAAAAAAAGGTGTGGTGACGCAGTAATGGGAGTTTTTCCATCTGATCATTATATAAAAAATACGGGTGAATTCCAGAGGATTTTAAGAGCTGCCTGCAGTGTAGCCGAAAACAAGGGTAAGCTGGTCACAATGGGAATTACTCCGACTTTCCCATCTACAGGTTATGGTTACATAAAGTTTGATAGGGATAAATCCATACCCGCTGAGGAAAAAAGCGCCTTTGAGGTTGTGGAGTTTGTGGAAAAGCCCGATGTACCCAAGGCCAAGGCATATCTCGACAGTGGAAACTATCTATGGAACAGCGGTATGTTCGTATGGAAAACCTCGGTGATCCTTTCAAATTTCGAGCGTTTCCTACCGAGGCTTTACCGCAAAATATCCGAAATCGAGCCCTACATAGGCACTGCCCAGGAAAGGGAAGCAGTTGAAAATATTTATCCTACCCTGCAGGATATATCCATCGATTACGGTATAATGGAGAGAGCTGAGGAAGTGGTAGTTATTCCCGGGGATTTTGGATGGAACGATGTGGGAAGCTGGGACTCCCTGGGAAGCGTATTTCCGCCCGATGAAAACGGCAATATCACTAAGGGCGATTTTGTGGATATAGAGACCAGAAATTCCATCATATATTCCAACGGCCGTTTGGTGGCCGCAGTGGGATTAGAGGATATGATTGTCGTGGAGACCAGTGATGCTCTGCTGGTATGTCCCAAGAAGAAGGCCCAGGATGTGAAAAAAGTGGTGGAACAGTTGAAGAAGATGGGGAGGGAAGAACTGTTGTAATGGCTTTGGCATGATTAATGGGCATAAAGGGGGAGAGCTTATGGGGGAACCCTGGAAAAGGGGCAGCATAGCCGGCGGTGTGGCAGTGCTTTTTATAGCCGGATTTCTGAATATTGGTTCCATAAAGAATTTTACCGGCATTTTTAAAGCCAATGGTAATCTGACGCAAAGATTGCAAAACAATGCAAAGCCGGGAGTAGCGGCAATGTATGATGAAAATACTATTTCCAACCGGCAGGATAAAGGTCAATTAAATCCTGTATCAAACTCCACCGTCACTATAGCAGCGGTGGGGGATGTGATGATGCATGATGGCCAGATATGGTCGGGATATGATTCCGAAACGGGGCTTTATAATTATTCGATGTTTTTTCAGGATGTGAAGGATGAGATTTCTTCCGCGGACATAGCCATGGCCAATCTTGAGACTACTCTGGGAGGCAAGGAGCTAAAATTTACTGGCTACCCCAAATTCAACAGTCCCGACGAGCTGGCCGATGCATTGAAAGATGCGGGGTTTGACATTATAATGACATCAAACAACCATTGCCTGGACCGCGGAGAAAAAGGCGTTGTCAGGACAATAGATGTGCTGGAGCAAAGGAGACTTATGGCAGTAGGAACCAGCAGGACCGCCGGGGAAAGGGACAGAATAGTGATTAAAGAAATAAACGGCGTCAAAATCGCCTTTCTGGCTTATACCTACGGCACCAACGGCAATCCTGTTCCCAAAGACAAGCCATATCTTGTAAATTTAATCGAGGAAGACACTATTTTAAAAGACCTGACTAAAGCCCGGCAATCCGCCGATGCGGTGGTAGTATACCTTCATTTTGGACAGGAATATCAGAGAGTCGCGTCGGAACAGCAGAAAAAGCTGGCTAAAATGCTCCTGGAAAAAGGAGCTGATGTAGTGATAGGCAGCCACCCCCATGTGACGCAGCCAGGGGAATGGGTAAGGGTGATAGGCCCAGGAGGCGAAATGGTTGAAAGATATGCGGCTTATTCCCTGGGAAACTTTATCTCAGCCCAGAGGTTTCCCTATACCGATGAGGGCGTAATTTTGAAGATAACCATTGAGAAGGATTTACAGCAAAATAGAATAAATGTTAAAGATGTAGATCAAATCCCCACATGGGTAGACAAGTTTAAAGAAGACGGTAAAATGAGATACGTGATAAGGCTGGGGAAAAAACCGCCTCTCAAAAAAATTAGCGGACTTAAATGTCCGCCTTTTACATTACGATGTAATGTTCCTTTTCACACGCTTCTTTTACCGGCTGGCCGCATACGGCCTTTTCACCCCAGGCCTCCAGGGTGCAATAGCATATGGGGCCATAGCAAGTGTCCTCGCATTTCAGATACTGACACCTGGAGATATCGGTATAATTTACTTTCTGTGGAGTTGCCATAAATAACCATCCTTTCATACACGTATTCTCGAATACTTTGGTAATAATATATTAACATAATACAAAAGAAATTTCAAGAAAATTCCCATAATAGCGAAAATGTTCTTTTTCACAATTTGAAGACAGGCATGACAACTTTTGAGATTAAAAAAGAATCTTTAAAAGCAGCTTTAATTTATTATAAGTAAATGTTAAAATGTATTAAGTGAAAAATTCCCACCGGATGGAGGCAAGATATGGACAACAAATACAGGATATTGGCAGCGGTATTGTTAGGGACCATCATGGGCCCGTTGGATGGCAGCGTGGTAAATGTTGCCATGCCCACATTGTCTGAGGTGTTCAAAGTCGGGATGACCACGGTGAGCTGGGTTTCGATGTCATATCTCCTGGTGTTGAGTAGTCTCCTTCTTACTTATGGAAGACTGGGGGATATGCTGGGGTATAAAAAACTCTTCCTATGGGGAATGCTCATCTTTACGGCAGCTTCGGCATTATGCGGATTATCGCCCGCCATAGGGGTTCTTATCATAGCAAGAGCCTTTCAAGCGGCTGGGGCCGGTCTGATGATGGCTGTGGCGCCGGCCATCATAACCAAAACTTTTCCTCAGGAAGAGC